>NZ_JAVACL010000010.1:0-181241 GCF_032658145.1 Streptomyces sp. MK7
CACCCGCAGCAACACCCGCTGCCGGCACCGGCCTTCGCCATGCCACCGCCGACGCGACGCGAAACCACACACCGACAAGAGCGCGTAGCACGGCAGGGCCTGCCGAGGGCCGCCGGGTGCGGTCGGCGGCCCTCGGTTTCATGGTGCTGTCTTGACCGAACGACGGCCGGCGAGGTCAGGCGTCACCCGTGTCGTTCGGTGTCGCCTCACCGAGCATGGCGAGGGTCAGCACGTTGCCGGAGACGCCCCAGCCGCCGTCGGCGACCTCTTCGACCAGAACCATGGTGTTGTTGCGGGCGCGCTCGCCGTAGATCTCGACGTACAGCTCGGTGGTGCGGGTGACGATCTCCTCCTTCTGCTTCTGGGTGAGAGTCTTCTCGGGGACCTTGAAGTTCGCGAAGGGCATGGCTGGTCGTTCCTTCTCTCAGTGGGGTGTTGCAGGGCGCTGCCTACGGTGAGCAGGCTGTCCAGTCCGATACGGAGGAAGAAGTCGGCGCGAAGGCGGTCGGCGACCGCGGTGACGACTTCGCCGCTGTCTCGGCTGGGGTCTGTGTGGGTGCGCAGAGGCCGCTGGAGGCCCCGGTGACCGTGATGACTTCCAGTGGCCGGCCGCGGAGGCCGGGAACGCGACGACCTCGGCGATGTCGGCCGGAGGGCCGGGCGGGGCCGCGATGCGGTCGAGGGAGGTGTGAACAGGCATTGCTGACTCCTGTGGTGGATGCGGGTCGGGCCGCGGCTCGCCGTCGCCCTGTTCCGCCCTCCACGATCGGCCGGTCCCCCGCCCCTGGCCAGGGTTGTGTCTTCCCAGAGGTTGCCGCCCCCTGGCTACGCCCCGGCGCGCGAGCGACCATGGCGGGGTGAACCTTCCAGAACTCGGTGCCTTCCTCAGGACACGCCGCGACCGCATCCGCCCCGTCGAGGTCGGTCTCCCCACAGGCCCGCGCCGGCGGGTACCCGGGCTGCGCCGTGAGGAAGTCGCCCAGCTGGCCGGGTTGTCAGCCGACTACTACACCGAGTTGGAACGCGGCAGCGCAAAGAACGGCGTGCAGCCCTCGACCCAGACCCTGGCCGCCCTCGCCCGAGCCCTGCGCCTGAACGGCGACGAGCGCGACCACCTGTTTCACCTGGCCGAACGGCCGGTCCCCCCGTCAGCGCACGGATCATCGGCACACGTGCAGCCCGCGCTCCTCGGACTGCTGGACCGGCTGTCCAACACCCCCGCGCGTGTCATCACCGACCTGCACGAAACCCTGGTGGAGAACGATCTGGCCCTGACTCTGCTCGGCAAGTCCCCGGCACACCGCGGCCCGGAGGCGAGCTTCGTGTACCGCTGGTTCACCGGCCCGCAGGCGCGCGAGATCTACCCGCCCGAGGACCACCCGCAACACTCCCGGGTGTTCGTGGCCGACCTCCAGGCAGCGGCCGCCCGGCGCGGCCGGGACGCGGAGGTCACGAAGATGGTCGCCGCGCTACGCCGCCGAAGCCACGAGTTCGCAGCCCTCTGGGACACCCACGATGTCGCGGTGCGCCGCATGGACCACAAGAGGATCGTCCACCCCCTGCTCGGTGTCATCGAACTCGACTGCTACAACCTGCTCAGCGAGGACGGACGCCAACGCCTGCTGTGGTTCACCGCGCCGCCCGGAAGCCCGGGAGCCGAGCAGCTGGAACTGCTGTCCGTCGTAGGGACCCAGGAGCTGAGCGTCACGGAGGGCATGGCACGGGAAAGGTTGTCCGCGGCGAAATCCGAATCGCGGCCCTGACGAGACCGGGCTGGTGGACCTGTGCGGGAAGGGGGGCATCGCCTCCGTACCGTTCTTCGCGGTCTCCGGCGGTGAGGGCCGGACTTCGGCGGGAGCGCAAGGGCTGCGGCGACGACCGGGGCCACGACGGCGGCGTCAGACCGGGTCACGCGCCGCGAGCCGTTCTGCGGAAGGCCGTCGGGGTCGTTCCGGTCCGCTGCCGGAAGAACTTGGAGAAGTCGCTCAGCGCCCCGTTGGTCGAGCAGGCCGGTTTTCCCGTGCCTCACTGGGTCGGCACGACCGCCTCGCTGATCGGACAGCCCGACGTGGGGGTGCTGACCATGAGCGGAATGGCGTAGGCCGCCCGCCACTGGTCGGCGCCTTGCACGGACCGGGCGGCCAGAGAACGCGCAGCACCCGGCCCGCTGAGCATCGGCATGCCCAGCGGGCCGATCGGCCGGATCGCCGGCGCCCGCAACGGTCCCCCGAACGGAGGCCTCCCGTCGTTACGGAAGTGATTGGGCCGTTCGCAGGATCCGAGACAACGAGACGCTCGCGAGCGTGACCCGCCGTCAACTGCTTCCCCGCTGATCGCAGCGCGCTTCGGAGCAGGGACGGGATCCACGGTCCGCGCCCCCCTGCATCGATGGCCCATACAAGGGAGCGTTACGGATATATCCGTGTTTTGTAACGCGAACCCTTTCGCCGATCTTGTGTTGCCGAGGAGGGCCACAGTGTGGGGTCTCGGCACCGAGCCGGGATTCGCATTGCACTCCCTGCTCCGACCAGGGTGTGCACGCACATGAGAGGACAGCTTCATGTCTGTGTCTCGTACGGCGGCCCGCCTGCTCGCCACCTGCGTGGCTTCGGGCTTCCTCGTCGGCGCGGCCGCCATGCCGGCCCTCGCCGCCGGAGCCGACCATCACCACGACAACGGGAGGACTTACCCGCACGGCCACCGTTCGGAGGCCATCTGGAGCGACCGCGACCACGACGGTCAGCGCGATCGTTTCGGCGACTGGGACCGGGACCGGGGTCGGCACCACGGCTGGTACCACGACCGCCACCGGGACCGGGGCTGGCACTACGGCTGGTTCCACAACCGTCACCGGGGTCACCACCACTACCTCGGCCACCACTAGCCGGCCTTGACGGGCCTGCTGTGACACGGCGGCCGACCACGCCGCCGTCCTCATGGCGGGCACGGCAGTTGCCCCCGCCGGGGGCCGAAGACTGTTGCGGTTTCTTCGGTCCCCGGCCACGAACTGCCGGCGAAGAATTCAGACGAAGCCCACCACGGCGGTCGACGCGCTGAGTGCGCACCAGTGAGGCCTGAGTGATGTGGATCACAAAATACCTGCGTGTCACGCGCAACTGCGGCCCCTGCGGCTGTCGTCTGAGAGGAAGTCGGGCCCCTCAGGGCCGGGGAGCGAGAGAGCGGGGCAGGTCGTGGGACGGCGCAGGGGCGGCATAGGGATCGCACTTGTCACGGTCGCGATGATGGTGGGCGCCAGTGCCTGCGGCGGGGGCGGCAGCGACAAGGCGAGCGGGGACGACGCCAAGGCGTCGGGCAAGCCGAGCCCGAGTGCCTCGCCCTCGCCCACGAAGCCCGCGGGCCCGCCGATGCTGCTGGACACGATCACCCCGCAGACGGGCACCACGGTCGGCGTGGCCATGCCGATCTCGGTGGTCTTCACCAACCCGGTGGCGGCGAAGGCGCGGGCCACGGTCGAGAACCACATGAAGGTGAGCGCCTCCCAGCCGGTGGCCGGCGCCTGGCACTGGATGGGCGACAGGCGCGTCGACTGGCGGCCGAAGACGTACTGGCCCTCCGGGACCAAGGTACGGATCGACGCCGACATGAAGGGCGTCAGCAACGGCAACGGCCGCTACGGCGTGCACGGCTACACGCACACCTTCACGATCGGCGACGACGTGCGCGCGGACGTCTCGGTGACCGGCCACACCATGAAGGTGACCCGGAACGGCAGGCTGCTGCGCACCCTGTCGATCAATGCGGGCAGTGCCCAGTACCCTACGTGGAACGGCACGATGGCCGTCATCGACAAGCAGGAGAAGGTCCACATGACCTCCTGCAGCGTCGGTATCAGCTGTGACAAGGGCAGCCCCAACTACTACGACCTGACGCTGCCTTGGGACGTTCACCTCACCCAGTCCGGCACCTACGTGCACTACTCGACCGGCGACCCCAATCCCGGCAGCGGCAGCGCCCGCGGCTCGCACGGCTGCGTCCATCTGTCCATGTCGGACGCCAAGTGGTTCTACCGCCAGGTCAAGCAGGGCGACCCGGTCACCATCACCGGCTCGCCCCGCGCCAAGGCCCCCGCCGACAACGGGTACGCCGACTTCGACCTGGGATGGGACCAGTGGCTCGCAGGCAGCGCGGCCGGGGAGCAGACGACCGCGACGCTGTGACGTACAGCAGCAACGAGACCGGCCGCGGCATGCGGCTCCCAGATCGACCTTCCTCCTCGGACGCCTAGTGCGCTGACGGTACGTCAGCTCACGCCGAGGCATTCGGCGACCCCCTTCGGACGGCGGCTTCGCCCCGAAAGGCCGAAGGGCCCACCGTGTTGCGCGAGGCGGGCGGCGTCGCAACGCCCGAGATCATCTCCGCGGACGCGACCTGCCCCTACTGAACGTGCTGCGACCCCTGCCGGGCGCCGACGTGACCCGCGCGCCTTGATCCAGCCACCTCACGGCCCTGACGCATCGCAGACTCACGGCGTTGGCGTGCCGAGTCGACGATGCCGAATCGTGTGTGCGCCGAGTGTCCGGCCCGCCCAGGAGTTCAACAAGATGTCGAATTCTTGGATGTTCAGCCGAAATCCTTGACTGCCGCCTCCAGTGGAATCTATAAATCCCTTATCTCGAAAGCGTAATTCCACAATACGGAAGCACCGCAGGTCTCCGCTTACAGTCCCCAGCCACACACCCGCTGCCCGCGGAACTGAACACCCCTCCCTGTCTGCCTCTTCCCACCTGGCGGCCCGTCACAACGCCCTGCCGCACGTGGTGGAACACCCGCTCGCTCCCGGCGGCCGAGCGCGCCGCCCCAGGAGGTTCCGAACAATGAAGCCCGTCCACCTGCTCGGCATAGTCCCCTTTGCCGGCATCCTCGGCGGCATTTTCTTCGCCAACAGGGTGACGCCCTACGTCCTGGGCATGCCCTTCATCCTCTTCTGGCTGGTCATGTGGGTCGTCCTGATCTCGGCGACCATGGCCGTCATCTACCGCCTCGACCCGGCCAACCGCACCGCGCTCCGCGAGCCCGTGCAGCAGGAGGAGCGCACCTCATGACCGCACTCGCCGTCATCTTCGTCTTCCTCGCCGCCTCGATCGGGCTGGGGCTGCGGGCCCGGCGCGGCAAGGACATGGACCTCGAGCAGTGGTCGGTGGGCGGCCGCGGCTTCGGCACGGTCTTCGTCTTCCTGCTGCTCGCGGGCGAGATCTACACGACGTTCACCTTCCTCGGGGCCTCCGGCTGGGCCTACGGCAAGGGCGCGCCCGCCTTCTACATCCTCTGCTACGCCTCGCTGGCCTACGTCCTGTCGTACTGGCTGCTGCCACCGATCTGGCGCTACGCCAAGGAGCACCGGCTCGTGTCGCAGTCCGACTTCTTCGTCGCGAAGTTCGAAAGCCCGCTGCTGGGCACGCTGGTGGCGCTCGTGGGCGTGATCGCGATGGTGCCGTACCTGGTGCTCCAGCTGAAGGGCCTGGGCATCATCGTCTCGGTGTCCTCCTACGGACACGTCTCCCCGCACTGGGCGATCGTCATCGGAACGGTCGCGCTGACCGTCTACGTGACCATCTCCGGCATCCACGGATCGGCCTGGACGGCGCTGCTCAAGGACGTCACCATCCTGGCGGTCGTCCTGATCCTGGGCATCTATCTGCCGCTGCACTACTTCGGTGGCATCGGGCAGATGTTCCACCGGGTCGACGAGGCCCAGCCGCACTTCCTCACCCTGCACTCCAGCGGGATGAGCCCGTCGTGGTTCGCCTCCACCGTGCTGCTGTCCGCGCTCGGCTTCTACATGTGGCCGCACACCTTCAGCGCCACCTACAGCGCGCAGAACGAGCGGGTGTTCCGCCGCAACGCCATCTTCATGCCGCTCTACCAGCTCATCCTGCTGTTCGTCTTCTTCGTCGGCTTCGCCGCGTTCCTCGTCGTGCCGGGTCTCAAGGGCTCGGACTCGGACCTGTCGCTGCTGCGGATCACCACCGCGTCGTTCCCGCCGTGGTTCGTCGGCATCGTCGGCGGGGCCGGCCTGCTCACCGCGCTCGTTCCCGGCTCGCTGCTGCTGATGACCTCGGCGACCTGCCTGGCCAAGAACGTCTACCGGATCGCCCGCCCGGCGACCAGCGACGCGCAGACGGCCCGTCTCGCGAAGCTGCTGGTGCCGGTGATCGCCCTGGTCTCGCTGTACTTCACCTTCAACGGCGGCAGCACGCTGGTCTCCCTGCTCCTGATGGGGTACGCCCTGGTGACCCAGCTCTTCCCCGCCCTGCTGGCGAGCCTGGCGCCGCGCCGCCTGGTCACCACACAGGGAGCGGCCGCCGGAATCGTCGTGGGCGTCGCGGCCGTCGTCGCGGTCACGGTCAGCGGCGCAAGCCTGGGCAGCCTGCTGCCCGGCCTGCCGCAGGCCGTGAAGGACCTCAACGTGGGTGTCGTCGCCCTCGTCCTCAACTGCGTCGCGACGGCCGCGGTCTCTCTGGCCACCCGGCGCACCGCCGGTCACGGCCGGCCGTCGGCGGCGGACCGGACGAACCGGCCCCAGGCCACGGTGAGCTGAAATCCGGTCCGCCGGCCTGTTACAGGGCATTACAGAGCCCCAGCCGTGGCACTGCCATGGCAGGTTGCCGGCGACCAGTAACAGCGGGAGAGCCATGACAGTGCCCGAGCCGGTCGCCGCGCCGCGGGGACGGCTCGTCTCGACGCGCTGCGGCGGTCACGACTGCGTCCGGAGAGACGACGGCCTCGTCGTGTCCCGGCGGGGCGGCCTGTCCTGGCCTGGTGGCGCGGGAGCGGTGCATGGAGAAGGGCCCGGATCGTCTCCGGGCCCTTCTCCCTCTCGTAGCGGGGACAGGATTTGAACCTGCGACCTCTGGGTTATGAGCCCAGCGAGCTACCGAGCTGCTCCACCCCGCGTCGTTGACACCACTCTACACGTGTCCGACCCCGGTGAGGCACCACGGGGCTCGTCGCGGGTGGTCACGGCGCCGCGACTGCCAGCACCAGCTTGCCTGTGGTGGTGCCGGACTCGATGCGGCGGTGGGCCTCGGCGGCGCGCTCCAGCCGCAGGGTCTCGACCTGGACCCGCAGCTCCCCCGATGCGGCGGCCGCCACCGCGCGGCGCAGGGCCCGGCCCGTCTCGTCGGGGAAGGCGGCGGAGAAGGCCGCCAGGTTGAAGCCCGAGAGGGTCTTGTTCGTGAACCACAGTTCGTTGGCGGGGACTCCGACGTCCTCGGCGCCCGAGGCGTTGCCCATCACCACCAGGCGGCCCATCGGGGCCAGCCGGTCCAGGCCGGCGCGGCGGGCCGGGCCGCCGACCATGTCGACCACGATGTCGAACTGGCCGGTGTCGGCGAGCCGGTCCCGCAGGATCACCTCGTCGTAGCCGAAGCTCTTCGCAGTGTCGATCTTGGCCGCACTGCCGACGGCGCCGACCACGCGGCCGGCGCCCAGCAGGCGGGCGACCTGACCGAGCTGGCTGCCCACGCCGCCGGCCGCCGCGAGGACCAGAACGCTCTGTCCGGGCTCGATCCGGGCCACCCGGTCGAGGACGAGGAACGCGGTGGTGCTGTTGGACGGCACCGCTGCGGCGACGTCCATCGACAGGCCGAGGCCGTCCAGCGGCGCGACGAGGTCCGCCGAGGTGACCGCCACCTGCGCGTAGCCCCCGCTGTCGACGATCGTGAGCGCGGCCACCGGCTGACCGACGGCCAGGTGCTCGACGCCCTCGCCGACGGCCCGGACCCGTCCCGACACCTCGATGCCGGGCACGAACGGGAGCGGCACGTCGACCACGCCGCGCCGGTAGAGGATCTCGGCGAAGTTGGCGCCCGCGTACGCCACGTCGACGGCGACCTGGCCCGGTCCGGGCTCGGGAACCGGCCGGCCGGCGACGCGGAGCACGTCGGCCCCGCCGAACTCGGGGATGGTCACTGCCTTCATCTGCGTGCTGCTGTTCATGGCACCGATCCTGGGGGTACGGCGGCGCGACGGGCAGTGTGTGCTCATCCTGGGTGTGTCACCACCAGGCAGCAGCGCTCGGCTGATCGGCACGATCCTGGCGTGCCGGCGGAGCGAGGGCGTTGTGGGGCCGTTTCGCGGGTGGGACGATGCCCTCAAGACGTCCATCGGCGACAGGGGGAGGCCTCTTGAGGGACGAGGAGCGCGGTTCCCGGGCCGCGGCGGTGTTCGACGCTCTGGGAGCCGACTACGAGAAGGCGTTCGCCGGCTCGGCCGCGCACCGGTCGTCGCTCGAGTGGGTTCTTGGCCGGCTCGCGCCCGGCAGTCGGGTGCTCGACGTGGGCAGCGGAACGGGCCGGCCCACGGCGGAGACCCTCGCGGGCGCGGGGCATGAGGTGCTGGGCGTCGATGTCTCACCGGTCATGGTGGAACTCGCCACCCGGCAGGTGCCCGGGGCTTCCTTCCAGTGTGCCGACATCCGTGAAGTCCCCCTGTCCGACGCCTCGTTCGACGCGGTCTGCGTGTACTTCTCGCTCCTGCAGATGTCGCGCGACGACCAGTCTCGGCTCATGCGGCGGCTCGTGCGGGCGCTGAAGCCCGGCGGCGGCCTGGCCGTCGCCACGGTGCCCCTGGACGTAGAGGACGTCGAGGGTGTCTTCATGGGCCAGAAGGTACGGGTGACGAGCTTCGCGGCCGACGACTTCGCCGCCATGGTCACCAAGGCGGGCCTGACTGTCGTATCCCAGGAGAGCCTCCTGTTCACTCCGTCCCACCCGGACGCCGTGCCCGAGCCTCACCACTTCCTCCACTGCCGCCGCGAGGACACCGGCGCAGTCTGAACTGCGCTCACTCGTGTGACGGCCCCGTCACCCCCGGACCCGCACGCATCATGGCGCGCATCCTGTGTCCGGCACAGCCATCTGCGCCTCGGCGTACCGGCGGCGATGGTCAGTGTGCCTCCGACGCCCGCAACCGCCGCCGGCAGGCCCGCCGCAGCCGCTCAGTGGGCGCGCCGACCAGTGGTGGTGATGCGGGTGACGGCTTCCAGGGTGAAGGCGCGGTCCTGCGGTTCCTGGGCCAGTGCGCGATGCAGTGTCAGCCCTTCGATGAGAGCGTCCAGTTGGCGAGCAGTGGCGGGGTCGAAGTGCTTTTCCAGCTGGACTCGGCTGCGGGCCGTCCACTCCCGGGTGAGTGCCCGATAGGCGGGTCGGCGTGCGGCCAGGGTGTAGAGCTCCTGCGTGAGGACGAGGTCGCGTCGGCTTCCCCCGGACAGCGCGTGGATGAGGTCGGCCACCGCGGTCCTGGCCTGGTCGCGGTCGGCCGGAGCTGCCAGATGGGCGTCGAACAGCGCGACGATGTGGTCGGTGAAGTGGCGGAACGCCTCGCGGAGCAAGTCGTCGATGCCCCTGAAGTGGTAGGTCATCGACCCCAGGGGCACGTGGGCGCGTGCGGCGATCTTCCGGTGGGAGACTCCTGCGACACCTTCGTCGGCGATGAGGTCGAGGGTCGCGGCGATGATGCGCTCGCGGCGCTGCGGATCGGTGTGTCCCGTGGCCATGGCAGCGGCGTCACAGGGTTCGCACGGGCCGGGCCGGGTTGCCGACGGCGACGACGTTCGCGGGGATGTCCTTGGTCACGACGGCTCCGGCGCCGATGACGGAGTTGTCGCCGACGGTGACGCCGGGCAGGACGATGACACCGCCGCCGATCCAGACGTTGTCGCCGATGGTGATCGGCCGGGCGGCTTCCAGCTTGTCCCGGCGCGACCGCGGCTCCAGGGGGTGGGTGGGGGTGAGCAGCTGGACGTTGGGACCGATCTGGCAGTCCTCGCCCATGGTGATGGCCGCGACGTCCAGCGCGGTGAGGTTGCAGTTCACGAAGGTGCGCGCGCCGATGGTGATGTTGCTGCCGTAGTCGACGTACAGCGGCGGCCGCACGTGCGCTTCGTCGCCCAGGGCGCCGAGCAGTTCGGCGAGCAGCGGCCGGGCGGTGTCGATGTCCTCGGCGTAGGCGGCCTGGTAGCGGGCGGCCAGGCGCACGGCCCGCTGCTGGCGGCGGGTGATCTCGGGGTCGTCGGCGATGTAGAGGTCGCCCGCCAGCATGCGTTCCAGGTTCGTACGCGGGTCGCCCGCGAAATGGTCCGTCGTCATGCGTACGACCGTATCCGCAAGAGCGTACGAACGTACGCTACGGACCGATCGCCGGTGGCGGCGAGGCCGCACGCCTTGCCGACCGCCCGCTGCCGGAGCATCGTGGTGATAGCCGGTGATCGGCGCAGGACAAGGCGTGCACGACGATGAAGCGGAACATGCGACCCAGCCGACTCGCTCCGGCGTCGGCAGACGTCCACTTCGACGCACCCGAAGCGATCGTGGTCACGGACGCGACCGGGCGGGTGACGCACTGGAGCGCCGGCGCGCCCGCGCTGTGGGGCTACGCCCCCGAGGACGCCATCGGCAGACCGCTGGCCGACCTGGTCACCGCCGACGCAACCGCGGTGAGGCACCGCGACGGCAGGGCTCTGGAGACGCGGGTGCGTGTGTTCCCCCTGGGGTCGGTCGAGCAGCCCGCCGGGTTCGTCCTGGTAGCCGGGGGCACACCGGGCAGCGGTGAGGAGGCTGGGAACGGCGCCCTGGTGAAGTGGACGTTCGACCAGCATCCCACCGCCCTCGTGATCTACGATCACGAGGCCCGCATCCAGCGGCTGAACACCGCCATGTCCCGGATCATGGGGTACGGCGAGGACGAGATGCGCGGGCGCTTCCTGGCCGAGATCGTCCCGGGGTCGGTGTACGAGGAGATCGAGCGGAGGATCCGCCGGGTGCTCAGGACCGGGCAGGCGGAATACACGGAGCCGTTCGTCAGGACGCCGGGCGAGGCGAAGGCGCACGCCTGGTTCATGGACATCTTCCCGCTCAAGGACGCGGCCGGCCGGGTACGGGGGGTGGCCGTGTCGGCGTCCGACTTCTCGCAGCAATACGACTTCCGGGAGCGGCTGGCGCTGCTGAGCGAGGCCAGGACCCGCATCGGATCCAGCCTGGACGTGGAGGGCATCGCCCAGGAGCTGGCCGAGGTCGTGGTGCCGCGCTTCGCGGACGTCGTCAGTGTCGACCTGCTGGAACCGGTCTTCCACGGCGGTGTGCCCGGACCTGTCCCTTCCGGCCCTGTTGTGCTGCGCCGGGCGGCACACCGGACGGCGTTCGTCCGGGACACTCACCTCCAGGGCCCGGACGCGCTCCACCGCTATCCGCGCTCTTCGCCCATCACACAGTGCCTGGTCGACGGCCGATCGGTGCAGCACGCCGTGACCGACCAGGAGATCGTCCGCTGGCTCGCCGACGATCCCGTTCACGCGGAGCAGATCCGTGCCGGCGGGGTGCACTCGCTGATCGCCGTCCCGGTCCGAGCCCACGGCGCCACCCTCGGGGCGGTTGTGTTCGGACGACGTGCAACGTCCCTCGAGCCCTTCGGCCCCGAATGTCTGGCCATCACCGAAGACCTGGTCGACCGAGTGGCCATCTGCCTGGACAACGCCCGCCAGTTCACCCGGGACCGCGGCATCGCGCTGACGCTCCAGCGGAGCCTGCTGCCGCGGGGACCGACCGTTCACCCGGCCGCGGAGACAGCCGTCCGTTACCTTCCCGCAGGCGGCGAGGTCCAGGCGGGCGGCGACTGGTTCGACGTGATCCCACTGCCCGGAGCACGGGTCGGCCTGGCCATCGGTGACGTCGTCGGCCACGGTGTGCACGCCTCCGCCACCATGGGGCGGCTCCGTACAGCGGTGCGCACCCTCGCCGACCTCGACCTGCCGCCCGACGAACTCCTCACCCATCTCGACGACATCGTGACCCACGCGGAGGGCGGCCAGGACACGGACGCCCTGGGTGAAATCCCCGGCGACATCGGCGCCACGTGCGTGTACGCCGTCTACGACCCGGTGTACGGCACCTGTTCTCTGGCCCGTGCCGGTCACCCGGCCCCACTGCTCGTCCGCCCGGACGACTCCGGAGGTGTCGTCGACGTGCCGGTCGGCCCTCCGCTCGGGCTGGGCAGCCTGCCCTTCGAGGCGACGGAGCTCACCCTGCCCGCGGGAAGCCTGCTCGCCCTGTTCACCGACGGTCTTGTCACGGCCGGCGGCCGCGACATCGACGACGGACTGGCCGCGCTGCGCAGCGCTCTCTCCCAGCCCGCCTCCTCGCTCGAGGAGCTGGCCGATACCGTGCTGGACACGCTGTGTCCCGGCCCACGCGACGACGACATCGCCCTGCTCCTCGCCCGCACGCGGGTCCTCGATCGTGACCACGTCGCCTGCTGGGAACTGACCGCTGATCCCTCCGTCGTGGCCGAGGCTCGCAAACGGGCCTGCGACCAGCTCGGCATCTGGGGACTGGAGGAGGAAGCCTTCGTCACGGAGCTGGTGGTCAGCGAACTGGTCACCAACGCCATCCGGTATGCCACCGGCCCGATCAGACTGCAGCTGATCAAGGAGAGTGCTCTGATCTGCGAAGTGTCCGACGGCAGCAGTATCGCCCCTCATCTGCGCCGGGCCAGGCTGAGCGACGAGGGCGGCCGCGGCCTGTTCCTGGTCGCCCAGCTCACGCGGCGCTGGGGCACCCGCTACACCCGCGCGGGCAAGACGATCTGGGGCGAACAACCCATCGGTGAGGCGTACAGCGCCCCATGAGCCCTGTGAGCGCCATGAACCTTGTGAGCGTCATCGGCGAAACGGCTTGAGCGTGGCGCGGACCTGCTGCGCCGCGCCCCAGTCGTGGTCGAACTGGGCGATGACGGCCAGGTGCTGCCGCAGCTGAACGAGCGGCATCCGGGCTCGCCAGTCGGCGTCCAGGCCGGTCAGCTCCGCGTATACGTCGAAGAACCGCTTCGCCTCCGGCGGATGCGGGGAGCACCACAGGTGGGCCAGGTCGACCTCGGCCCATGCGTAGGAGATCGCGGGGTCGATCAACGCGGGCCCGCCGTCCTCGGTGGCGAGGACGTTGTGCGCCCACAGGTCACCGTGGGTCAGGCAGGCGGGCCGGGGTGGCAGCAGGTCGGGCAGCCGGTCACACAGGCGTTCCAAGGCTCGCCGATCCTGCTGGTCCAGCGCCGTCTGGACTCGGCGCTCCGGCAGCCAGCGCAGCAGCCGGCGCCGGGCGAAGAACTCGTATCCGTCAACGGTCCACGTGTTCTCCTGCCGGTAGCGGCCGAGCCAATTGTCGCGCTCCCAGCCGAACCTGTCGTGCACGGTCGAGGTGTGCAGCCGTGCGAGCGCGTGGGCGAGCTGCTCCCAGAAGGCTTCCTGTGCCGGACGCGCCTGCAGGGCGGACAACACCAGCACGTCCCGCGTCGCCAGTACGACCTCGGGCGTGGCAACCGCACCGCGTTCCCGCAGAGCGTCGAGTCCTTCCGCCTCGGCCGCGAACAGGCCGTCCGCAGGCACGTCGACGAACGACTTGACGAACAGCGGGGTCCCGCCGCGCCGCGTGGCGAGACCGGCGAGCGCCGCCATCCCGCCCTCGACCGGCTCGACTGCCGTGACATCGCTCAGTCCCGCGGCATGGAGGCGATCAAGCAGCAATGAGGCTGTCTGCACGAGCCGCAGGCTACCTCAGCTTCGCCGCGTCGATCTCCCGGAATCACGACCACGGATGCCGCTCTCGACAACTGCCCCCGCTGCGGGAGACGTTCGTATGCCGGCCGCGCACCGGGGCCGACGGTGCGCCCGCGTCCACCGCCAACCACCCACCGTGCAGAGCTGGTCAGCCGGCCGCTCCTGCGAGAACGGCACACGGACACAGAGGCAATCGGCCCCAGGAACACCGCACCGGGGAAGGACCGGAGGCGAGAGGTGACACGTGCAACAGGCGTGGTTCACGGGGCCCGCGCCAGATGATAGACACAGCGGGGTCACAGTTCCTGTCCGCCAGCAGGAAGGTTGCTGCCGCATGTCCGCAACACGACGTCAGATCCTGGCCCGAGCGCGCTCCCTGGGAGCGGGCATCGCCTTCAGCGGGGCACTGTCCGAACTCTTCGCGGGCACCGCTGCCGCGCTGAACCTGGGCCCAACCGGCTACGGCACCCTTGTCCCGGACCCGAACGGCCTGCTCGACCTGCCGGAAGGTTTCCGCTACATCGTGCTGTCCCGCGAGGGCGACCAGTTGCGGTCGGGTGAGGGCCTTGTGCCGTCCAGCCACGACGGCATGGCCGCCTTCACCGGCAGAGCACGGTGTACGCACCTCGTCCGCAACCACGAGAACCGCGCCACCGCGAAGATCCCGGTCCCGGCCGTCGAGGGTCTCACCTACGACCCGGCAGGCAAGGGCGGGTGTACCACCCTCACACTGGACTCCCGCAACCGCGTCCTGTCGGAGCGTGTCGCCATCGCCGGCACAGCCGTCAACTGCGCGGGCGGCCATACTCCTTGGGGCACCTGGCTGACCTGCGAGGAGACCGAGGACAAGGCGGGTACCAACGGCTATACCAAGGACCACGGCTTCATCTTCGAGGTCGATCCCTCCGACCCGCACCGCACCGGCGCCGTCCCACTGACCGCGATGGGCCGCTTCCAGCACGAGGCGATCGCCGTCGACCCGCGCAACGGCGTCGTCTACGAGACCGAGGACGCCTTCCTCAAGCCGTTCGGCCTCTTCTACCGCTTCCTTCCCGACAAGCCGCTGGGTGGCACGGGTTCTTTGCGGGCGGGCGGCCGGCTGCAGGCGATGCGGGTGCCCGGCACACCGGACCTGTCGACGATCCAGGACACCGGCGCGGTCTTCGACGGCGTCGAGTGGGTGGACGTACCCGACCCCCTGGCCGCCTCCAGCCCCACCCGTCTGCAGGACTACGGCCCGGCGGGGATCACCCACGCACAGAAACTGGAGGGCTGCTACTGGGGCGGCAGTTGCGTGTACTTCGTGTCGTCCTTCGCCCGCAGCACGGACGGCTCCGCGGCCGACCACTACGGCCAGATCTGGCGCTACGATCCGCAACGGCGCCGCCTGACCCTGGTGATCGTCTTCGGTCCGGGCACCGATGTGCAGCTGCCCGGCGAGTCCCCCGACAACATCTGCCTCTCCCCCAGCGGCGGCCTGATGGTGTGCGAGGACGGGAACGGCGCCCAGCACGTCTTCGGTGTCACCCGCGGCGGCGAGGTGTACGCGGTGGCGCGCGGCCGGCAGAACATCGGCACCCCGGACGCGCCTGAATGGGGGGAGTTCGCGGGTGTCACATTCTCCCCCGACGGCGACACGATGTACGTCAACTGCTACACGCCGGGCACCACCTTCGCGGTCACCGGGCCCTGGCGCGGGTAGAGATCAATCTGCCCGCACCACCCGCACCCTCTGGGAGGTGATCCGGTCTGCGCGGTGTCGTCGGCGCGAATAGCCTGGAAGGGAGCAGCACCAGGGCGGGACAGATCCTCCCGATGCACTCTCTTCGCCGAGGGGGGACGCGAGACAGGCAGGAAGAGCCATGCCCTGGAATCTGAACGGCACCTATCTGGAGAGCTGCAACTGCGACGTGGTCTGCCCCTGCACCACCTCGGGCCTCGCCGCACCGGCCGATCACGAGCGTTGCCCGGTGACCTTCGCCTTCCACGTGGACCACGGGGACGTGGACGGCGTGGACGTCTCCGACCGCAGCGTCGCCGTCTTCGTCGACGCGCCCCGGGTGATGGCCGAGGGCGGCTGGCAGGTGGCGTTGTACGTCGACGCCTCGGCCGACGACGACCAGGCGGAGGCGCTGAGCAAGGTCTTCTCCGGCCAGGTCGGCGGGCCGATGGCGGCGCTCGCTCCGCTCGTCGGCGAGGTCCTCGGCATGCAGCGCGTCCCCATCGACTACCGCGACGACGGCCGCCGCCACGCCGTGCGGGTGGGTAACGCCATCGACATCGAGATCGAGGACCAGATCGCTCCGCAGTTCGGCGAGGACGGTCCGGTCATGGGCCTGACCGGCATGTTCCACCCGGTGAACAGCACGCTGACGATCGCCCGGTCCACCCGGGCGACGGGCGACGACGTGTACGGCCGGTCCTGGGACTTCACCGGCGGCAACGGACACTCGGCCCCCTTCACGTGGTCCGCGTGACCGGTGGGCCGGTCACCGTCCGCCGCGCGGCGGGCCCCGTGGGACTGCTGTTGGTCGCGGCGGCCGCTGCCTGGGTATGGGTGGTGACGCGCTGGGGAGGCATGCAGGCGATGCCCGGCACCATGGGCCTGGGCCTGCCCGCCTTCCTGGCCGTGTGGACGCTGATGATGGCCGCGATGATGCTGCCCGCCACGGCGTCCGTCGCGGCGCTGTACGCACGCACCATCATCGCGCACCGGACACCGCGCATGGCCGTCTTCACCGTCGCCTACCTGCTCGTCTGGGCAGCGGCCGGGCTGCCGGCGTACGCGCTGGCCGCCGGCCTGGGCCGCGCGGCGAGCCTCCCCGCCACGGTGGGGACCGCAGTGGCCGCGGCCGTGTTCGCGGTCGGCGGCGTCTACCAGCTCACTCCCCTCAAGGACCGCTGCCTGACCAAGTGCCGCTCGCCGGTCGGGCTGATGCTCCGCTACGCCTCGTACCCGCGGCGCTCGCGCGATCTTCGTGCCGGAGCCCACCACGGGGCCTTCTGCCTGGGCTGTTGCTGGTCGCTCATGACGCTGCTGGCCGTGTTCGGCGTGATGAACTTGTTGGCCATGGTGGTACTGGCCGCCGTGATCACCGCCGAGAAGCTCGCTCCGGCCGGTCGCCTGGTGGCCCGTACCGTGGGGATCGCCTCGATCGCCATGGCCGTCGCCGTCTTCTGGGTCCCGGCGCTGGCTCCAGGCCTCACCGGCGGGGACATGAGCGGGATGTGAGACGTTCCCTGCCCACCCGGCGGCCGGACCATCGCGGACGGCAGGGCGATCTGACCGAGTCACCGGTCACCCGCCGAAGACGGTGGCATGGACGCGCAGAAGGTGACCTTGCGGAAAATGGCGCGTGCGGCGATAGACCCTGCGCAGGCGGTACAAGCCGCGGAAGGGAGCCGGCTCGGAGGCACGCCGGGGCGACCTGCGCGGCAGACGCTCTCGCTATCGGGGTCAGTGCAGGAAGGGGGGAAGCCGGTACGAGCGCACCACGGCGGTCACGGTCGCGGCGATGAGGGCCGCGACCCACGGTGCCAGGTCGCGCAGCGGTCCGGGCCCTTCCGTCTCACACCGCGTGGTGGCACCCGCCCCTCGGGGTCGTAGACGACGGCGAGCGCGTCCCCAGGCCGTGTCGCCTGCCCGCAGCCGCGCCAGATGCGGATCGTGAGCGGGACGCCGCCGCGGTCCGTCACCGAGCAGAGGTAGCGGGTGTGCCGACCGCCCGCCGCCCGGCCGTCATCGACCGATGTCACCACCACGTACTGGACCCGCCCCCGTTCCGCCAGCACCGCACCGGCGGCGGCCTGCGGCGCATGGAGCACGAGGCACACTCCGAGCAGGGCGGTGACTGCGATCAGTGCACGGCCGGCTCCGATACACGACAGGTACAGGGCGAGGGCGGCCGCGCACACCGGTCCCGCCACGCCGTCGGCCAGCGAGGGCCTGCCCGTCCAGGCACCCAGGACGGCCGTGCCGACGATCCCCGCGGCGCAGAGGCTTCCCGCGAGGATCCCCTCTCCGAGGAGCCGCGCGGGCGGCAGCCCGACGAACTCGGCAGGGCCCCACACCGTGGTCCGCAGGTGCGCCATCAGGTGCGGCTCGGCATGGGTCGAGGGCCGACGCCTGCGCCGCATGGGTGTCACACTTCCGCGTCCCTTCCACGCCCGTCGGCGGGCCCGATGCACAATTCCCCTGCGTCATGCAAAAGCCGGCGTGTGCAGGGAAGCGCCGTCCGAGGGCGAGCGTGTGCGACCGGGCGGGCGGAGACCGCCACCCGCAAGCGGCATGCGGTCAGCACCGCCCGGGTGACGGCATCGGCAACGTCCAGAGCACCACAGGGGGTCACGCGCTCGGGCATACGGCCTTCGACCATGCCGACGCCGGCGCGCTTCACTCGACGGGAGAACACTGCCCTGTGGCATGGCCGTGGTAGCGGAGCAGGAGCATCGCGGCGTCGTCGTGGAGCGGCCCGGCGGCGTGCCGGACCAGGTCCGCGCGCAGGGTCTCCAGGGCGCGCTGCGCGTCGGGCTCCTTCAGCAGGCCCGCCCGGTCCCCGAGGGGGTAGAAGGAGCCTTGCGGGTCGCGGGCCTCGGTGACGCCGTCGGTGTACAGCAGCAGCTGATCACCCGGCGCGAAGTCCACCCGATAGGGCTTCGGCCCCTCGACCCCGTGGACGCCCAGGCCCAGCGGGAGGGCGTAGGAGGGCGGCTGGAGGAAGTCGACACCGCCCTCGGCACGGACGACCATCGGCGCCGGATGACCGTGATTGAGGAAGACCACCTCCCGCTCCGACCCGAATTCGGCGAGCACCGCGGTCACGAACCTCTCCCCCTCCAGCTCCCGGGCCACGCTCCGCTCCAGCCGCTCGCCCAGCCCGACCAGATCGGGCTCGTCGTGCGCCGCCTCCCGGAAGGCCCCCAGCACGACGGCGGCCGTCTCCACCGCGGCCAGCCCCTTGCCCTGCACATCGCCGACGATCACACGGATGCCGTGCGGCGAGGCGACCACCTCGTACAGGTCACCACCGATACGGGCCGCCGCGACCGCCGAGGTGTACGACACCGCCGCCTGCAGCCGGCCCGCCGAGCGCGGCACCGGCCGCAGCAGCACCCGCTGGGCCACCTCCGCGATCGACCTCACACTCGCCAGCTCCGCCTCCCTGCGCGAGCGCATCACGGCCGCCACGACACCCGCGCCGGTGACCCCCGCCACCGACGCCATCGCCGTGAACCCCCGGCGCTCCTCGAACAGCCCGTCGTACAAGCCCAGCCCCACGCACAGCAGCAGAGCCGCCACACCGATCGACGCCGTACGCCGCCACCCCCCGACAAGCCCCGCGAAAGCCGGTCCGAGCGAGACCAACGGCAAGAACCCCACCCCCGGCCCCGCGACCACGTCCGCCACGGCCACCACCACCATCGCCACCACCGGCAGCCAGGACAGCAGCACGGAACCCGATCCCGGTCTACCCACCGTCACGACGTCCCTCCAGCGGCCCGACAACAACGAGAGCCGCCGGATCACATCCACCACACAGGCCCTCCCCGGCTTCAGGCTATGCAAAGGTCCTCCCCGGCAAGCGACTTCCGCCACGCGTCTTTATCCAATAGAGGCCGAGAGCCGACATGTCCGATGTGCCGGAGCACCGGCCCGCGTCGCCCAGGTTCACGGTGTGCCGCCGCCCTTCCGGTCACCACCGGACGAGCTGACCCACCGTCATGACGGTGAGTCCCGCGAGGAGAAGGGCGGCGCCGGTCAGCGTTCCCCACGGCCGGACGCCGGAGTCGCTGATCATCCCTGAGCGGGTCGACGCGGGAGGGGCGTGAGTTGCATGGTGGACCGCACGCAGGAATAGCCGTGGGACCCGGCCGGTTGCCACGATCATGACGACGAATGCGCCGCGGCCCGAGGTGCTGCGCTACACCGCCTTCTCCAGCTCCCCCGACGGCGGAAACCCCGCCGGTGTCGTCCTGGACGCCTCCGGGCTGGACGACGGCGACATGCTGGCCATCGCCGCCGACCTCGGATACTCGGAGTCCGCGTTCCTGACGGCGCCTCCGGAGGGTTCCGGCGGCCAGGAGGGGCGGGCGTACGGCATCCGCTACTTCAGCCCCAAGGCCGAGGTGCCGTTCTGCGGGCACGCCACCGTGGCGACCGCGATCGCGCTCGCCGAGCGTACAGGCCCCGGGCATCTGGTGTTCGCGACGCCCGCCGGCACCGTACCGGTGGAGGTCGTCGAGGAAGGCGGGGCGGTGAGGGCCACGCTCACGAGTGTCGAGCCGTACATCGAGGAGATCCCCGCCGCCGACCTCGCGGAGGCGCTCGCCGCGCTCGGGTGGCCGGCCGCCGATCTGGACCCGGCCTTCCCGCCCCGTATCGCGTTCGCCGGTGCCCGCCATCTCGTTGTCGCGGCGGCGACGCGTGCTCGCCTCGCAGACCTCGCATACGACTTCGCACGCCTCGAAGCGCTGATGCTCCGCTTGGACCTGACCACGGTCCAGTTGGTGTGGCGGGAGTCAGCGAGCATCTTCCACGTGCGTGACCCGTTCCCCGTCGGCGGCGTCGTCGAGGACCCGGCGACGGGTGCCGCGGCCGCCGCGTTCGGTGCGTACGCCCGTGAGCTCGGCCTGGTCCCCGACGACGCCGTCCTCACCCTGCACCAGGGCGAGGACCTGGGCCGCCCGGGCGAGCTGACGGTGACGCTGCGACCGGGCGAGGCGGGCGTCCGCGTCAGCGGTACAGGAGCTCGCATCGGCTGAATCGCCGGCCGTGACGGGAGCGCGGCTCGCCTCCGCCGGGGACGCCACGACGTCAGGTCAGGCCATAGCGCTCGTCCGCGCTTCCGGCTCGGGCGCACCCGATGGGCCGGCTTGCAGACAGGTGGTCAGCCGATCGTCAGCTGCCACCTGACCTCTCCGTCGTGCCATTGATCGGTGGGGGTCAGGCCGGTGGTGGTGGCGACGGCGGCGGACGCCTTGTGGTCGGGGTGGATGTGGGCGATGACCGTGCGCACGCCTTGTCTCCGGAGCCAGGCGACCAGTCCTTGGGCCGCTTCGGTGGCGATGCCACGCCGCTGCCAGGGAGTACCCACCACCCAGGCGATCTCCGCCACGCCTCCGTGACCGTCGGCGGTGACCGTCGCCTGGACCGTGCCGGCCAGGCAGTCCGCATCACGCAGCTGTACGACCCAGTTGCACCAGGAGACAGTGGGGTCGGGTGAGCCGGCGACCAGGCGTTCGTAGCGGCTGCGCAGTGCCTGCGCGGTGGCGGGAGCACCTCCGATGAAGGTATGCAGGTCCGGGTCGGACAGCACCGCGGCCATCTCTTCGGCGTGCTCGATCGCCAAGGGCAGGAGTGTCAGCCGGCCGGTGTGGATGGTTGTGGGCTCCAGGAGGCTCACGCCGCCTTCCGTTCGGGGCGTTCGACACGCAGGGGACAGGAGAGGGGACGCAGTGATGGCCGAGCGCGTCATCCAGGCGGATGGTATCGAGCTGTGCACCGAGTCCTTCGGCGACCCCTCGGATCCGCCCGTCCTGCTCGTCATGGGCACCGGGGCTTCCATGCTGTGGTGGGAGGAGGGCTTTTGCCGGATGCTCGCTGAGGGCGGACGTTTCGTGATCCGTTACGACCACCGCGACACGGGCCGATCCGTCACCCATGGGCCGGGCCGGGCCGAATACACCGGCGCGGACCTCGTCGTTGACGCCGCCCGCGTGCTCGACGCCTACGCGATCCCGGCCGCGCACGTCGTGGGCGTCTCGGCCGGAGGGGCCCTCGCGCAACTGCTCGCGCTCCATTACGCCGGCCGCGTCCTCTCACTCGTCCTGATCAGCACGTCGTCCGCTGTACCCGGCGACCGCACGCTTCCCCCACCGACCGAGGAGTTCACCCGGTTCGTCTCGACCGCACACGTCGATTGGTCAGATGCCGACTCGGCGATCGATCATCAGGTCGCCTATGTGCGCGTCCTCGCGGGGGGTCGGCGCCCGTTCGACGAGACCGCCGCCCGCAGCCTTGTCCGTCGCGACGTCGAGCGCGCCCACGATTTCACAGCCGCCCGCAACCACGACGCACTTCCGGACGGCGAGCTCCCGCAGGCGTCCCTGTCCTCGATCGCCGTGCCCACACTGGTGATCCACGGGACCGCCGATCCGTTGTTCCCGCTCCGGCACGGTGAGGCACTCGCGGAACAGATCCCCGGGGGAAGGCTATTGGTCCTGGAGGACGCCGGGCACGGGGTCGAGCGAGCGGACTGGGCGGTGATCGTCTCCGCGATCCTCGAACACACCGCCGGATCGGCATGACGGACACGGACCTGCTGGCTCGGCGCGGCGGCAGACCCGAGGACCCGATTCCGATGGCCATCGATACGCCGCGGGCAACGGGTCAGCCAACCCATGATCCAGGGAGGTCCGCGCGGGTGATCGCGAGATCGGCGACCGTGCGGCCGCGTGCATGGATCCAGCAGTGATCCTGCAATCCGTCCCGGCGCAGCAACCGGCCGGGGCCGCGTACCAGCGTATGGGTGAGTCCTCCTCGCTCGCCCACATCGGACAGTCAGGCAGGCCGACACGGGAGTAGGAACCCTGGAGATTCGGCACCAGCGTGTCCGGCAGTTCGCAGGCGTCGTACAGGCTGTCGGCTCCGAAGAGCGACTCGCTCAGCACCAGCTCGACCCACGCCAGCGACATCCGGTCGAGAAGGGGAATCCAGCCCTGGTGGGATTCCACCACCACCGGAGGATCGTCCTGCTCGGTGCGGTCGAGGGGAATCGCCCATGACGCGCAGTCCTGGTTCTCGCGACGGAAGACCAGGACGCCACCCAGGGCGTCGTGGACATGGAGCCCGGCTGGTGGGGACCAAGGGGTCCTGCTGTCGGGTCAGGTCGTCCCGGTGGCCCAGAAGCGCGTATCCCTCCCGCAGAGCGGCGGGGAGTTCAAAGCCGAGATCACCTTCCGCGGCAAGCAGCTCTTCCACGTCGCAACCGTCTCCGGGTTGCAGAGGGCGCCCGGTCCACTGAGCGGCGAACCACCGCACGAAGTCCCAGGCCTGCGAGCGGTCGGCCGGCCCGCCTCCCGGTGCCGCGGACACGTCGGGACTCTCCACCATGCCGGGGACGCTACCGCACCTCCCTCGGGCGGGCGGTGCGGGCAGGCCACGGTGCCTGCTCGTATGCTGCCGACATGACCATCCAGACCCCCTCCCTGACGCCCGCGGAAGCCTTCGATCTGCTCCTTTCCGGTAACCGGCGCTTCGTCGCGGGCACCCCCGAGCACCCCAACCAGGACGCCACCCGCCGCGCCGAGACGGCGCCGGTCCAGCATCCCTTCGCGGTGCTGTTCGGATGCTCGGACTCCCGGCTGGCCGCCGAGATCATCTTCGACCGCGGGCTGGGTGACCTGTTCGTGGTCCGCACCGCCGGCCACATCGTCGGCGCCGAGGTGCTGGGCAGCATCGAATACGGGGTGGACGTGCTGGACTGCCCGCTGGTGGTGGTCCTCGGCCACGACTCCTGCGGCGCGGTGGGCGCCGCGTGCGCCGCGCTGGAGGACGGCAAGGCGCCCGCCGGATACATCCGGGACGTCGTCGAGCGCGTCACCCCCAGCGTGCTCGCCGCCCGGGCCGCCGGTCGTCTCGAGGCGGACCAGGTCCTCGCCGAGCACGTCAGGTCCACCGTCGACCTGCTGCTGGACCGCTCCCGTATCCTCACCGAGCGCGTCGCCGCCGGCCGGGCGGCCGTGGTCGGCCTGTGCTACCGCCTCGCCGACGGCAGCGCGCAACTCGTCGCCGCCCGCGGCCTCGACGAGGCGGTCTCCGCCACGTCCTGACCGCCCGTGGGCGGTGCCGTCGGACCCGGTTCGTCGTTATGCGTCGACGGGGCCACGGGACGGGCCGGAGCAGATCGGTGAGAGGATGCGAGGGTGTCGGCAACAACCAGTGACATCGAGAAGGCGGCCGGTGTTCTGCGCGCGGGGGGTCTGGTGGGCTTCCCGACCGAAACCGTCTACGGTCTGGGCGCAGACGCCGAGGATCCCGCCGCGGTCGCGCGTATCTTCGAGGTCAAGGGGCGCCCGCCCTCCCATCCGCTCATCGTCCACATCGGCGGCGCTCAGCACCTGGACGACTGGGTCGAGGACGTGCCCGCGACGGCGCGCCTACTGGCCGAGCGCTTCTGGCCTGGGCCCCTGACGCTGGTCCTCCGCCGGGGCCGGCGGGTGCCCCTGGAAGCGACCGGCGGCCTGGACACGGTGGCCGTGCGCGTGCCCGACCACCCCGTCGCCCTGGCACTGCTCGCGGCCTTCGGCGGCGGTGTCACAGCCCCGTCAGCCAATCGCTTCGGCCAGGTCAGCCCCACCACGGCCGAGCACGTCCGGGCGGAGCTCGGCGACGGAGTCGACTTCGTCCTTGACGGCGGCCCCTGCCAGGTCGGCGTCGAGTCGACCATCGTCGACGCGACGGGCCAGATCCCGAGCATCCTCCGGCCCGGCGGGGTCACGCGCGAGGATCTCGAAGCGGTGCTCGGGCACCGGCTCGCGGTCCCCTCGACAAGCCGGATCCGGGTGCCGGGCCAGCACCCGTCACACTACGCACCGCGGGCGCGGGTCGTCCTCGTCGAGCCCGAGAAGGTCGTCGCCGAAGCGGAGCGCGCGCAGGAGCTGGGGCACCAGGTCGGCGTCTTCCTTCCGCCCGCCCTCGCCGACGCCCCGGTGAAGGCGCACGCCGTGGTGGCCCTCCCCGACTCGCTCACCGCCTACGCCCGCGGCCTGTACGGACTTCTGCGCGAGCTCGACCAGCAGGGGTGCGACCTCATCATCGCGTCCCTGCCCGTGGAGGACGGGCTGGGACTGGCGATCGCCAACCGGCTCCGCCGCGCCGCGGGTCCCCGGCCCTCCTGAGCGACCGGCACCGGCACAGCGCGCCCGATGGCCGAACCGGAACAGGGTGACGGTCGCCCCCATGGCAAGCGGTCGTCTCCCATGGCGAGCGGTCGTCTCCCACGGCGGGTTCGGCTCCTGCCCCCGCTCATCGCCGGCCGGACTGGAGGCTCAGTCGATCACGCCGCAGACCCGCAGTCCCACGGGTGTTCCGCACGGCAGATGCCCGTGGGTGGCGACCACTCCCTTGCCCGTTCCGTTGTCGACGGCGAACGCCAGGAAGCTGGAGGCCAGCGAGTCGGCAGGCGGACGGCCGTAGGTGTAGGCGTACTCGATCTCGCGGTACGGGTAGCCGCTCGACTCGAGGCGGTCCAGGTCGGGGGCGTGCCCGTCGAGATCGATGCGGTGCAGTCCCCGAGGCCGCTCCGGAGTGGAGGCGGCGCGCAGAACTCGCCCGCGATGAGGATCTCGTCGGCTGGGATGTCCCGGGTGTGCTGTGTCTCGTGGTCGCCCGGTACGTGCCGGAGTCGCCGCGCCGGCTCGCCGGCCACGGGCGCCACGAGCAGGTGCTCGACACCATGGCCGCGATCGAGAAGAAGGGCGAGAGGATCACCGGCGGCCCCCCTCCCCGAACCCGCGCCCCCGGTGCCCGTCGCACGCCGGACCGCGGGCAGGGGCGGCCTGCGCGAACTCCTCTCCGGCCGCTACCGCAGGCGCGCCCTGGTCGTCGGGGCCCTGTGGTTCGCCGGCTACTTCGTCGACTACGGCGCGGTCTACGCGGACGGCGCCCTCGGCACCGTCTTCGTGACCCTGGCGGTGGTGGCCCTCGCGCGGTCGGTCACGGCAGCGGCGGGCGCGGAGGAGACGAGCGGGCAGCGGCTGGAGGACGTGGCGCCGTAAGCGATCCGTAGGCAGGCCGCCCGTCCGCCGCACATGACGACGGCCCGCACGGCGGGTGGGAGAAAGCCGGCCGCCGAAACAAGGGCAGGGATGCGGGTCACCCGCTCCCTGCCCTCGCCGTGCCCGGCCGGCGAACGAGAGCGTGGCCCCTGACACGATCAGGGGCCACATCCGCCGCATCGCCCTCCCCCCGCCGGACCGGTGGGCGGCTACGGCAGGCTCAACCACGGTCGTGGCGTCCCGCCGCGAGCCGTCGTCGCCACGCCTCGCCTCGCCCGCGATCAGTTCTCTTCGCGCAGGCCCCAAGGAGAGCCGTACGCGGTGAGGAGGTCCAGGAAGGGGCGTGGGGGCAGAGCTTCCGGACCGAGGACACCCTTGCCGGACCAGTCGCCGGTGGACAGCAGTTCCAGGGCGACGACCGGGTTGACAGCCGTCTGCCAGAGGACGGCCTGCGAGCCGTACTCGCGCATCGACCACTGGTTGTCGACCACGTGGTACAGGTACACCTCTCGCGGCGCCCCGTCCTTGGTGCCCTTGACCCATGTGCCGGCACAGGTCTTGCCCGTCATCCGCTCCCCCAGTCCGGCCGGATCGGGGAGGCAGGCGGCGACGACGTCGCGCGGGGAGACGCGTACGGGCCCGTCCTCGCCAGGCACCGTCACCCTGGCCGTAGCGTCCAGTCCCAGCTCGTGGAGCATCTTCAACTTGGCGATGAAGTCGTCACCGAGGCCGTACTTGAACGTGACACGGCGCGCGTCCACCCAGCGAGGGATCAGCAGAACCTCTTCGTGTTCGACGTTGACGCACTCCACCGGACCGATGCCCTCGGGGAAGTCGAAGACCTCGGGCTCGCTGAACGGGGCGGTGGTGAACCAGCCGCGGTCCCTTTCGTAGACCACCGGAGGGTTGAGGCACTCCTCGATGGTCGTCCAGATGCTGAAGGACGGTGCGAAGCCGTAGCCCTCGACCGTCAGGTTCGCGCCGTCGCGGACACCGATCTCCTCGATGTCGTCGAAGAGTTCGTCCGCCGCGTACCGGGCGAAGACGTCGGACAGTCCGGGCTCGACACCCATGCCGACCAGCGCCAGCCGTCCGGCCTCCTCCCAGCGCCGGGCCAGGACGAACTGTTCGTCGCCGAGCTTCACACCGCACTCCTCGTAGGGACGCGGGACGTGCGGAGCGGACAGCGACATCGCCATGTCCAGGTAGTGCGCCCCGGCCTCCAGAGCCGCGATGAAGAGCGGCATCACGTACCGGGGGTCGGTGGCGTTGAGGAGCACGTCGCACCGTTCCTCGAGGAGGATCCGGCGGACCGCGTCGCAGTCCGAGGCATCCACCCGCCGTGCGCCGAACCGGGCACCGCGCTCCCCCAGCGCCGCGACCGCGGCTTCGGCACGGGAGAGGTCGTAGTCGGCGACGATCATGTGGGTGAGGAAGTCGCGGCGAGCCGCGATCCGGGTGACGGCCGTCCCCACGCCACCGGCGCCCACGAGAAGTACGCGCATGTCACACACCTTTCGTTCCGGGAGGCGAGCGCCTCCGGACGGGGTCGATGCAACGCGACGCGGGACTGTAAGGTCAACCGCGTTGGCATAAGGGCCGGAGGCGAGTCGGCGTGCAGGCGGTGTGCAGGCGGCGTCCGGGCGGCCGGAGGAGGATGCGGCGGAGATGGCGAAGCAAGTCGTGCCGGAGGCCGCGCGTCAGCGGCGGCGGCGTACGCGCGGCGGCACCGTGCTGTCCGAGGAGATCATCGTGCGCACCGCTCTGCGTGTGCTGCGCGAGCACGGCAGCACCGGACTCACGGCACGCCGTCTGGGGGCGGCACTCGGCGCCGATCCGAGCACTCTGTACCGCTATTTCGCGGGCATGGACGATCTCGCCCGGGCCATCGGGGACGAGCTGATGGGACGGGCCCTGGGCAGCTGGGCGCCCACCGGTGACTGGCGCGCGGACCTGCGTGCTCTGGGCCGGGCCATCCACGCCTCCTACCTCGCCCACCCACAGGCCGCCGTCCTCACCGCCAGCCGGGTCACCGGCAGACCGCGCGAGATCGCGGTGGACGAGACCATCCTCGGCATCCTGCGCGGTGCCGGGCTGCCCGACCCGGTGGCGGTCGGCGTGTACCACGTGTTCATCGACCAGAGTCTCGCCTTCGCCGCGCTCGACGCCGGGTCCCTCGCGCTGGCGGACGAGGCTCGTACGAGGGACGAGGAGATGTGGCAGTCCACGTACGCGCGCCTGCCCGCCGCTTCTCATCCCCACATCGCCGCCACCGCCCATCTCCTCGCCCGGCGCATGCCGCACAGCGCCTTCCCGGCCGCCCTGGAGATGCTGCTGGAGCACATAGAGCTGCAGCTGTCCCGCGTCGGGGCGTGACGTCGGCGGCTTCGGCCACCAGGGCATGACGTCGGCTCATCGGCGCGCCGTGCAGAGGGGGTTGGTGTCCCGGTGGGACGCGTCCCGGGGCTACGCGCGTAAATTCTCCGCGCCGACTCCTTGCCGACCGCCCCGCACCCCGGAATACTCTCGTATTGAACTTGTCAGGAGCATGCCTAGCCAGCCGGCCAGGCGAACTCCCGTGCCGCTGTCGTACCTGCTGACCGACCTCCCCACCCCCAGGAGGAACGCGTGCGGATCAGGACGTCCAACACCACAACACCCGCCGGACCGATCGCCACGGAGTCCCTCCTGTCGGCGGCGGCAGCGCTCACGACACAGACCACCGAGCATCCCGGGCGCCGCCCGGACGGTGGCCCCCACCTCCGGATCCGGCCCCCCACCATGGCCACGGCGGCACCGCCCGAGCCCTGAACGCCACCGCCGACCGCAAGCAGCCAGACCTTCACGGCCTCGCCCCCACCAACCCGTGCGCCGGGCCCGCCGGTTCGGGCGTTGCCCCGCTCGCCGGCTCCACGGCGAGCGGGGCAACGCCCGCCAGCGGCAGTGACACCTGCACCTCGGACAGCACCGCCCCGCTCCAGGTCATGACCGAGGTGCCGAGCCCGCACGGCGTCACCATGCACTGACGCTCAGCTGATCATGCCCTGACAGCACGCACACCGGTCCCCCGCGATCCGTCGCACGCCCACCGCCCCTCAGCACGGCGGCCCTTCACGTTCGACTTGCCCACACCCCAGGCATGGCCAGGACGCGCACGTCCTCGCGCGGTCCTGTCATGAGCACGACGTTCCAGTCACCGCCTGCTGCCCCACCCCTGGCAGCCGGCTCCTGCCCCGGGAGGTTTCGTGAGACCCATCAAGTCCCTGACAGCTCTCGCCACACTGTGTTTCGCCACGCTGCTCAGCCTGACCCTGGCCGTTCCCGCACAGGCCGCCGGACCGGTCTACGTCGCGCTGGGGGACTCCTACTCCGCCGGCAACGGCGCCGGGAACTATGACAGTGCCAGCGGTGGCTGCCACCGCAGCTTCAACGCCTACCCGTACCTGTGGAAGAACGCCCACGCCCCCTCGGCGTTCGCCGACACCTCCTGCTCGGGGGCGGTGACCACGGATGTGACCAACTCCCAGCTCGGCCCCCTGAACTCCACCACCACACTGGTCTCCCTCACCATCGGCGGCAACGACGCGGGCTTCTCCGACGTCATGACCACCTGCGTCACCGGCTCCGACACCGACTGCGTCAACCGGGTCAACCAGGCCGAGAGCTACGCCCAGAACACGCTTCCCGCCCGCCTCGACGCCACCTACAACGCGATCCATGCCAAGGCCCCCAATGCCAAGGTGGTCGTTCTGGGGTACCCGCACGTGTACACGCTCGGCGTCTTCTGCGTCGGGCTCAGCGACACGAAGCACCGCAAGATCGACGAGGCCGCGGACGTCCTCGACAGCGTCATCTCCGGCCGGGCGACGGCCCACGGCTTCGTCTTCGGTGACGTCCGCTCCACCTTCAACGGCCACGAGCTGTGCTCCGGGGACGACTGGCTGCACTCCCTGGTGATCTCCCCGAGCTGGGAGTCCTACCACCCCACCGCCACCGGCCACGCCTCCGGCTACTACCCCGTCCTCAACGCCAAGAGCTGACCCATCCCTTGACCCACCGACACCTGGCAGGGCCCCCGTCCCCACAACTGCCCGCGGACAGGGGTCCTGCCTCGTCCATGCCGACCGCGCGGGAACGGCATGAGAGGGGTGCTCATCGGCACGGCGGCAGAAGCCACAAAGTGCTCAGGCGCAATGCACGATGACGGCCGCCGCGACGCCCGGATGCCGCTCGCCCGGACTCCGGGCTCTCTCCACTGCGAGCCGCTCCGAGGCGGGCAGGTCGCGTAGGGTTCCGGTCATGACTGTGCTGCGCGGGGCCTCCCTCATCCTCCGCCCCACCGTCCGTGACGACATCCATGCCTTGGCCGCCATCCGGGCCACACCTGAAGTGCGTGCACGCTGGAGAGGCGGAGACGATCTCGAGGCAGAGATCGCAGCCGATCTGGAGGACCCCGGTACCCGGTCCCTGACCATCGATCAGGGAGAGCGGGTCATCGGCATGATCCAGTGGTACGCCGAGGACGAGCCGGACTACCGGCACGCCGGCATCGATCTCTTCCTCGATCCCAGGGTGCACGGCAGGGGTCTGGGCACCGAGGCCGTGCGGACTCTGGCCTGCCATCTCGTCGATGCCCACGGCTATCACCGTTTGATCATCGACCCGGCAGCGGACAACACCGCGGCGATCCGCTGCTACACCAAGGTCGGCTTCCGGCCGGTCGGCATCATGCGGCAGTACGAGCGCGGCCCGGACGGCACCTGGCACGACGGCCTCCTGATGGACCTCCTGGCCACCGAACTGGTACGTGGCGAAGGCCTGCTCAACCCTTCGCAGGGCTGAGCAGGCCTGTGCGTGGCCGCAACCGGTCGGATCGGTCGTCAGGCGGTCGCCGCCGCGAAGATGTGGATCACGCCGCCGTTCGTCGTGGCGGGCAGCGTCACACTCGCGAGCCGCTTGCCCGGCTGCAGCGCGATGGGCGCGGTGGCGAAGACGTCCGTGGCCACCGGGTCCTTGCCGCCACCCTGCACGTCGCGGTAGGCGGTGGTGATGGCGACCGTGTTGCCGAAGGAGGGCTTCTGCGAACCGCCGCCGAGCGTCCAGTCGCTGAAGCCGATCTGGGCCTGCTGGGTCGTGCCGTCGGTGTAGGTGAGCGTCACCGTGCCGCTCGCCGCCCCTTCCGCCGCGCTGCCCAGGAAACTCAGCTTCGTGGCGCCCGCGTCCGCCGGTACGGCGAGCACCTGACCGCCTCCGACGACCTCGATGTTGTCGGGGTCACCGGCGGCGGCCCCGGGCCAGGTGAAGGTGAAGCCGCCGGAGGAGACGGAACCGCCCGGTTCCACGCCGGCGGCGGCGAGCGCGGTGGCCGAGTAACTCCAGCCCTCACCGTCGAAGTTGGCCTGCGGGTCGGTGTCGTCCGCCGAGATTCCGTTGCTGTTGACGTTCCACAGCATGCTGTTCCTCGCGGCGACGGTCACCGCCGCCGACGTCTTCGGCAGCGCCGCACCCGACGACGACGTGAACGTCACCGGGATGGTGTAGAAGCCCTCCTTGGTCCCGGCGGCGGCCGAGACGGACACCTTCGCGCCGGCGGAGCCACCACCCGGCACCGTGAAGTCGCCCTGGGAGGGCGTCACCGTGATGCCCGCCGGGGGTGTGGCGCTCCAGTGGACCTCGGTGTCCTTGTCCTGGAGCGCCTGCACCTTGACCGTCGCGGTGGCGGAGTCACCACCGGGTTCCGCCTTGAGCTCGGAGGGGGTGAGCCCGGTGAAGAACTTCACTCCGCCGCCCGGGAACGACGGCGGGGCATCGGCCTTGGCGCCGCCCCAGGAGGTGTTGGGCTCGGCGCCGAGGGTGTAGTCCAGGGTGCCGCCGTGGGTGACGAACGAGGCGGGGACCCAGGGCTTGTCGGACTTCCTGCCGTTGGTCTTCAGGCTCTGGATGTAGATGTTGTCCGCCGACGCCGCGGGCGCGTCGACCGTGATGGTCCTGTGGTTGCCGGTGTGGACCACGGCGCGCGGGAACAGCGGCGCCGAGAGCACCATGTCGGCGCGGCCGGGCACCTGCGGGTACATGCCCAGCGCCGAGAAGACGTACCAGGACGACATCGTCCCTGCGTCGTCGTTGCCGGGGATACCGCCGGGGGTGTCGTTCCACAGCCGGTCCATCTCCGCGCGGACCGTCTCCTGCGTCTTGTACGGCGTTCCCAGGTAGTCGTACAGATAAGGCGCGTTGATGTCGGGCTCGTTGGTCGGGTCGTAGCGCGTGCCGTCCTCGGCGGAGAAGTCGAAGGCACCGTCCGGGGTGCGGAAGAAGGAGTCGAGGCGGGCGACGGCCGCCTCGTCGCCGCCCATGGCACTGGCGAGTCCCGCCACGTCGGAGTAGACCATCCAGGTGTAGCGGGCGCTGGTTCCCTCGACGAATCCGCTGCCGGTGCCCGGGGTGAACGTCCCCGCCCAGGTGCCGTCGGCCTTCCGGTCACGGATGTAGCCGCCCCGCGGTGTGGCGTCGGGGTCGAAGACGTTGGTCCAGTTGCCGGAGCGGTCGAGGAACTTCTTCTCGGTGGCGTGGTCCCCGATCTGGCCGGCGAGCGAGGAGAGGGCGAAGTCGGCCGCCGCGTCCTCCAGCGTCTCGGCGGCGCCGCCCCAGCAGTGGCAGCCGTCGGACGGTACGTAACCGAGAGTCAGGTACTTGTCGAGCGCGGGGCGTTGCCCCACACACTCCACGTTGCAGCCCGCGCTGTCGGAGTCGTTCGCCGTGGGCACGGTCGCGGCGGTGACCAGCGACTTCAGGGCGCCCTTCACGTCGAAGTCATGCCCGCCGAAGGCGTAGACACTGGCGAGCGCCGGGTCGGAGGGGTCGCCCGACATGACGCTGGTCTTGCCGTTCTCCAGCAGCCAGCGGTCCCACTCGCCGCCCCTCTGCTGCGCGTAGTTGAACAGGGACTGCGCGTAGTCGCTGCCGGCCTTCGGGTTCAACAGGGTCATCAGCTGCACCTGGGCGCGGTACTGGTCCCAGCCGGAGAAGGTGCCGTACTGCGCCTTCTGCCCCTTGGCCAGCCTGTGCGGCTTGCGGTCGGCGCCGAGGTAACGGCCGTCGACGTCGCTGGTGAGGGTCGGCTCCAGCATCGAGTGGTAGAGCGCGGTGTAGAAGGTGGTGCGCTGGGCTTCGCTGCCGCCGCTCACCTCGATCTTGCTCAGTTCCTTCTTCCAGGCCGCCTTCGCCTGGGACTCGACGGCACCGAAGGTCTTGGCCGGCGGGTTCTCCGCGCGGAGGTTTGCCTCCGCGTTCTGCGGGCTGACGTAGGAGATGGCCACCTTCGCCTGGACGTCGGTGGTGCCCGCCGGGAAGGTGACGTAGGCCCCTGAGCCCTTTCCGGCGACCGGGTTTCCGGACGAACCGATGCCCGTGCCGCCCTCGGCGGAGGTGGAGTCCGGGCGCAGGTTTCCGTCCGTCCAGGTGCCGACCTTGGCGAACGGTGTGTCGAAGTGCGCGGTGAAGTAGAGCGTGTAGAGGTCCTTGCGGTTGTTCGCGCTCTGCGGTCCGCAGAAGTTGCCGGCGCTGACCGAACCGGTCACGGTCCTGTCGGCGGCGTTCACCTGGACGTCGGCGGCGGTGCTGCCGCTCTCGGAGTTGGACGTCCGGAACAGCATGCTGGCGGGCTTGCCGGCGGGGAAGCCGAAGCGGCCCGAGCCGGTGCGGGGGGTGGCGGTCAGCTCGGCGGAGGCGCCGCTGTCCAGTCGCACCTTGTAGTAGCCGGCGGAGGCCTCCTCGTCGGCGTGGGAGAAGGTGGCGGCGTACGTGGAGTCGGTGGTGTCGGCCGTGGGCGAGGAGTCCACGTCGCCCACGTACGGCATGATCGGGATGTCGCCGTTGGCGCCGGAGCATCCGACGCCGTTGAGGTGCGTGAGGCTGAAGCCCCGGATCTTCGTCGCGTTGTACTGGTAACCGCCCGGAGCGGGGGTCGAGGCCTGGTTGCCGCGGGAGTTCTGCGGACTCCACGCCAGCATGCCGAACGGCCGGACGGCGCCGGGATAGGTGTTGCCCGCGTTGGACGAGCCGATCAGCGGGTCGACGTAGGAGACCGGGTCCTTGACCTCGCCGCGGCCCGCTGCCGCCGAGGCCGGCGTGACGGTCATGGCCGTCGCGGCGGCCACCAGGGCGGCCGTCGCGACGGCACCGAGAGCTCGCCGTCTCCGACGGGACCGGTTCCCCACATGAGTCTGACGTATCGATGAGCCTGGCACGGCTCCCGCCTTTCTTGCCTGACGGTATGTCAAGACGCTTCGGACACAGGCGCGTCCGCTTCCCGCCCGGACTGCCGACAACGTTGTCAGTGAACCGGGAGGATGCTCCCTCCGTAGTCGGGTGGTGTCAAGGGTGTCGGTGATCCCGGCGTGGCGGGCGCCGTGCGGACCGCCACGTACCGTCCGCACGCGGGCGACCCGAACGGCCGTACGGAGGCGGGCCGCACACGGGTGCGGCCCGGGCGTGGTGTGCGGGGCACCGGTCGGCGGTCCGGTGCCCCGCACACGGGGACGCGGTGAGGGTTACGGCGCCCCGAAGGTCAGCACCAGTTGCGGCGTGTTCTCCGCGGCCGGTGCCTCGCTGGACCACAGCCACAGCGCGTCCGTCCCGGTGCTCGTGAGCGCCAGGTCGTAGGCGCCCCCCAGGGCCGGGGAGAGTGCCGCGGTGTCGAGCGTCGCCGAGTAGACCGTCGACAGGTCGGTGGCCCCGCTCAGGGTGCCGACGACGGCGGAGGACACGGCGGGCCTGGAGGCGTAGGTGGTTCCCGTCTCCGTCCAGCTTCCGGTGACCGGCCGCACGGAGATGTCGTCCGTGCTGCCCGCGCTGCTCAGCGTGGTGGTCTTCACCGCCAGCCGCGCGCTCTTGAGCACCGTCCCGGCCGGGGCGGCCGGCAGGTCGAAGCGCAGATACGACTCGTACGCCGAGCTGCCGCGGACCGCCAGCGAGGTGGAGGTGCCGTAATTGGTCCCGGTGGCACCGGCGTTGACGTAGGTGTCGTCCGAGGCTCGAACGGTCTGCACGCTGTCGGCCGGAGCCGATGCCGCGGTGTAGTGGCTCTGCACCTGGGCCGCGCTCAGGGCCGACGGGTAGATCGCGGTCTCGTCGATCTGGCCGGCGAAGTAGTTGCTGGAGGGCTGGTTCGGCCAGGCGTTGAGGTTGTCGCCGCCGACGTGCCAGTAACCGCTGTAGTTCTGGTTGTTCGTCTCGGCGAGCGTGCCGACCTGGCTGCCGTCCACGTACAGCGCCATCCCGGAGGCGCCCTGGGTGGCGACGACATGGTGCCACGCGCCGTCGTTGTAGCCGGCCGGCGAGGTGATGATGCGGGCGGTGCCCGTCCACACGCCGAAGACCAGCCGGCCGTCGTTGCGCATGTAGATGTGCTTGTCGTAGTTGCTGCTCGCGCGCGTGGTGTTGTTGCCGAAGCCGACGAGCTTGCCGCCCCGGTCGGTGGTGGTCTTGAACCAGGTCTCGATCGAGTACCCGCTCGGCACCGTGGTGCGCTTGTCGCTGTAGACCTGCTGGTCGGTGCCATCGAAGCCGATGGCGGTGGACGGACCGGTCACGGCCGCCGGGGTCTGGCGCAGCGAGGGCCCGTTGAGGTGGATGCCGCTCTGGTCGCCGGGTGAGGTGTCGCCGACGAACGGGGTCGTGGACTCGTCGTAGCGCCAGTAAAGCGTCGCGCCGTCGTCGAGCACCTGGGCGGCGTACTTCTGGGCGGAGGCCGGCACCGTCACCGTCGCCGAGGACGACAGCGCCGAGGTGTTGCCCGCGCCGTCGGTGGCGGTCACCCGGTAGGTGTAGGTGGAGCCGGCGCTGACGTTCGTGTCGGTGAACGACAGCTGCGGGCGCGACCACTCCACGGAGTCGCCGTCCACGGTGTACACGGGCGTGGCACCGCCGTTGCGGTAGACCTTGTACGTCAGCTTGGTGTCGTCGGTGTCGAGACTGGCCCGCCAGCGGACGTGGGCCTCGGTCGGCTTCACGGACTCGGCGCTGACGGAGGGCACCGACGGGGCGCCGGTGTCAGGGGAGGCCGCGAAGTGGGTGAGGCCCTGGGCCGGCGAGCCGTTGACGGTGGTGAACTCGCCGCCGACCCACATGTACTTGTTGTCGGAGGTCTCGGAGACCACCATGGCGCGCGGGCCGATGCCCTCGCCCAGACCGTCGTTGGTGTCCGGGAACCAGCCCAGCTTGCTGGTCCCGGTCGTCGGCTCCGCGAGCAGGTGGTGGCGGCGCCCGTCGGGGAACTCCCCGACGCTGGAGCAGTCGTGGGCGTGCGAGGCGCTGTAGAGCACGCCCTGGTAGGACTTGACGGCCTGGGTGGCTCCGAGGCAGGTGTCGCGCCACCGCTGGTCGAGCGTGGACAGGTCGAGGGCGATACGGCCGTCGAAGACGCCCCCGCCGGTGCCCTCGTTTCCGGTGTAGAAGCCCGTGGCGTCGGTGTCGATCGACTTGACCACGGAGTTGTTCTCGATGAATCCGGGATAGGTGCGGACGTTGGCTCCGGTGGTCGCGTCGACGACGGCCAGGGCGTGCGAGTTCGCGCCGTTGACGGTGAAGAAGTCGCCGCCGAGGGCGACGTTCTTGCCGTCCGGGGTGACCGCGAGGGCACGGCCGGGCTCGTCGACGTCGGCCTGGAACGGCTTGACCGCGCCGCTGGTGGCGTCGACCGCCGCGTACCGCGCGTGCGCGCTGCCGCCGACGGAGGAGAAGTCGCCGCCGAGGTACACCGTGTCGTCGGTGACGGCGAGCGCCCGCACGGTGGCGGAGACGCTCGGGTGGAAGCCGGCCTTGGGTGTGCAGGTGGCGATGTCGATGGCGGCGAGGCTGCTGACCTGCGTGCCGTTGACGGCGCTGAAGTAACCGCCCGCGTACAGCGTCTCCTTGTCCGGCGAGACGGCGAGCGCCCGCACGGTCGCGGTGCCGCTGCCGATGGTGAAGGACAGCTTGCATGACGTGGGCTCGCCGGTCGCCGCGTCCAGCGCGACGAAGTTCACCGCGTTCTGGGCGGTGCCGCTTCCTCCCTCGGGCGGGCGCACCTGCGAGAAGGTGCCACCCGCGAAAACGGTGCCGTGTGCCTCCGCCAGGGCCCACACGATGCCGTTGGTCTGCCAGGTGGGCAGGTCGTCGGCGGTGAAGGCGACGGGCGGGGTCAGTGCGGCGGCCGGCTGCGGCAGGGCCACCAGGCCCAGGCCGGCCGCGGTGGACAGGACGAGGGCGGCGCTCAGCCGCCTGGATCTTCTCATGTACCCCCCCGGCTCCGGGGTCCGGTCACGGACCCCTGCCTCGACGAGCCCGCCGGTCTTCCCCGGATCCGAACGGGCTCGCATGCATGTTTTGTTGTTCCGCGAACCATACGAGTACATGACACGCCATGCAGCACACTTGACTCATCTGGGTGGGAATTTCGGTGCGTTGGGCGGGGCGTCACCGCATGCGTCCCGCGCGTACCGCATCCCGGTCGTCGCACGGAGCCCACCGGCCCGGCGCCACGACGCTCCGACGGGGCGGCGATCACGAACGAAGCCGCCCGTACGGCGCGGTTCGCCGCACAACGGGCGGCGGGCGCACTAGAGTTCGCACCGAAGGCCACCGGCGCCCGCGGAGGACACCCATGACGGATCACACCGCTCGTCCGACGCGCGCCCACCGAAGGCCGCCGGGCGGCCGCCGGCGCACCGCACTCGGCACCCTGGCCGGGCTGGTACTGATCGCACTGATCGCGGGCACCGGGCTGGCCCTCGACCGCACGGACACCGCACCCGGCACCCGGCGCACGAGTGCCGCCGCGCTTCCTTTCGACCTGCCGAGCCCCCACGTGCTGCGCGACAGCCCGCATCTGGTGTTCGCGCACTACTTCCCCCCGTATCCGCTCTCCCTCGACAACCAGCCCGCGGAGGACGACTACTACGCCCGCAACTACCTCACACCGCGGGGCGAGCAGGGCAGGCACGCCTCCTACGGCGGGCTGCTGCGCGACCGGCCGCTGCCCGTGCCGCCGGCCGACGGCGACTGGCAACTGGCCAATCTGGAACGGGAGGTGAGGACCGCCCGGGACGCCGGGCTGGACGGGTTCACCGTCGACATCCTCTCCCTGACCGGCGTCAACCGTGAGCGCGTCGACCTGCTCCTGCAGGCGGCGCACCGCGTCGACCCGGGCTTCCGGATCGTGCTGATGCCGGACATGGCGTCCCTGCACACCGACCCGGGCACCCTCGGCGACCAGCTGGCCCTGCTCGCCGCGTCGCCGTCCGCGTACCGGCTGGGCGACGGGCGACTCGTGGTCTCCCCGTTCAAGGCCGAGGCCCAGGACCCGGCTTGGTGGAGCCAGGTCATGGCGCGGCTGCGCGACCACGGCATCGCCACCGCCCTCGTCCCGGTCTTCCTGGACTTCCGCGCCAATGCCGAGCGGTTCGCACCGATCAGCCACGCCTTCTCCTCCTGGGGCAACCGCAGCTACACCCGCCAGAACAACGTTCCCGGCGACATCCGACTCGCCCACTCCCTGGGCAAGAAGTGGATGCAGGCCGTGTCCGTGCAGGACGCCCGGCCCGACCAGGGCGTCTACGACGAGGCCGGCAACACCGCCACCCTGCGCTCCACCTGGAACCACGCGATCTCCGACGGCGCCGACTGGGTGCAGCTCACCACCTGGAACGACTACTCGGAGGGCAGCCAGTTCGCCCCCTCGCTGCACAACGGCCACACCTACCTGGACATCTCCTCCTACTACCTCACCCGGTTCAAGACCGGGACCTGGCCGCGGATCGTCCGCGACACCGTGTACGTCACCTCCCGTGTCCAGTTCACGGACACCGGGGCAGCCTCGCTCCAGCCGCAGCTGATGCGCCCGCGTCCGGGCACCGCTCCCCCGCGCGACCAGGTGGAGCTGCTCACCTTCCTGACCGCGCCCGCCACCGTCGCCGCGCGGGTGGGCACCACACCTCACACCTACCGGGCTCCCGTCGGCGTGCACGCCCAGCACCTGCCCCTGGATTCCGGCCGCACCGAGGTCGTGGTCCGCCGCGCGGGGGGCACCGTCGCCGCCGTCACGACCCGCTTTCCGGTACGGCGCACGGTCACCGTGCAGGACCTCCAGTACTACGCGGTCTCCAGCCGCCGGTAGTGTCCCCGGCCCCGTATCCGGTCGGCGGCCTTCTGCGGGCGACCGGACCCGCGACACTGGTCCCGCACAGCAGTGGATGCCGAGTGGGGCTGCATGGCGGGCGAGGACCATGAGATGCCGGGGATGGGACTCACCGAGGCCGTCCAGGCGCCGCGTGCCGAGCTGCTCGCCGCTCAGCGCGATCGGAGCCACCAGGACATCCAGTTCCCCGTCCAGAGCATCACGATCGAGCTGAAGGTGGCCGCCACACGGTCGGCGGACGGCAGGGCGGGCTTCAACCGCACGATCTCGCGACGGCAGCAGGCCCCCAGGGCCGGCTGCTCGTCTGGACGCTCCCTTCCATGTCGGCACAAAGGGCCCACGCGGCTGGGAATCGACCGGGAGGGATACGTCTGGACCATGAGCCGGTCCGGTTCGGCGTCCATGGCGAGGCCCTCGGCCAGTTGACGGCGGTGTCCCGCGACCGCCTGGTCACCGCGGGCCGCGACGGCGTCGGCTGCCGGGATGGGACACCGACTTCGTCTTCCGCTCCCGCTCCCGCTCAGGAAAGCCGGCGCCCCATCCTCGCCGACTGCCGGTTGTGATCCTTGGTGTCCCACCACTCCTCCAACAGCGCACGGACGAGGTGCACAAGCTGCCGGAGCCGGTCGGGGTCCGGAGCCGACGAGGTGAGGACGTCGGCGAAGGACTTGTCGTGCCAGGGCGAAGTGACCGTCCAACGCTCACCCGGCCGGCACCGCCGTTCCACGGTGAGCTGGTATGTCAGCACGGCGGTGCGATCCGGACGGTGGTCGACCGCCAGATCGATGACGCCGAACCTGACGCTGCCGTCACCGGTGGTCCAGGAGCGGGCCAGCTCCTGCTCGGCCGGCGTTCGAGCCGTCATGTCGCACCGTCCCTCCCTGGGTCGCAGGAGAAGTCTGCGCCCGGCCCACAGGCAGGCAGCATACGTGCGGGAAGCAGGCGGGCAGGACCCGAGGGACGACGGTTCACCGAGCGGCCCGGGTGCCCAGCGCCTCTGACGCGGGTACGGACACAGGAACGGGAGAGGACGGTGGTTCGATGGGAGAGACCGGCGATGGACACGCGCCCCCTCGCGAGGTCATGCGGCTCGCGGAACGGCTCGGCTTCGGCCCCGCACGAGGAACCCGGACGCTCGGCGGCGGGGACGTCGGCTGCCTGGGCCCGGGGCTTGGGATCGTACCGTTGCCCCCCGGCAACGGCCTGGTCGCCGGCCCGTACGGCGCGGCGGTCACCGGGCTCGGGGCGGCCTTCCTCGCCCTCGCGGTCGCGCTGGTCCCCCTGACACTGCGCCACGAGAAGCGCCGTGACGATCGCATCGCGCGGCTGTACCTTTTCGATCGAGGCATCGTCCTCACTCGGTCCACCGAGATCGCCGCCTGCCCGTGGACGGACATCCGCCTCGTGGAACACACGCAGTCCACGGCCATCGGCCAAGGCGGCGCCACCTTGACCGTCAACCGGCTCAGGCTCGGACACATCGACGGTGGCGTGCTCTGCTCGATGGGCGCTTCCGCTCCCCTGGACGAAACAGCCCGCACCGCGATCGCCGGTGGGGCATACACCTAGGGGTCACCTAGGGGGCGTCGTCAAAGCCTCTCAGCGCCGCAGGGCCGCGCTGGCCGGCAGGGTCACTGCCAGGAGGCCCAGTCCCACCGCGCCCCCGGCGAAGGCCGCGTACACCAGCGGAGGTACATAGGGCGCCTCGTCGGTGAGGCCACGCATCAGGTGAGGAACCCGCCGCCGGCCAGGGCGCCCAGGCCCAGCACCGTACGGATCACGCCCGGCCTCAGCCGCTCCACCGACGCCTCGGTGAGCGCCTGCCCCGGCTTGGTCTTCGAGGGCCGGCGCCCGGCCGCCCAGCCGGCGGCGAGCGCGGTCAGCAGCCCCGTGCCGACGGCGACGACGACCGGGATCCAGGAGACGTGCAGATCCACGGCGTCCGGAACGGCCCCGCGGGCCTTCAGCTGCCCGAACCACCAGTGCGCGAGCCCGATCCCGGGCAGGCAGCCGACCAGCCCGGCGAGCGGCGCGACGAGCAGCGCCTCGGCGGCGACCGCACGGCGGATCTGCCGCGGGGTGGCGCCGACGGCGCGCAGCAGCGCGAACTCCCGGGCGCGCTGGGCGACGGACAGCGCGACCGTGCCGGACGCGGTGGAGACGGCGACCACGGCGGCGATCCCGCCGAAGGAGCCGCCGAGCCCGGTGAGCGTCTCCCTGGCGTACCCGAGCCCGCGGTCGTCGACGGCGCCGCGGTCGTCGCCGGTGTGCACCTTGGCGCCGGAGCCGGCGAGCGCCTTCTTCACACCGGCGGCGAGGGCGTCGGTGTCCGCCCCTTCCCCGGCCAGTACGGCGATGGCGTCGCCTTGCCGGGATGCCCGGCGAGCGCGGGAGACCGGGCGTCGGCGAACCACGCGGTGGCGGTTTCGAGCGTGACGGTGTCGCCGACGCCGGCCTTCACGACCCGCGCGGCGGCGGCGTCGAGCACGACCTCGCCGGTACGGGGCGCGGCCCCGGAGGTGAGTGCGGCTCCGGTGAAGGCGTGCGACCCCCAGCCGTGTCCCGTCAGCGTGCCGTCGCCCCGGCGCACCGGGAACGTGAAGTCCGGCACCGCTGCCTTGGCTCCGGGCGCGCGGGCCGCCTGGTCCGCCAGCGCGGCGTCGACGCGCGCCGCGTCCGGCAGCGGGTCCGCCGATTCTGACCGGCTGTCGCCGCTGCCCGTGACGAGGCGGGCGTACTGGTCCGCCGCCACGACCACCGCTGCCTTCGCGTACCGCTCGGGCGGCACCGAGGCGCGGGCGCCCGTCTCCAGGAGGATGCCGCAGGCGGAGACGATCAGCGCCGCCATCATCAGCGCGACGAACGTGCCCGCGAACGTCGCGGGTTTGCAGCGCACGGCCGCGCGGGCGAGGCCGTTGGGGGCGAGTCTCCTCACGCCGCGGCCCCCACCATCGCGCCGGTACGGGAGGTGAGAGCGGCCATCCTGGTCGCGATCCGCTCCGCCGAGCCGCGGTCGAGGCCGCCGGCGAAGACGCCGTCCGCGAGGAACAGCACGCGGTCGGCCCATGCGGCCGCGGCCGGGTCGTGGGTGACCATGACGACGGTGGCCCCGAGGGCGTCCACCGCCTGCCGGAGCAGGCCGAGGACCTCTGTGGCGGTGCCGGTGTCGAGGGCCCCGGTGGGTTCGTCCGCGAAGATCACGTCCGGGCTGGTGACCAGGGCGCGCGCGATGGCGACGCGCTGCTGCCGGCCGCCGGAGAGCTCGCCGGGACGGCACCGCGCCTTGTGCGCGAGCCCGACACGCGCGAGCACCTCGGCCGCCCGGCGGCGGTCCTGGCGCTGCCCGGCGAGGCGCATCGGGAGCAGCACGTTCTGCTCGACGGTGAGGGAGGGCAGGAGGTTGAAGGCCTGGAAGACAAAGCCGAGGCGGCTGCGTCGCAGTTCGGTGAGCTGGTTCTCGCGCATGCCCGTGATCTCCGTACCGCCGAGGCGCACGGAGCCGGCCGAGGGCCGGTCGAGGCCGGCGGCGCACTGCAGGAAGGTGGACTTGCCGGAGCCGGAGGGGCCCATGACGGCGGTGAAGGTGCCGCGCGGCAGGGCGAGGTCGATGACCGCCAGGGCGTGCACGGCGCCGGAGCCGCGGCCGTACTGCCGCCGGACGCCGCGCAGTTCGACGGCGAGACCGGATGTGCCCTCGGCCTCCGGCCGGTCATCCGTCTTCTGCCCCTTGGCCTTGCGCAGCCTCATGGTCCGCCCTCTCGCGATCTCTTCGAACCGATGCCTCGAAGCTACGGATCACGGTCATCGCGGACCATGGTGGTCACCGGCGGATCCCGGGTGGGGAAAACCCGAGGCCCCGCCGGAGGCCGGCCGGAGGCCCGTCGATGCCGCTCAAGAGCGGCGAGGCCGCTACCCCGCGGCGTGAACACGGAGTGACCGCCCCACGGCCTTCCGGCGAGCGGTCGTGAACACTCAGGGTGGTTCAAGATCCACGTACGGTTATCGGCGTCGTGTGTTGAGTTCGTGTTCGCGCCCAGGTCACCGCCGGTGCCGACGATCCAGAACGAGCGGGACGTCCGCGACAGCGACGGCCCCGCGACCACTGCTCACTGACGCGTTCGCATCGGGGAGACCGCACATGTCGCGCACACGCTCTGTCGCCACGAGGGCCGCTCTGCACCGTCGCACCCTGCTCGCCGCCGGGGCGGCGTCCCTCACCGCGGGTGTCGGACTCGCCCTGCGGCCCGGGGAGGGCCGGGCCGCCGCCGACCCTGCCCAGGGGGAGGTGCCCACGGCCCACTCCCGGCAGGCACCGGCCGCGCCCCTCGCCCCGTACACGAAGGGCACCACGCTCGCCACGGTCGCGGCGGCCCGCAACGGCTCCGGCTACCGCCGTCTCGGCGACGGCCCCGGCTGGAGCCGGGTCGTGCGCGGCGAACTGGCCCGGCCCAAGGCGGGTCGCGCCGGGCGGCGTACCGCGCTCGCCGCGTTCGTACAGCTCACCGACCTCCATGTGATGGACAGCCAGCACCCGTTGCGCACGGAGTTCCTGCAGGCCGGCTCGCCGCACGCCTGGCGCCCGCAGGAGGCGCTCACCGTGCAGGGCGCCATCTCCCTGGTCGAGCGGGTCAACGCGCTGCGCGGCGCGCCGGTCACCGGCAGCGCCCTGGAGTTCGCCATCACCACCGGCGACAACAACGACAACAACTCCCGCATCGAGCTGGACTGGTACCTGAAAGTGCTCAGCGGCGGCCGCATCACCCCCGACTCGGGCGACCCGCGCCACTACGAGGGCGCCCTGAGCAGCGGCCTGAGCCTGTACTGGCAGCCCGAGGCCACCGTCCGCGACCAGTACAAGCAGCGCGGCTTCCCGCACCTGGAGAGCTTCCTGCGGGCCGCGACCCGCGAGGTGCGCAGTCCCGGCCTGAACCTCCCCTGGTACTCCACCGTCGGCAACCACGACTCCATCCTGGGCGGCTGCTTCGGGCACGGGGACTCCTACCTCACCGAGTTCGCCACCGGCGACCGCAAGCTGTACACCGTGACCGCCGCCGAGGCCCGCAAGCTGCAGCAGAGCATCTACGACGGCTCCGACCCCAAGGGCCTGGGCCTGCGCGACCTGCTGAAGTCCCACACCCGCGCGATGCGCCCGGTCACCCCGGACGAGCGCCGGGCCCTGTTCACGCCCGCCGAATACGTCAGGGCCCACCTCGACCCGGCGTACACCGGCCCCGGCCCGGTCGGCCACGGTTACACGCAGGCCAACCTCGCGGAGCGCACCCAGTATTACTCCTTCCGCGTCTCCGACCACGTCGTCGGCATCAGCCTCGACACCACCGACCCGCGGGGCAACTTCATCGGCTCGATCGGCGCGGCCCAGATGGCCTGGCTGGAACGCACGCTGAACGCGCACAAGGACGAGTACGCCATCGTCTTCAGCCACTACACCAGCACCTCGATGACCACCCCGCGCCCGGACCCCGCCCGCCCGGACGAGAAGCGCTACAACGGCGACGAACTGCTCGCACTGCTCGGCCGGCACCGCAACGTCGTCGCCTGGGTCAACGGCCATGTGCACCGCAACACCATCACCCCGCACACCGGCAGCGGCGGCCACTCCTTCTGGGAGATCTCCACCGCCTCCCACGTCGACTTCCCGCAACTGGCCCGGCTCATCGAGCTCGTGGACAACAAGGACGGCACGCTCTCCCTGCACACCACCCTGATCGAGTCCGCCGCTCCGCACCGCACGGACTTCACCGACCTGTCCCAGACCGGCCTCGCCGCCCTCTACCGGGAACTCTCGTTCAACGCGCACGAAGGCTCCCTCACCCTCCAGGGCGACCCGCGCGACCGCAACACGGAGCTACTGCTGAAGAAGGGCTGAGGCCCCCCGTTCACCTTGGCCGGGCCACCGGCTCACCACGATGGGGTCAATCACCCGCGGAAGAGGACGTGGGCCTGCGCAGCAGCCACTGCCCGAACGTTCGCCGCGGGGGCCGTACCACCACGCGGCCGTGGGCCTTCTGACCGGCCAACTCGACTCGCAGAACGACCGGCACATCAGGACTCGCCGGAGACTGACGGTACTTGACCCTGCAGTGCACCAGCTGCAGGCCGTCGCTATCGACCACGATGCCCGGCCTGGTGACCAGCGTCAGGGTCTTCCCCGCCATGTCCACATCGATCCGCAGGGTGTCGTGCGTGATCACGGCGTCGGTGAAGTCGAGCGTCACCTCGCACCACTGCACCGCGAGCTCCAGCCTCCGCGGCACCACCCAGCGCCCCACGCGCTCGACCGCGCCGCTGTGGACCTGTTCGATCCGGACGACGTCCTTGGCCTCTGCTCCGGTCATGGCACCCGTAGCCCATGCGGGCGGCAGGTCCGCGGTGAGCGCGGCCAGTTCACCCATGGTCCGCGCCGACAGGGCGGCCTCCAGGCGCTCGTCCAACTCCTCCGCGGTCAGTCGGCCGTCTCCTGCCGCGACACGCAGCGCATCCACGGCCCGGTCCCGGTCCGCATGAGAGGCCCGCAGCTCGGGCGACGAGCCGGAGGCGGAGCGCTTCCCGGTGGGCGAGATCTCTCCCGACATGCTTCCGTCCTGATCTGTCGAACGTCTCCACGCGACGCCGGCAGCGGCGCGACTGAAAGATTAAGTTATATCGCGACACGCATCCCGGCCAAGACGCGAACAGGGAAGTGCGATGGTCAGCGTCGGTTCACGGCCTGGCCTGTCCGGCGGATCATGCGACCACTAGGCTGCGGCGATGGAACGCGCAACCGACGTGCCCGAGGGCTTCGCCCGGCCCGCGGACCGGATCCGGGTGAACGACTACGACAGTTTCGCCGAGGCGTACGCGGCGGAGAACGAGAACAGTCTCGTGAACGCGTACTACGAGCGGCCCGCGATACTCGCCCTCGCCGGGGACGTGACCGGCCGTCGGATCCTGGACGCCGGCTGCGGCTCGGGGCCCCTGTCGGCAGCGCTGCGCGACCGCGGTGCCGTCGTCACCGGCGTCGACGCCAGCGCCGGGATGCTGGCGCTGGCCAGGGATCGGCTCGGTGACGACGCAGCCCTCCACACGGCCGACCTCAGCGGCCCTCTGCCCTTCGGCGACGGCGCGTTCGACGACGTGGTCGCGTCGCTGGTCCTGCACTACCTGGAGGACTGGGGGCCGACGCTGGCCGAGTTCCGGCGGGTGCTCAGGCCCGGCGGCCGGCTGATCGCGTCGGTGGACCACCCCTTCGTGGCCTACACGTGCCAGGATCCTCGGCCCGACTACTTCGCGACCACCAGCTACACCTTCGACTGGACGTTCAACGGGCGGTCCGCCCCGATGAGGTTCTGGCGCAAGTCGTTGCGCGCGATGACCGAGGCCTTCACCGCCGCCGGCTTCCGCCTTGCCACCATCAGCGAACCGCAGCCCGACCCGGCAGCCCGCGCACTGTTCCCCGACGGCTTCGACGACCTTTCGACCAGGCCCACCTTCCTGTTCTTCGTCGTCGAGGTACCGCCGTCGGCTACCGGCTCGGACGACTAGGACCTGTCTCAAAGTCCGGCTCATTTGATCTTGTGGCAAGATCGCGGGATGCTACGACTAACCGACTTCATCATCGATTGCCCGGACACGATGAAGCTGGCAGCCTTCTACTCCGAGGTGACGGGGCTCCCGGTCAAGGAAGGCAGCGACGAGAACTGGGCCGGTATCCAGCTCGGCGAGATCGAACTGGCCTTCACCCGGGTGGAGGACTACCGCGCCCCGCAGTGGCCCGACAGCGAGCACCCCAAGCAGTTCCACCTCGACTTCGAAGTCGACGACATCGAGGCCGAACAGCGTCGCGTCCTGGCCCTCGGCGCGACCCTGCGACGGGACTGCGTCGGCCCCGACGGCTACGGTTTCCGCGTCTACGCCGACCCCGTCGGCCACCCCTTCTGCCTCTGCCGCAACAAGGGTGTCATCTGGACCGATCAGGGCCTCATCTGGCCCAAGCGCGACCAGTAGGCCGACCGGTCCCCGGAGTTCGTCGACGAGATCCCGCGGGCCATGGCCGGCCCCGGGGCGGACCCGGGGACCGGCGACAGCCGGGCGCCCGCGACCAGTGGTGCCGGCCGGCCCCATGGCCCTTGAGGTCAGGCCTTGGACAGCGTCACCTCCGACTCCTGCTGCCCCGTGTCGACGGTCACCGGGTAACCCTGGCCCCACTGACAGAGCGCAGGAGTTGATCAACCGTCACACTGGCCCTGTCCGCACCGCCTTCAACCACGGAGGGTGGACCCGCGCCTCGACCGATGACTGCGTCAGTCCGTCCCGGCCCCGAGGCGGTGGGCGAGATCGATCAGATCGGCCAGACGCAGCACCCGTCCGCCGAACCCTGGCAGGGGGATGTGCAAGGGCTCGGTCCACCGGGCAGGTATCGCATCCGTCGTCCCGTGGGGCGATGCCGGGCGGGCCGGGGCTCAATGCCCGGCTGGTCCCTCTGGGCGTGCGTGGCGCGGCAGGAGGAACGCGAGCAGGAAGGTCAGGGCGAGCATGGCGTCGACGATCCACAGCACCGTCTTCATGACCGAGCCGAAGCCGCTGCGGAAGGCCGACTGCGAGGTGGTCTTCAGTGCGGTGGGCACGCGTGCCCCGGCCTGAGGGGAGGTCACGGCGGCCCGGGTGTCCCTCTCCAGGCGCGCGCAGGACGCGGGGGTCGCGGCGGGGTCCTTGGCGACGGCGCGGTCCGAGGAGCACGCACGCAGGTCCACCACGACGCGGTCCTGAGCTGCGGGCGCGACGTGCGCGGCGGCCAGTTGCTGCCGCAGGCCGTCCGAGCGGTGGTCGACGGCGCCGGCGATCCCGCCGCCCAGCAGGCCGAAGAACACGGTGCCGAGGAGGGCCACGCCGAAGGCGCCCCCGAGCTGCTGCATCGCGGTCATGGTGCCGGATGCCGAACCCGTCTCGTGCTGCTCGACGCTGGCGAGCACGATGTCGAAGAACGGCGCCATGAGCAGGCCCATCCCGATGCCGGTGACGAGCAGGGACGGCAGGAGCTGCCAGGGGCCGACGCCGCTGCCCACCATCTCGAGGGTGAGCCACACGCCGAACACGCCGGCCGCCATGACCAGCGCGCCCACCTGCAGGACGGCACGTCCGAACCGGGCGACACCCTGGGCGATCCCGAAGCCGACGATCATGCCGCCCGACCAGGGCACCATCACCAGTCCCGCCTTGAGGGGCGAGTAGCCCAGCCCGATCTGGGTGTAGAGGTTGAAGACCAGCATGAAGCCCTGCATGGTCGAGAAGAAGACCAGCCCGAGGGTCATACCGCCGCTGAACCCGCGCTTGCGGAAGAGGCTGGGGACGACCAGCGGGTCCCGTCCGGTCTTGCTGCGCCGCGATTCGTACCTGGCGAAGACGACGAACACGACCACCGAGGCGGCCATCATCACGAACGTCCATACGGGCCAGTCGTACTCACGCCCCTGGACCAGGGGGAAGATGATGAGCAGCGCGGCCAGCGAGACCAGCAGCATGCCGGGGATGTCCAGGCGCGGCTTGTCGCCCGACCGGCCCCTGGGCAGGTAGCGCACGGCGCCGAGGAACGCCGCGGCACCCAGCGGCAGGTTGATCAGGAAGATCATCCGCCAGCCGGTGCCGAAGTAGTCCGCGTCCACGAGCCAGCCCGCCAGGATCGGCCCGCACACCGCGGACAGCCCCATGACCGGGCCGAACATGCCGAAGGCCTTCTGCGACTCCTTCGGCGGGAACATCTCCTTGATCATGCCCAGGCCCTGCGGCAGCATCACCGCGCCGAACAGTCCCTGCACGACGCGTGCGGCGATCAGCATCTCGGGCGCCACGGACACCGCGCACAGCAACGAACCAAGGGTGAAGCCGGCCGCACCGACCAGGAACATCCGGCGGCGGCCGTGAATGTCGCCGAGCCGCCCTCCGGTGACGAGCCCGACGGCCATCGACAGGGTGTACGCGGCGGCGAGCCATTGCAGGGTGGAGGCTCCGCCGCCGAGGTCGGCCCGCATGGAGGGGCCGGCGATGTTCGTGACAACGGCGTCGAGGAGGTCCATCACCTCGGCCGCGAGGATCACGAAGAGGGCAGCCCAGCGCCACCGGTAGGGCGCCGGCGAATCGGTGAGCGCCTCGTCGGGCGCGACACCGGTGGTGGACATCGGAACTCCTCGCAGAAGAACCGCGTCGGGTGGTGACCCGGGGCGCGGTGGGACGGATGGATGTGACTTGTCCGGGCCGCTGATCCGGCCCGTGAAGACGGATGACCGAACGCCACGGAGAGGCGAACACTGTTCACCGTAGCAGAACACTGCTCACCGAGAGAACGGCGTTAACCAAGATATAGCGCAACCTCGCCGCCGAGACAAGATATATCGCGTCGAGCCGGCTCGGACCCGGCTCCGACCCGCATGAACGCCGCTCGCCGAAGGAGAACACTGTTCTACCCATGCCTAGACTGTGGTCATGACCGACCCGGCCGACAGCACCCCCGTACCTCCCCCGCCGTCCCCCTGGGAGCGAGAGCGCCCCGCTCGGACCCGCGCCGCCGTCGCGCGAACACCGCTGTCACGTGAGCGGATCGTCGAGGCCGCCTTCACCGTGCTGGACCGGCAAGGGCTCGACGGACTGTCGATGCGTCAGGTGGCGGCCGAACTGGGGGTCACGGTCTCCGCCCTCTACGCCCATGTCAGCTCCAAGGACGACCTCCTGGAGCTGATGTACACCCGGCTCTTCGACGGCTTCGAACTGCCCCGACCGGATCCTGACCGCTGGCAGGAGCAGGTACGCGACTACGCCCGCGCTGGACGCCGGCGCCTGCTGTCCCACCGGGACATGGCCAGGATCTCCATGGCACACGTCCCCTTCACCGCCGAACTGCTGCCGCACGTCGAGTCGTTGCTCGCCATCTTCCGTACCGCCGGACTGCCCGACCGGATCGCGGCGGAGGCCGGTGATCTCATCTCCACCTACATCGACGGGTTCGTCCTGGAGGAGGGCATGTGGCAGGACCGGGCCGCCGGGCAGGGCGGTGAGGACGCCTCCCTGGCCCGCCCCGACTGGCGGGAGATGGCCGAGGAGATGCAGGACTACTTCGCGTCCCTGCCCGCGCAGGACTTCCCCCATCTGCGCGCCCTGGCGGTAATGATGGTGACGGACTCCTCCGACGAGAGGTTCGACATCGGCCTGGAGATCATCCTGCGCGGCCTGGCGAGCTACCTGCCCGACGCCACGAAGCGTGCGCCTTCGGACGACGGCCGGGCAGCGGACGCCACCTGATCCGCGGCACGTCCGGCACGCCGTGCGGCCATGGACGCAGCGATGAGTCAACGCTGCCGTGACCGGGCCGGGAGGCGGGGTGGGAGCCGGGGGCGGGAGCGGGAGCGGGGGCGGGCTGGAAGGCACCGCTCCGCCCCCGCATCCCGTCCGGTCCTGCGAGTCAGGCGACGAGCACTCGTGAACAACGCCCACCGGGCCCCGGGCATTCGCCGCACCGTCAGCACGGCGCCTCACGTTGTTCCCCGGTTCCGATTGTCATGGCGTGGACAGTGTTCTTGGGTGCCCCAGCCGGGGGGGCTCATCCGACGGGAGATCACATGACACCAAAGGCACTGCGGTTGCGCGCGGCGGCCGCCTCGGCGGTGACGGCGCTCGCGATCAGCGCGACGGTTCTGGGTGCCGGGACCGGCACGGCGAACGCGGTCGACCGGGTCCGGCTGGCGGACGACGCGCAGATCGCGCCGGGCATCACCTACCGAGTTCCTACGAGCCGGCGGAAGGTCATGCGGGCACGCTGATGCTCATCCGCACCTTCCACGGCCCGACCAGCTCGCCCCCGACCCGCCGCACCGCCGGGCACCGGCATCCTCGCCATCGGGGCACCGATGTCGTCCTCCGCAGGGACCGGAGGACCGCCCTGGCCACCAGCGAGCAGCTCGGGAGCCGAGAGGCACTGGCCGGGGCACGGTCAGTGTTCTGACCAGGTTCTTCAGCGGTGGGAATGAATCCGGCGAGGGGCGGGTTGCATACATTGGTCGTAGTTTTTGTGTCTGTGTTTCACCGCACGCTCGCGAAGAACGACGTCGCGGGCGCCGCCTTCCTTCAGGGAACTGGAGAAGTAGCGTCCAGGCCGGCCCGGGACACCGCACGGTGCGGGTTCCGTACGCAGCCCCTGCAAGGAGCAACAAAATGACTCAGGGAACCGTCAAGTGGTTCAACGCGGAGAAGGGCTTCGGCTTCATCGCCCAGGCCGAGGGACCGGACGTCTTCGTGCACTACTCCGAGATCGAGGGCCACGGCTTCCGTAGCCTCGAGGAGAACCAGCGCGTGGAGTTCGAGGTCGTTCAGGGCCCCAAGGGCCCGCAGGCCGCACGCGTTCGCGCCATCTGAGGTCCGGCGGGCGAGACCTGCCGCACACCCGCTGCTGAACCCGAGGGCCGGTGCCGCAAGGCGCCGGCCCTCGGCATGTCCTCGCTGGGCCTCGGCATGTTCTTCGCCGGCCCTCGGCATGTCCCTCGGCTGACGGCCGGCATCTCATCCGCGCTCGCGGAGGTACGCCTCAGTCCCCCTGGTTCGGCTACGCCCCGCTCGACCCGGCACACCTGGCGGAAACCGACGTGGTCGTCTTCGTCAAGGACGTCCCACGGAGCCAGCGCTCCTGACCTCGGCTCGCCCGGAGGACTCCGCGCGAAGTCCCCGACGAGGACGGGCCATTGGTCGTGAGGGACCGGCCGTCAGGCCGGCTGTCCGTGGTCCGGACGTGGCGTGGCCGTGCCGCCGGAGGTCGCCTCGGGTTTCATGTGGAGGATCTCGCGGGCCTGCTCGGCGGCGCGGGCGATGCTCTCGCCGACGAAGTCGACGAAGCGGGCGATGTTCTCCAGCCGGACGGCCGCCGGGGTCTCGGGGCCGAGGATGCCGACACCCTGCCGCGCGGTCTGGGCGAGCTGGGCGTTGGCCCGGGCCGCGGCGATCATCGACTGGTACCAGACATCGTCGTCGACGAGGTAACGCTCACGGCGGCGTTCGTCGCGTTCCCGGCGGATGAGGCCCTGGCTCTCGAGGAACGCGATCGCCTTGGAGACGGAGGCCGGGCTGACCTGGAGGCGCTGGACGAGTTCGGACGCGGTCAGACTGCCCGCGTCGGTGGTGAACAGGCAGGTCAGCACCCGGGCCATCATCTTGGGCAGGCCCTGTTGCATCAGGAGGGTGGTGAACACCTCCTCGTACTCGCGCACCGCCTCGGCGTCGCGACCGTGGGCCTGCTCGGGCATCCGCGGGCCGCGTGGGACGGCCTGCCTGCGCCGGTGCGCGCGGCGTTCGGTGGCGCGGTGGGCCAGGTCGGCACGGTAGGCGGTGGGGCCGCCGTTGCGCATCACCTCACGCGTGATCGTCGAGGTGGGCCGGCCCAGACGCCTGGCGATCTCCGCGTAGGCGAGCCCGTCGGCCACCCCCAGCGCGATCTGCTGGCGTTCCTGCTGGGTGAGTCTGCCTCCCGGCATCACCGTCTCCCTTCACGCTTCCTCGATGGGCCCAACATAGCGTTCACTGTCCACCCAACGCAACGGATGAGGTAGCTGACGTTGCATTAAAAACAGATTCGTTGCAACGATTCTTCGCTCTTCACCTGCATTTACGCCAGACGGAAGCAACAAGCTCGTTGCCCAACCATGGAATGCAACGTAGCGTTTGCGATGTCAGAAATGACCAGCGCAGAAGGAGAGCACGATGCAGAAGTTCGACACCCCCGCCCCGGTCTCCGCCGTCGTGGACATCCCCGCCGGGCGTGTGCAGTTCATCGCCGCCGACCGGGCCGACACCACCGTCGAGGTCCTGCCCGCGAACGCCTCGAAGGGCCGGGACGTGAAGGCGGCGGAGCAGACCGAGGTCGCCTACGGCGACGGCGTCCTGCGGATCCAGGTCCCGCCGGCGAAGAACCAGTACTTCGGCCCCTCTGGATCCGTCGAGGTCACCGTCCAGCTGCCCGCCGGTTCCCGGGTCGCGGTGAAGTCGTCCTGCTCCGAACTCCGGGGCGTGGGACGGTTCGGCGACGTCGCCTTCGAGGGCGCGCAGGGCGCAGTCAAGGTCGACGAGGCCGCGAGCGTCCGCGTCACCACGTCCGGCGGCGACGTGTCGGTCGGCCGCCTGGGCGGCCCCGCCGAGATCAGCACCGGCCAGGGCGACATCCGCATCACCGAGGCCCTGCGCGGCGCGGTCGTGCTGAGCACCCAGATGGGCGACGTCTCGGTCGGCGCCGCGGCCGGAGTGTCCGCGTCCCTGGACGCCGGCACCGGCTACGGCCGGATCCACAACGCGCTCAGGAACAGCGACGGTGTCGCCGACCTGCGCATCCACGCCACCACCGGCTACGGCAACATCGACGCCGGCAGCCTGTGACGGGCAGGCCCCCCAGGACCGACCCCGCCGTCGCGTCGAACGGGCTGTGCACTTCCCATGTCGTGCCTTCTAGCGGCACAGGGTGGTCGCCTGTTCGACGCGTGACAGCTTCACGGGGTTGCGCACGGCGTAGAGCCCGGCGATGAGGCCGTCGTCGACGTGCACCGCCACGACGGTGTCGATCTCGCCGTCGAGCCGGAGAATCAGCGCCGGGTAGCCATTGACCTGTGCCGGCCGCAGCGACGCCGCGGAGCCGAACCGGCCGAGCCCCGCGGCCAGTTCGGCCACGCGGCGTGCCCCTACGACGGGGGCGGGCACGGCCTGTACGACTCCGCCACCGTCGCCCAGGAGGACGACGTCCGGCGCGAGGATGTCGAGCAGGCTCTGCAGATCGCCCGTCTCGATCGCCTGCTGAAACGCCTCGAGGGCTTCTCGGGTCTCGGCCGGAGAGACGACCTCGCGCGGCCGGCGCGCCGCCACGTGTGTCCGCGCCCGGTGCGCGATCTGGCGGACCGCGGCCTGGCTCTTGTCGACGGCTTCCGCGATCTCGCCGTACTCCACATCGAACACCTCGCGCAGGACGAAGACCGCGCGCTCGGTCGGTGTGAGCGTCTCCAGCACCAGCAGCATCGCCATCGAGACGCTGTCGGCCAACTCGATGTCCTCGGCCACGTCGGGCGTGGTGAGCAGCGGCTCGGGCAGCCAGGGGCCGACGTAGGACTCCTTGCGCCGGCGCAGCGTACGCAGCCTGCTCAGCGCCTGGCGGGTGGTGATCCGGACCAGGTAGGCACGCTGGTCCTGCACGGTGTCGAAGGCGACGCCCGCCCATCGCATCCAGGTCTCCTGCAGCACGTCCTCCGCGTCGGCGGCCGAGCCGAGCATCTCGTAGGCCACGGTGAACAGCAGGCCGCGGTGGGCGAGGAACGCCTCGGTGGCACCGTCGATGCGGGTACCTGGAGGGAGCGGCCCGGCCGTGCCGCTGGTTCGTTCGCTCCGCTCGGCCATGGCCGGCTCCTCCCCTTCGCCGTCGACCGTGACGTACACAAGACGCCGGTTCCCATGACTTTGTGACACCCGTGCACGTGGCGCTCGTCACACGGCCCCGGTGTCACAGGAATCGGGGCGGCGGCATCTGAATGCCCGTCACGACGCCGTGCGGACGATCCGCACGGCAGGCACCGTGTCCGAGTGAGGAAGAAGTCATGGAACCTCGTTTCAACCTGTTCGACAGCCCGACCGCCGCGAAGGTCGCCAAGCGGTTCTACAACGTCTCGTCGGTCCTGGAGCAGTCGACGCTGCCGAAGACCCTGCGGGAGCTGGTTCAGCTGCGCGTCGGCCAGATCAACGGCTGCGGTTTCTGCGTCGACATCCACACCAAGGAGGCGGCGGCCGCCGGTGAGACCGCGCTGCGGCTCAACCTGGTCGCCGCCTGGCGCCACAGCACCGTGTTCACCGAGGCCGAGCGGGCCGCGCTGGCGCTCGCCGAGGAGGGCACCCGGCTCGGCGAGAACGGCGTCTCCGACGAGACCTGGGCCGAGGTGCGCAAGCACTACGACGACGACCAGGTCGGTGCGCTGGTCTGCCTGGTCTCCCTGATCAACGCGGCCACCCGGATGAACGTGATCGTGCACCACCCGGGGGGTTCGTACGAGCCCGGCATGTTCGACGGTCCGGCGAGCTGACCGGCGGACGAAGGCCCGCCCGGCACGGGATCGTCCGGTCCCGCGCCGGGACTGCCGGCCGGATGGGGTCGTCGCGCGGCCCCTGTGAGCGTGCGCGGCCGGCTCCTGCCGCGTCAGGGCCGAGAACTCGCGTCGACGTCCCTCCCCGGCGAGGGCCGGCATCGTGGTCGGATACGAACGGCACGGTCAGGCCGGCACATGGCCGGTTGCCTCCGCCCGCCCCCGGTGCTGCGACCACTCCGGCGCGAGAATCGACATCACGGCCGCGTCCACCCGCTCGCCCTCCCAGAGCAGCGCATCGCGCAGAACGCCCTCAGGGACGAAGCCCACCTTCTCGTAGACGCGTCGAGCCCGCGGGTTGAAGGCGTAGACCTCCGGCGAGATGCGGTGCAGCCCCAGCCGCTCGAAGCCGTATCCGACGATCAGCCGGGTCGCCTCCGTTCCCAGACCGCGCCCATGGGCCCCGGGCACCAGGCAGATGCGGAAGCCGCAGCTTTCGTTGCCCGGGTTCCAGTCGTTGAGAACCGCCTCGCCGACGACGTTCCCCGTCGCCCGCTCGACCACGGCAAGGTCCAGCCGGTCCTTCTGGTCCCGGCGAGTGTCGTACCAGGTACGTATCCGCGCCTCGTCGGGCTCGCCCTCGTCATGGCTGCCGGTCAGCCTCGATGCCTCCGCGTCCCGGAACATCGGCATCAGTGCGGGCACGTCGTCCACGGTGACCGGACGGAGAAGCACCCGTTCCCCGGTCAGTGTGGGCTTGTCGAGGAAGTCGGGGTGCGGGGCACCGCGAAGGTGATCAACCATGGCCGCATTGTGTCCGGCCACCCGGCCGCCGTCCTGCGGTCATCCGGCACACGGCGGGAGCCCGCCTACTTGTTCTGCAGCTTCCCCAACGGGCGGGGGTCGTCCTCCAGTGCGGCGGCCGCCGCCTGCCAGGCGGTGTCCTCGGGATACAGGGCGCTGCGCAGGAACGCCGACGTGAGCCGCTGGATCAGAGCGACGCGCGCGGGACTCTCGTCCGTCGTCTCGGCGACCTCGTACCCGGGAATGCCTCCGAGGGAGTGCTCCGCCCCGAACAGCGTGAGCAGGCTCTTGTTTCCCGGACTGTAGGTGTAGGGGTCGGTGAACCAGTCCGGCCCGCGAGTGGACAGATGGGACTGGTCGTTGTCGCCGGCCACGATCAGAGCCGGCGGGGTCATGGCGTCGAAGGACGGTTTCATGAAGGGGAAGTTCTGCGCGGCGAACGGTGTCAGGTCGTCGCCCAGGCCGGTCAGGGCGAGCAGTACACCCGCCTTCACACGGGGGTCGGACATGTCCTCCCCGGGAAGGCCGTCGGGGCCGAGGACACGCGCGCCCAGCAGCATGCTCGCCGTCTGGGCTCCCCAGGAGTGGCCGGCCACCGCCGTACGGCCGCGGTCGAGCCGCCCGCTCAGGCCCGGTACGCAGGCTTCCAGAACGTCCAGTCCGTCCAGCACGCGCTTGAGGTCCTCGACCCGGAACCGCCAGATCCTGGGCGTACGGGGGTCGTCGGCGGGCAGGCCGAGCGTCCTGGAGTCGAGATGGGTGGGCTGCAGGACCACGAAGCCGTGAGCCGCCCAGAAGTCCGCCAGCGGCGCGTAGCCGTTCATCGACCAGCCGAAGCCGTGCGAGAAGACGATGACGGGCAGATCGTCGCCGATCGCGGGGGCCGATACGCGGACCTGGAGGTCCTCACCGCGGCCCGGGGCGGGCAGGACGACCGGCTTCGCGGATATCACCATGGCGGGGGCACCGGGGCTCTTCGGGGCCTGCGCGGTGTTCGAGTCGGGCATGGACGTACCTTCCGTAGGGTTTCCATCGCACTCATGGTTCGCAGGTCCGGCGGTCGGTGGCGCCGAAGGCCGGGCCGAGCGGTGAGCGAGGAACGTTGCGCGCGGCCACATCGACATCGAGGGGCCGGGCGACCGCGCGGCTTCCGGGTGGGGGATGACGCCGGTGGACGGCTTGGTCGCCGGCCCATCGGTCTGCCATCATGAACGAAACGGAACCTCGCTCCGCAAACAATACGGAGCAGTGTTCCGCTTCGCAAGCCGCACGGAAGGAACGTCGCCGTGAACGACAGCGGCCAGAGCCCGAAAAGCGCGTCCGGACCCAAGCGCAAGGACGCCCGGCGCAACCAGCAGACCCTCCTGGACGCGGCCGCCGCGGTCTTCGCCACCTCGGGCGTGGAGGCGCCGGTACGTGACATCGCGGCCAAGGCCGGCGTCGGCATGGGGACGATCTACCGCCACTTCCCCACCCGGGCCGACCTCGTCATCGCCGTCTACCGCCACCAGGTCGACGCCTGCGCCGAGGCCGGGCCCACCTTGCTGACGGCCGGCCCCACCCCTCAGGCCGCCCTCGAACGATGGGTCGACCTCTTCATCGACTTCCTCACCACCAAGCACGGCCTCGCGACCGCACTGCAGACCGACAACGCCGGTTTCGAGACGCTGCACGCCTACTTCCTCGACCGCCTCCTGCCGGTGTGCACCCAGCTCCTCGACGCCGCTGCCGCCTCCGGCGAGATCCGCTCCGGCATCGACGCCTACCACCTCATGCGCGGCATCGGAAACCTCTGCATCGGCGCCGACAGCGACCCCCGCTACGACGCGCGCCGAGTGGTCGCACTCCTCGTCGCAGGACTACGCCGGCCGCGCTGACCACCCACGTGTACCGGGCGCTCGGACGGCTGCTGAGGGGCCGTCGACCTGGCCGCACGAAGCGGCCGATCACCCGTGAGACCGTCAGGCCGGCCGCCCCAGGCGGACCGCCAGTACACGGGCGCGGGCCTGCTGGACCGCTCCCGCCCGGGAGGCGGCGAAGCGCAGCAGACCCGGGGGCGTGCGCAGGTGCAAGGTGTCGGTGACGACGCTGCCGGCGTCGTGGCGGTCGATGACGAAGCGGTAGCTCATGCGGACCCGGCCTGGGCTGCGGACCTCGCCGAAGATCTCCGCGGAGCGCGGGAGGCCGTCCGGGTCGGGGACGAGCGTGACGTCGATGACGTTGTCGTGCCGCAGGATGCCCAGAAGCCGGAAGCGCTCCACGGCCGTGTAGTGCACGGTCCTGCCGCTGCGGCGCACGTCGCGGACGTCGACGAGGAGCGGCGACAGGCCGATGTAGTGCGACGGTTCGGCCAGGTGCGTGAAGACCTCCTCCGGCGGCGCTGCGATCTGGAACATGTGCTTCAGCTCGACGGACGGCACCCCGGACCCCCTCGACGCGACGCGGTGGCACAACGATCCCACGCCGGGCCCTTCGTCGCTCGGCTCGAGGACCGCCTGGTCGCCTCGGGCGCCGGCACCACGGCCGTGCCCGCACTCCGACACTCGTGATCAACGGCTTGTGTCCTGGAAGCCGGTGAAGCCTGGACCACTCAGTAGCGCTGGGCCTTGGCCAGACGAGGTGTCAGTTTCCGCTCCGGTGGCTGGCGGCTGAAGACGATGGGTTGTTGCTTCTGACCCGGTTCGAGGTTCTCGGCGCCGGTGTACCTGGTCTCGACGACGTGATGGTTGCTGTCCTCGAAGTCGATCTGCACGGCGTAGGACGCCTTGCGGTCCGTCTTGTTGGTGATGTTGACCAGGACGGCGAGCACGCCACCCGTCTGGGCCTTGGGCATGCCCGACATGCCGACCTCGGAGAGCGCGTTTCCTCGTCCCTCGACGCCCTTGAGCTTCTTCTCCGCCGTCGTCTCCCTACGGGCGCTCTCGGCTGACACCGACGCCTCGAACTCGGAAGCCCGCGCCGATGCCGAGGAGGCGGCCGCCGAGGCCGAAGCACGGGCGGAAGCGGCGGCGGAGGAGGCGGAGGAGGCCAGCGCCGACGGCGGCGAACCGCTGAACGACGCCGTGTTCGGTGTGCTGGGAGTTCCGCTGCCCGTCGAGCCGTTACCACCACCGCCGCCGCACCCCGTCAGCACGCCGGCCGCGAGGGAACAGGTCAGGGCCGCCGAGGCCACGGCGAGAGGTCGCAGACGGCGGGGGCGGCCACGACGAAGCGACAGCATCAGGTCGTCCTCCTGGATGAGGGATCCTTGAGCTCATCGTCATCGATCCATCGTCGGCGCGCGAACAGACCCGCCCCTCATGGACGAGGCCACCACCCCAGCGGCCGAATCCGGAAAGAGCCTGGCTCTCGGCGGACCATGTCCGCTCCCTCGCGGCGCAGGGCGGCAACGCCCGGCCACCGGCCGGACGGCGCCGCGGCCACGCCGCCTCCGCGGGCGTGAGGTTCGTCTCGGTGGACTCAGTGGAAGCAGAGGCAGAACGGATGGCCGGCCGGGTCCGCGTAGACCCGCCAGTTGGCCTCCCGGCGGAGCTGATCCGTCCGCTCCAGCACCGTCGCCCCGAGGGCGAGCGCCCGCTTCTCCTCCCCGTCGAGGTCGTCCACGTCGAAGTCCAGGTGGAGTTGTTGCGGGCGCTGCTGGCCGGGCCATTCGGGCGGCTGGTAGCCGTCCACCCGCTGGCAGGCCAGCGGCGTCCCCTCGAACCCGTGCACCTCGATCCAGTCGGGATCCTCCGGGTTCGGGACCACACGGCCGCCGAGCAGATCCGCGTAGAACTGCGCCAGCCGTGCCGGATCGGCGCAGTCCAGCGCGACCGCCTGCAGCTTTCGAATCACTTCCGACACTCCTCGCTCTTCGGCCGCTTCCGCGACACCTCGTACGGTCGTACCCGCCTGCGCGGCGGGCATGCGCGGCAGTACGCCGGACCGCCGAAAGGCCTCGCCGGGCGTCCCCTGCGAAGACGACGGGTCCGTAGGGTTTCCGCATGACGGATGAGAGTGAGCGGGCCGTTCAAGCGGCCATCGATGGGGAGATGCGGCTGCTCGACCCCGAGGTGCGGGCTTCGCCGGCCCGTGTACTGGAACTTCTGGATCCGGAGTTCACCGAGATCGGCGCCTCCGGGCGCCGCTGGGACGCGGAGTCCATCCTCACGGTGACGAGCGGTGGTTCGGTGTCCCCCGATTCTCCGGTCAAGGTCAGCGACATGTCGGGAGTGGTCCTCGCTCCAGGCATCGTTCACCTGACCTACTTCGCCGACAACCAGGGCCGTCGGGCATGGCGGAGTTCTTTGTGGCGTCTGACGGAGGCGGGCTGGCGGATGTACTTCCACCAGGGGACGTTGACCGGCTGAGCCGAGTCGGGGTCGTATCGGGCCGACACGTGCCCAGACAGGCGCAGAAGTCCCGGACGGACCCGGCGCATTCGGCCAGGCGCACCCGGAAGGCACCCCGGCCGGAGCCGGCCGGGCGTACCGGACGGCCGGATCAGGCTGCGCCGGCGGCGTCGGCTCGAAGGTGCCGGGCGGCCTCGGCGGCGGTGCAGGAAGAGGCGAAGGTGAACGCGCGCGGGGACGGACCGTGCGCCCGCAGATCCGCCAGCCGCTCCAGGGCCTCGCCGACGGTCGGGAGGTGACCGGCGGGAACCCACCAGAGCACCAGGTGGGACTCGACGTGCCGCTCGAACCACTCTCGGCGCCGCCGCATCACCTCCAGGTGCCCGCTGCGGTAGGTGAAGTCCCACAGGGCCTCCTGCGTCTCCCAGACCGACAGGTTGACGATGACGTCCTGCCCGGCCGGGCGCAGGCCGGTGGCGTCGGCCGCCCCGTCCTCCACGAGGCGCCACACGAAGCCGGGCGCGTCGTCGGCGGCGGCGTTGACCGGATCGAGCATCTCGACGAACGGCGCCATGCGCGGGTCGTCGAGGGGGTGGCGGAGCGTGGCGATGTTGAGCTCGGCGAGGTGGGCGGCATGCGTGGACGCGGTCATGGCGTCATCCCAGCAGGCCGGGGTTTCTATGTCAATAGATATTGTTTTTAGAGTCCTCGACCACCACGCAGCACTCCCCCGGTCGGGCGTCCATACGGGCCCGGAGCGGACCGTCCGTGCCGAGCAGCCCCTCCAGCAGCGCGAGGTTCATGCCGCAGACGAGCGGCGGGAAGCGCTCCGCGACGGCGTGGAAGGGGCAGTTGCGCATGCGGACGACGCGCGCGGCCGCCCCGGTCGCCCCTTCGACGCCTTCCAGGCGCGGTTCGTAGCCGCGGGCGGCCAGCATCTGCATGATCTCTTCGAGGCTGCCGCAGGGCGCCGCAGGGCCGCGCAGTGCCTCGCCCCGCCGGCGTGCGGCCGCGCAGAGCCCGGCGTCCAGCCCCGCCTGCTCGGCGGCCTCGGCGAGCAGTTCGGCGGCGGTGCGGTAGTCGCGGGCGGGCAGCGAGACCGCCAACTCGGCCCGTGCCCGCGTGTACACCTTGGCGGGGCGGCCCGCCCCCGGCCCGGAGCGCCCCGTCAGCCGGCGGCTGCCGCTCTCCAGCAGCCCGGCCTCGGTCAGCCTGTCCAGATGGTGCGCGGCGAGCGTGCGCGTCACCCCGGCCGCCTCGGCGGCCTCGTTGCGGCCGACCTCGCGGCCCTGTGCCGCCACGTACTCGTACAGGCGGCGCCGCACCGGATCCTGCAACGCCGCGATCGCGTCGATGTCCTTCACCCGGCCATTCTAGGAACAACACAGGTTGGACATAGAAGGGCGGGAGCCGGCCCCGGCCCAGGCACCCGGAGTGGCACTCTCCTCAGTCACCGGCGCGGCGGGAGTCGTCGGCGCGCCGCGTTGCCGGTCCAGGCGGCAGCTTCAAAGGCGGCCGGTCTTGGCCAGGACGGTCGTCAGGCGCGCCAGGCCCTGGGGTCCGTAGCCTTCCGTGACGGCGTGGTCGAGGATGCTCTTGGCCGCGGTGAGCATGCCCGCGTCGATGCCGTGGCTGGTGGCGGTGTTGATGATGTGCGTGATCCCCGACGCCGCGGACGCGATCGTAGACCGGTCTCCGGGATACCGGCCGGTCCGGATCTGCTCGGCGAAACGGGTGATCATCTCCGGGAGAAGTCCGCCGATCCCGGTGGCGAAGCTGGCGAACCGTTCGGGCTCGATGCCCTCGGCCGACGCCAGGGCGAAGGCGTGGACGACGCCGTTGACCGAGGTGGCGAAGATGTCCAGGAGCGCGACCTCGTAGGCGGATGCCCGGCCGGGATCGTCGCCCAGGTGCATCGCGGTGCCGCCCACGGCAGCCATCGTCTCCTCGACGGCCTCGTAGACGTGGCGGGCGCCGCTGAACAGGACGGCGGCCGCGGGAGTGCCGATGGCGGGGGCCGGGCTCAGAATCGCACCGTCCAGATAGTCGATGCGGCGTGAGGAGGCCCACCGGGCCATCTGGCGGGCCTGGGCCGGTTCGCCGCTGGTGAGGTTGATCAGGCGACGGTTCCCCCAATCCGCCGGCGCCTGTTCGAGCACGGCTCGCACCGCGTCGTAGTCGATGAGACAGGCTATGACCACGTGTCCGGCCTGTACCGCGTCCCGCACCGATCCGGCGGCCACCGCGCCCCGTTCGAGAAGGTCTCCGGCCTTTCCGGGCGTGCGGTTCCACACGGTGACCGGATGGCGGGCTCGGAGGAAGGCGGAGGCCAGGGCGCGGCCCATCGGGCCGAGGCCGAGGACGGTCACGGGCGTCGGACGGGTGGTTTCGTCAACGTGTGAGGTCATGCCTCGCACGCTAAACCTTCACATTGACGAGAAGGTCAAGTCGCTGCTGGACTCCCTCTCATGAGGATCGGTGAACTGTCACGGCGCACCGGCGTGAGCCGGCGCTCGCTGCGCTACTACGAAGAACAAGGGCTGCTCGCTCCCACGCGCCTGCCGAACGGATACCGCGAGTACGACGAACACAGCGTCACCGTCGTACGGCGCATCCAGATCCTGCTCTCCGCCGGACTCGGCACATCCGCCGTCGCGGAGATCCTCCCCTGCACCATCGACGACACCGTGGTGCTGTCGGGACGGTGCCCGGAACTCATCGACGGACTGGCGAACGAGCGCCGGCGGATCGACGCGGCGATCGACGACCTGATCGCCGCACGCGACATCCTCGACTCCCTCGTCGGACGCCCGCTGAACGCTCCGAATCCCCCTGCCCGTCACAGGCGTACGTATCCGACCGAGCCGGTCGGGGCGACGTGACCGCCCCCTCCGCCGACCACACCGATCAACACCCGGAAGTGCGCTCTTGACGGCGTGAGACCGCCGCCGCGTCTCCGGCCGACGGGATCAGGAATCGAGAAGTCCCGCAAGGGGATTGCGGCTACCGTGACGGCCATGGACCTGACGATTCATACGAGTTCCCTGCCGCACGACGACCCGGACGCCGCCCTGGCCTTCTACCGCGACATCCTCGGCTTCGAGGTCCGCAGCGACGTAGGGCACGGCAAGGCGCGCTGGATCACGGTCGGCCCCGTCTCTCAGCCGGAGACGTCCATCCTGCTGGCGCCCGCGGCCGCCGACCCGGGGATCACCGAGGCGGAGCGCGGCACCATCCTGGAGATGATGGCCAAGGGCACCTACGGGTGGATCCTGCTCGCCACCCGGGACCTCGACGCCACCTTCGACAAGGTGCAGGCCTCCGACGCCGAGGTGGTCCAGGAGCCGATGCTCCAGCCGTACGGCGTGCGCGACTGCGCGTTCCGTGATCCGGCGGGCAACCTGGTCCGCATCCGGGAGTTGCGCTCCGGCACCGAGTAGGGACGGGCCCGGTCGGTGGGTCAGCAGCCACCGGGCCGACACCGGATGCAGGAGCCCGCGGCGAGGAGCACCGGCATCACCGCGCTGAGCGGGACGGCGCGGGCGGCATGGGCCCGCGCGTACGGGACGACTCCGGAGGTGACGGACTCCTCCGCGGTCGTTGCCAAGGCCGGCCGGGTCAGCCGTATGGCCCTGGAGACTGCGGAGACGAGCACGACGAGCGCGACGAGCACGCCGATCAGCGCGTGCGCGGTGGATCCGGTCGGGCCGCTCACGGCCCTCGCCCAGGGCACCTTCGCCTCGCAGCAGGATCTGGCGGGGACGAGGCGGTCACACCCCGACCGCTCCGTCGACGCGTTCCCGGAGCAGGTCGGCGTGTCCGTTGTGACGGGCGTACTCCTCGATCATGTGGATGAGGACCCAGCGCAGGGAGACCGTGCCCCGCCAGGCGTCGTGGCCCTCGATGCCGAGGTGCGGAGCCTCGGCGACGAACGCCTCCGCGAAGGCGACTTCGGCGTGCCAGGCCGCCCAGGACGCCGCGACGACCTCGGGGTCGGGGACGGCGCCGTCGAAGTCGCCCTCGGGGACGTCCGTGGAGGAGAACCGCAGTTCGACGTCGTGTCCGGCCAGCACGGCCCGGAACCAGCGGCGTTCCACGTCGGCGAGGTGCCGGACGAGTCCCAGCAGCGAGAGCGAGGACGGAGCCACGGACCGCTGAGCCAACTCCGGTCCCACTCCGGAGCACTTCAGCTTCAAGGTCGCGCGTTGTGCGTCCAGCACAGCCGCGAGCATGCTCCGCTCGTCGCCGGTCGCGGGGCCGCTGAACCGGTCCTCGCTGCCGGTGCCGGTGAACAGTTCGATCCGTCGGTCGGGAATCTTCATGCCCGCATCATGGGCTCCAGGTGCCCTCGCCCGGAACCAGCCGTGGGCGTGGCACTGGGCACGAGCGCCCGACCGTCTGGACAGGGGACATCGCGCCGGCGCTCACAGGCCGGGGGCGTAGGACACCATGAGGGCGAACGCCGAGAGTGCGAGCAGGCCAAGGCAGTTGAGCCAGAACTCGGACTTGAGGAAGCGTGCCCGGATGTGCGCGTAGGCCGCTGCGAGGAAGTAGCAGACGACGCCCACGTTGGCGGCCACGCCGATCCCTGCCACGTAGATGCCCGTGATCAGGCCCGCGGCCGCGAGGAACTTGATCACGATGAGCGTCCACCACCAGTCCTCGGGGAACTCGACCCCGTTCAGGCAGGCACGGATGAAGGCCGGCGGGCGGATGGACATCACAGCGTCCACGGCGACGACTCCGGCGAGGACGGCCTGCGGCCACCAAGGTCCCGGGATCATGGTCATCGCCGCTCACTTCCTTGACTCTCGGTGATGAACTCCACGACGCGGACCAAGTCCTCGATCGGTCCGCTCACATCGGCCCCGCCGGTGCCGGCAGCGACGAAGAGCGTGCCGAGGTAGGCGAGATGGATCGCGCTCGCGCCCCGCGCCGCGGCCTCGGGCGCGAATCCGGCGCGGGCGAGGACGTCGCCGATCTCGCGCCGCAGCACCGCGGCGAGTTCGTCGAAGACGCCCGCCCGGTGTTTACCGGTGACGAGCGTCGCCGCGTAGTGACGGGCCAGATCGAGATCGCTGGTGAAGAGATCGACGAACGGCGCGAACAGGGCGAGAATCTCCTCGACGAGAGTGCCGGGGGCAGGGGCCGTCGGGCGCGGTTCGCCCCGCTCCTCTCGAGCCCGGTGCAGGGCGGAGATGCGCCGGTCGAACAGTTCGACCAGGATCGCCGCCTTGTCGCCGACCGCCATCACGGTGCCCACGCTCACGCCGGCGTCCGCGGCGATCTCCCGGACGGTGGTGGACTCGAACCCCCGGGCGGCGAACAGGCGTTCCGCCACACCCAGAACCCGCTCGCGGGTAGCTTCCCGCTGCTCTCTGCGCGAGATCACGCCAGCAATTCCTGAATACGTTCACTGAACACGTTCAGGAACATAGTGGGCCGGACCGATCCACGTCAACCGGGGCCCGCCGCCGATCTCCGGGCGCGTCAGCAGCCGGCGCCGATGAGTTTCGGGGCCCGGCGGGGTCTGAATCCGTACAAGCACCAGCCGCGTACGAGCTCTGTGAGGGAAACCATGACCAGCCACGCTCTGCCCCCCGTCGTCGACGCCGCGACGTGGGAGCGCCGGCTCGAGGCGCTGCGCGCCCGGGAGAAGGCCGCGACGCGGGAACTTGACGCCATCGCCGCGGAGCGCCGTCGCCTGCCGATGGTCGAGATGCCCGACTACACCCTCGAAGGCGAGGACGGCCCCGTTCGGCTGGTGGACGTCTTCGAAGGCAAGAGGCAACTGATCGTCTACCACCACATGTGGTTCGCCGGCCAGGAATGGCAGTGCCCGGGCTGCACGGGGTTCACCTCGCAGTACACGCGCCTGGACTTCCTGGACAACTACGACGCCCGCTTCGTCGTGGTCACCCAGGGCCCGATCGAGGAGGCACTCGCCTACAAGCACCGGGTCGGCAACCGGATGACGTGGTACTCGACCGCCCACAGCTCCTTCGGCGCCGACGTCGGCGCACCGCCGGACGGAGGATTCGCGGTCAACGTGTTCCTGCGCGACGGCGACACCGTCTATCGCACCTGGCACACCAACGGCCGGGGCACCGAGCAGCTCAGTCACACCTTCGCGCTGATCGACCTCCTGCCCTACGGGCGGCAGGAGGAATGGCAGGACGTGCCCGAGGGCTGGCCTCAGTCCCCCACCTACAGCCGCTGGGCGACGTCCAAGGACATCGCCGCGCTGTACGGCCCGGGCTCCGGCGACTGAGGGACCTCCTGCCACGGCGGGTCAGCCGCGCACCCGGTGGTGCCGCCGGTGCGCGGCGCGGCGCGCTCGTGCTTCCGGTCCGCGGTCCGTGCCGGCGCTCGTCATCCACGAGATCCTCGCGGGCCACGACGAGCACGCGCAGCGGATGCGCACCGCTCTGGCCCGGGCCGTGAGCGGGGTACTGTGCGCACTCGTCTCGCCGGCGGACCCGCGGGTGATCGTCATCGGCGGCGAATGGGGGCTGAGTCCGACCCTGATCCGCGACATCGAGCAGCACTTCGGCCGAACCCCGCGCCCCGTCCCCGTCACCGCGGCCACACTGCCCGCACCCGAACTGCGCGCGGCGCGCGTGCGGGCCGTGGAAGAACTCCGCTCCCTCATCATCCGGTCGGCCCGCCCCGCACGGGCGTAGGGTCTCTCTTCGGCCGTCCGCATGTCCGTGACGATGTTCCCGGAGGTCACCGGCCCCTGCCGGGCCCGGGTGACGTGATCCTCGGACCGAGGGGCTCCCGCGCGGCTACCGTGGCCCGGCGTGACCCACACCGAGATCGAGATCACCGCGGAGCTGATCCGGGATCTGCTCCACGACCAGCACCCCGACCTGGCCGACGGCCACCTCCGGCTCGGCGCGCGGGGCTGGGACAACCAGTTGTGGCGGCTCGGCGACGACCTCGCCGTCCGACTGCCCTGGGCGACACAGCGGGCAGACCAGTTGCTGCGCACAGAGCACGCCTGGGTGCCTCTGCTGGCCCCGCACCTTCCCTTGCCGGTTCCCGTACCGCTGCGCCTCGGCGAGCCCTCCGAGCGGTTTCCGCGGCCCTGGACGGTCACCACCTGGGTGCCGGGCGCGCCCGCGGACCGCGCCCCCGCCACGCGCGCCGCACACGCTGCCGACACCTTGGCCGCCTTCCTGACGGCCCTTCACCGGGCCGCCCCCGCTTCGGCGCCCGCGGGCGGCTACGGCCGTGGACGGCCGCTGGCGGACCTCGCCGAGCAGTTCGCCGAGCAGCTCGCCTCGGCCACCGGGCTGGGGCTGATCCCCGACCCGGACGCCGTCCGCGCGGTGTGGCACGACGCCGTTGCCGCCCCCGAGTGGGCGGGCCCGGCGCTGTGGCTCCACGGCGACCTGCACCCGGCCAACGTCCTGACCGGGGAGGGCACTTTCTGCGGAGTGATCGACTTCGGCGACCTCTGCGCGGGCGATCCGGCCTGTGATCTGGCTGCCCCTTGGATACTGCTGCCGGACGGCGCCGTCGGCCGCTTCTACGACGCCTACCGGCCGGCCCCCGACACCGCGACCCTGCGCCGCGCCCGTGGCTGGGCGGTGCTGCGCGCCCTCAGCGGCATCCTCATCGGACACGCCGGCATCCAGGGGCGGCCCGGCGGCAAGTCCACCTGGGGCCCACCCGCCCACGCCGCCCTGCGACGCCTGACCACGACGGCCCACCGCTGATCCGACCTCGTGCGGCAGACTCCGGCAGCGGCCGACGGGCCTCTCCACGATCCACCGTCCGCCGAGCCATGCCCCGGCCCGCCCGGACTCTCGTGGAGCGTGATGCCTGCCGACTGCCGGGGTGTTCAGCGGACGTAGCGGTGCATGGTGACCTTCGGGGCGAAGTCGGCCAACGGGTCGTCGGTTCCGCTGGTGCGTGGTGCGCGGGCCACTTCGCGGTCGAGGACGGCCTTGACGTGCGCGGCGAGTTCTTCGGCCTGCCGTGCGACCTCGACGATCGGCGAACGGGACGCCTTGAGTGCCTCCACCTTGCCCTCGATGTCGGCGAGTTCGTCGCGTGCCTGCCGGCTGAGGCTGAATTGCCGGGGTGTGGCCACCACGAACTGATAGGCGGCGGAGAAGGTCTGGCAGGCCGGGCAGTGCTCGTTGACGGACCTGCTGAGGTTGGTGGCGTTGATCAGGCGGGCGTTCCGGCCGGCCGTGGTGACGATCTGGTAGGAGAGGGCGACGGAACGGCACGGCCGCGCCAGGGAGCATCCTGCCGAGACGGCGGTGGCCCGGTTGTTGGCCGTCACCGCGATGGAGGGGCCGTAGGTGTGGAGCGTGAAGGACTCGTCGAACTGGCTCACATGAGCCCGGTCGGCGTGGCTGTGTGCGCCGTCGACAGCGATGGCGACGCCGTGGGAGGTGCCGATACGGCCGGGGGTGCTTGCGCGGGCTGAGGTGGTGACGGCCGTCATGACCAGACCGGCGGTGACGGTGACGGCGACACGGACGGCCGACCGGGTGGCGCTGGGGGTGCGGGGCTTGCGGTGGTGCATGGTCTGCTCCTGCGAGAGGTGGGGTGGTACGTGGTTCAGGACTGACTGGGGAACGAGGGCCCGGTCGCCGAGGGCGGGGGCGGGGGCGAGGTGGGGGGAGGCTGCGAGGGCGAGGAGGTGTCGGAGGGGGTGGCGGAGGGAGAGGCGGAGGGGGATGCGGACGCGCTCCGGCTCTGGCTCGGGGACGGATCGGATGCGGGGGTGGTGGGAGCGGGGCCGTCCTGAGTCGGGGAGGGAGCCCCGGTCCGTTCCGCTGCGGGGGACGGTGTGCCGGTGCCGGGCACCTGGGCCGACCTGGAGGCGGACGGCGGTGGGGTTGTCGGGGTGGTCCGGCCGGGCGTGGCAGGGTGATGGCCTTCCGCGAGCCGGCTCTGTCCGGGCACACCGCCGACGGCGGGGCGTGCCGGGGAGGGGTGCGGGGCCGGCGGCGTGGACCTGCCGGGTTGCAGGGCGGGGGTCACGGGCGCTGCTTCGGGCAGGGGTTGAGGGGTGAGGCCCTGTACCCAGGCCGTGACGAGTACGGCGCAGGCCGCGGCGACCGCTCCGGCCAGGGACACACGCACCACGGGCCTTCCCTCACTCGCCCTCACGGCGGCGCGCCACATGCGGGCGGTGAGCCTTCCTGCGAGGTAGGCGCCCCCCGCCAGCGGGCACAGCAGCATCAGCGTGCCGATCACCGCGACCAGTCCGGCCGCGATGTGCCCGTCGGTGAAGGCCGCATACGTTCCCAGGCACTGGCCTTTCAGGCCGCGAACCGCGGTGGCCAGCAGGCGCGGAAGGTTCCACAGGACGTAGGCCGCCTCTGCGAGCAGCAGCGGCACCATGGTCAGGACCCACAGCGTCACGACGGTCCTGGCCGAGCGTTTGAGGCCGGCCACCTGTGCGGCGGTCTGGCGGCGACCGGGCAGCATGCTCAGGAGGATGGGCTTGACCTTGCCGTACAGGTCGGGCACCCCGGCCATGTCGCCCAGGATGTAGTAGCCGTCCAGCCGCACCACCGGGAAGAGCTGCTCGAGGACCTCGAAATGCGCGAGGTAGACCGCGGCCAGGAAGAAGGGCTGGCCGGTGAGGAGGTAGCCGGCGGTGAGGACCAGCATGAAGACGACGTTGAAGTAGACGCCGCCCAGCCCGGTGCGCAGACGACCGGTCCTCCCGATCCGGTACACGTCGGTGACGTCGGTGTACATGGACGGCCAGATCAGGAAGATGCCGCAGCCGATCTTCCCGGGCACTGCCCCGCTGTACCGGCAGGCCGAGGCGTGCCCGAACTCGTGGAAGAGCAGGCTCGCCACGGTGAGGGCGAAGAGGATCAGCATCCACAGCGGCTGTTCGAGCACCTGGAGCACCGGGGTGATGGCTCCGTGGACGGCGAAGAGCCACACGTCCATGGCGACGGCGCCGGCCAGCACCAGTGCCACCACCAGGGGATGGTGCAGCCATGCCAGCGCGGCGGCGATCCGGGCCACCTGCGCCTCATGGAAGATCACTTTGTGGCCGCGCAGCGCCAGCAGCAGATCCGAGCGGGGCGCCGACACCTCCTGGGGGTCACCGTCGAAGGGGACGGTGATTCCGAGCGGGGTGAGTTTGCGCTCCACCAGGTGGACGATGTTCTCGGTGCTGACCTCGGCCCCGTAGCGGCCGCTGACGCGGTGGGAGATGGCCTCGGCGTCCCGGACCCCGTCGACTCCGGCGACGACCAGGTACAGCAACCGGGAGAGCTGGATGACCTGCCCGTCACCTCGGCGGACGATGTACCGGCGCTCGGTGAAACCCGATCCTTGGTATTCGCCGAGCAACTGCAGCCCCTGGCTCAGCCGGGGCACGGGCGCGGCGTTCGGGGAGGCGCATGCGGCGGTCACGGTGGTCGCCGGGGCGGCCGTGCGTCCGGCGTCGGCGGGCGGGTCCGGCGCCATGGTGGCGGCGGCCGGCTCCGGGCACGGCCCCGGGGGTGGGACACGGGCAGGCAGCGAGGTGAGTCTGCTGTTGTCTTCCAACGCCGTCATCGGTTTTCCTTCTGGGCGCATCTGACGTTCCGGCACATGTGCGCATGCCCTGCGGGACGGGCCGCCGGCGAGAAGCGGGCGTGGATCAGTGGCTCTCTGGCTGGTGGGCCGGGCGGGGCCGGGTCCGTCCTTGTGCGGACCCGGCCCCTGCCCGGCCCTGACCGTTACTGCTGCACGCTGATGGACTGCGCGGCCTCGGACTGCGCGACCGCGTACGGCGAGCACTGGTTCAGCGCGGCCGATTCGTTGTGCGCGTCCACGTGCGCGACCTTCCTCGTGACGGTGGACCACTTGGCGAAGTTGAACGAGAACTTGCCCAGCGCCTCACGCCCCGGCAGCAGTTCCGCGGTCTCGGCCTCGAGCTGTTCCATGTTCATGAAAATCTCCTTCCATGCCATTCAATGGGTGTGTGAGCAAAACGAGCACCGGTGAGTTACGGTCCGAACGCGTCCGCCGAGCCGCACTCAGTGCCTCATTTCGCACCTGCCGGCGCGAATCCGGCTGACAGTGAGTGAGCAGCGATCCATCTGCCACCATCACGCCGTCAGGAAGCGGACGGCACCGAAATCCCTTCCTCCGCAGCCAGGTCATGCGGAAACCCGGCTGCGGAGTCGGGAACGGCGGTATGGGGGGAGAACCGTCCGCCGTCCAAAGTCTCCGAACAGTTTGTCCGGAGGTCCCGGACAGTAGCCGAAAGGGAAGGAAAAACGCAAACAATCCAATTCCGACATTCGTTCAGAGTCGCACTGCTGTTCAGTCCCCCGCCCTCACCAGCAACGATCGCCCCAACGGGGCTGCACGGAGGCTGAGTTCTCGCGCCGTTGGCGCCGGTTCTTGTACGACTTTCCCAGCCGGCCATGGCACGGTGGCGGCGTCAGGCAGCGCAAAGGTGAGAAAGATCCTGTTCCGTCAGCCGCACTCGGATCCTCAGCCGACGGCGAGCCTGTAGACCGTCAGCAGGCTTCCTTCGACACGGACATGGAAATCGGGCAGACCTGTGCCGAGTTCGGGAACGGCCTTGTGGACGGCCTGAAGTTCCGCGGTACTGAGAACGGCGGCGGCTGCCTTGAACATGTCGGCCAACGTCGCCTCCGGCACCCGCCGGAGCGCGTCCGAGGAAAGCAGAACCACCGCCTCGCCGGAGCTGCTGCGCACGGCAGCGGTCACGGGGGCCCCCTGGACGACAAGCACCTGCTACCCCTCTCGCCAGCATGGCCTTTCCAAGGCACCGGATCCTGGCACGGCAGGAGGATTCTCTGGCTCTTCCGGCTCTTCTTCCGGCTCTTCCCGCGACCGTGAACCGCGTCGCAGCCACCGGATTTCGAGAAGATTCCGCCGAGCTTAGCGGGAGAGCCACCGCCGAGTGGGCGCACCTGGCGGGTGTGCATATGCTCGAATACCCGGGCCGGCGAGGACACGGATGCCTGGCGGCCGCCGGCCGTACGGCCCGCAGGACACGGACCGTACGGCCCGCACGGCTCGCCGTGCCAGGTCAGCCGGGCGTTGACGTCCCGTACCGGGACGGTGACTTCGTGCCGGGTACGGCCGGCCGGTATCCGAAGATCCGCGAAAAGACGATGTGTGCGAGAAGCGGGGTCATCCGCGTCCGCGCCAGGTGTGCTTGCTCACCGGCAGGGGCCCTGGGTCCTCGGCCGCGTCGATCTCCTCCTGGAGTTCGATCGCGTGCACGATGCTCCCGTTCAATGTCCGGCGGATGATGGGATCGGTGATGCCCCATGCGGTCATGGCCTCCTCCGGAGAAAGTGTCCGCGAGCCGGTCTCCTTGATCTCCCGTCGCGGCGCTTGAGGCCCGCGTTGTTCGGGAATGAGGCCGCTCTCCACCAGAATCCTGCGGTGATCGAGGTTGAGGACCGTTGCCCAGGTCGTCAATTGCGAGGGCAGCGGCAGGGTTTTGCCGTCCAGTGTCCGGCTGATGGTGGTCAGGCTCAGGCCGGTCGCGACCGCCAGTTGTGCCCGGCCGCCCTGTCGCCGGCGAACGTCATATCCGGCCGCTGTCGCCGCTCCGGTGAGATACGCGCCGACCCGCCGCGCCTGGGCCTGCCGGTCGGTCCGGCTTTCGTGGGGGGAATCTTCCACACTCCGCATGCCCGGAGAGTAGCGCGAAGGCATGATGGCACACGCCAGTTGCACGCGTGCACCTTTGCAGGTCACAACCTAGATCGGCATTTGTGCAGGCCACATCGCGAATCTCGTATCTGTGTGCGAATCAAAATACCCTTGCGTCACTTATGCCCGGCAACTTGCATATGTTGCACGCGTGTGGGTTAGCCACACGGCTGCACGTTGCTGAGGGGGTCTTTTGACCATGCTCCGCCTCCACATGGCCACGCTCCTGGCAAAGGCCGGGGAGCTCGGTGACCAAAGTGTCGCCGACATGGCGCAGCGCACCGGTATCAGCAGATCGACGCTCCACCGGCTGGCGGCCGGAACGAAACAGCCCAGCCTGGCCACACTGTGGACGCTGCGCGACGCCTATCGCGTCCGGCTCGACGCGCTTGTCTACGACGACATACAGACCCTCCAGCACAGCAGTCTTTCGCAACCACACCACGCGCCCTGACCGGACGGGCACCGCCCACGACGTCAGGAAAGCGGCCGGCCCGCAGCCGGAGGCGAGCCGGCCCCGCCGACCCAGCCGTACCGGCGACCCCGCCATGACGGCGACCGGCGCCGGCCCGCCCTCGGCCACCGGCGGCCCGAAGACGGGGCGTCGCACCGACGCAGCCCGCCCGAGAAATCCCATGCACCCACGATCAGGAGCACCCTTGACCACTCAGGTTCACCCCGCCCCGGACGGCGGCACCACGGGGGAAGAAGCACTCATCATCCGGGCCCAGCAAGGCGATCGCGAGGCGTTCGCCGAGCTGTACCGCAGGCACTACGGACTGATCGCCACGCTCATCGGCCAGCGCGTCAGATCCAACTCCGCCCTGGCCGAGGACCTCACCGCGGACGTCTTCATGAAGGCATGGGCCAAGATCGCCACTTTCACCTGGACCGGTAAGTCGATCCGTGCCTGGCTGTGCACGATCGCGCGCAATGTGGTCGCGGACCACTTCAAGACCGCCGCGGCACGCCACCTCACCTTCGTCGACCACATCACCCTGCTGACAGACGCCTGGGCGCCGCTGGTGAGCAACCCCGAGGACACCGTCCTTTCCTCGCTCGCCCTCGACGACCTGCACAACGCCCTGTCCGAGATCACACCCCGCCAACAGGCCGTCATCCGGCTGCGGTTCCTGGGCGGGATGTCCGTCAGCGAGACCGCCCGCACCCTCGGCACCACCGACGCCGCCGTGAAGACACTGCAATGGCGCGCCCTCGGCTCCCTCCGCAAGGCCTACGCGGGAGCCGCCGCATGAGCCCCGCCTTCGGCAAGAACATGGACGTCGAGCAGGAACTGATGACACGGCTCGGCGAACTCGCCCGCGCCTTCATCGCCGACCTCAACGCACAGGGCCGCCTGGTCGAGATCGGCGGCGCCGAAGCCCTCAGGCATCTGCGGGAGCAGCACGACACGCGGCAGGCCCCGCCACGGACCCATCCCGGTGGCGCGGAGGCCACCGACACCGCGGCGCACCTGGTACCGCGGGCACCCGCCGCCCTGTGGGAGGCGATCACCACGCCCGCCACCAGCCGGATCCCACCCAGCACCCTTGACGCATCCCACCCGCTGCACCTCCTCTACGCCCCCCACAACAGCCCGCACATGCCCGAGCGGGACAACGCCCCGGACAACGCCCCGGCCGCCGCACACGGCACCGGCACCGAGGAATCGCACGGCACTCACGAGAGCGCCATGGCCCACGACGGCCACGGCGACGGGCAGCAAGCAGGCCCTGAAGACCAAGGGCAGCGCGCCGGCCACGAGGAGCAGGGGCAGCAGGCAGGCCGCGAGGAGCCGGAGCAGTCGGCGGCCGCCCGAACGGCGGCCAGCCTGCGGGCCGAACACGCCGGCCGCCTCGACGTCACCCGGATCACCGCGGATCACGACCGCGTCACCGTCCACATCGAGGCCCTCTCACTGGCCGACTGGGAGTACTGGCTGAGCGCGATCGGCGCACCCGTGAACGCACCCACCCACCCCGCCGGAGGGGCCCAGACCGCCACCGGGCAGCTGGACGGCGTGGAGATCCACCTCACCGCCGACGCCGTACCCCGTCTGCTGGACGAAGCGGCGCGGAAAGCCACCGAACCGTACTGCCTGGCAGGCCGCGTCTACGACCTCGCGCTCCCCCACACCGACCGCCACGGCCAGACATGGCAGTACCACGGCCAACGCCAGGAGGACGACACACCCCTGCTCACCCTCCACGGCACCGGCAGCCCGCCCTACCCCCTGACGTCCATCCTGACCGCCAACGGGCCCCTCATCCCGAGCCCCGCCTCCGCGGACCGGGACACGGCGAACGGCTGCTGAACACCCATCACAGCACGAGACACCCCCCACGCCCCCCACGGGGCACAGCCGGACGGCAGGGTAGCGCACGGTCCCGGACCGGAAAAAGGTGCAGAACGTCCCGGCGGCAGCGCCGTTAGACTCAACGACAGGCGGTGACTGCTTCTGCACAGGAAGAACCGGCGTGCCCAACACACTGCAGGAAATGATCAAACACAAGCTGGACCAGAACGGCTGGTCCTACAGCGATGTGGCGCGTCGCGGCGGCATCTCCCGTTCAACGGTCCACCACCTGGCCACCTCCGCGCGACTGGCGCAGATGCCCCAGCAGAGCACCCTGGAAGGCCTGGCCAAGGGCCTGGGCATCCCCCTCCCGCCGGTGCAGCGGGCCGCCGCCGAAGCCGCCGGCGTCAATCTCTACCTCCACGACGCGCCTGAGGCCGCCGACCCCGAAGTGGCCATTCTCATCGCCAGCGTCCACAAACTCAGCCGGACCGACCGTCGGCATGTGGCCGTCCTCGTCGAATCGCTGCTGCGCGCCGACCAGACCCGATAGGGGCGCGCGAGCGTTCCGGGCGGGCGGGTGCCTTCAGTCAGGCACGTCACAGCGGACGCGGAAGCATCCGTGCCGCGTTGATCCAGTCGATGACCGCCTGCACGGTGACGCCGTCGAGCTCGGCCAGCTGGAAGACGGCCTGCACATCAGCGGCGTCCAGCGGCCGGCACACCGAGTCCAACACGCCGTAGAGGCGTACCCGATGGGCCTGGGTGGTGGAGGCGTGCTGCCCGCTGTGGAGGCCGGCTCCATCGGTGGGCAGAGATGATGTCGTGTCCAAGTGATCCCCCCTTTGAAGTGGGTGGAGCTGCGCCGGCCGGTGGCTCACGCTGGCCGGGCGAAGTGGTCGAAGGTCTTGCCGAGCCGCTCCTCGAGGGCTCCTGGGTCCGGCCGGGGTGACGCCTCGTCGAGTTCGCGGTGGACGCTGTCCCAGAAGGCGTTGACGACGGCGTGGTCGTACCAGTTGCCCACTGCTCCGTGCGCGGGTGCGCATCCCAGCGCACGCGCACGCTGGGTGAAGGAGCAGGCCAGAGGGGAGCGTTGGGCATTGAGGCCGGTCCCGTCACTCCCGTCGGCTCCTACCGTGCCGGCGGCCCGGGTGATCGCCGCCATGACAGCGCGGTGGACGAGTGGCCGGTCCGCCGACTCCGCGGTGCTCCAGCCCATCAGGCCGCGCGACGCGGCGTCCAGGACCACCGCCGAGTACAGGGGACGCCGACGGGTGGTGAAGGCCTGCACGTCGACGATCCAGTGGTCTCCTGGACTACGGGGTCCCGGCCGCCGGTCCGGTGCGTGCAGCCGTCCCGTCCTCCCACAGATCCCGGCTCGCTTCATCAACGACTCCACGGTCGCGTGGCTGACGCTGATGCCGTAACGGCACAGCAGTTGCTGCCCGATCCGGCGGTACCCGAACGCGCCGCCGGATTCCCGGTGGATGTCGGTGATCACGTCGGTCAGCCAGGCCCGGCGCAGTTCCCGCGCGGAGGGAGTGCGTGCCCGCCAGGCGTAATACCCGGACTCAGACACATCCAGCAGCGCTACCGCCCTGCGCACCGGAAAGCCCCGCGCCACCACACCGGCAATCACCTCGTACCGCCTTTTGGGGGCACCACCTGCTTCATCACGGCGATCGCCTCCCGTAACAGATCAACCTCGCCCTCCAACTCACCGATACGAGCACGGGCCCGCGCCAGCTCCGATGCGGACACGCGCACGCGCCGCCACCGGTACACGGTCTGCACGGAAACGCCCAGCTGCCGTGCCACCTCCTGGACCGAATGCCCCTCACCGACCAATTGCTCAGCACGCACACGCAGTGCCGCCGGATACGAACTGCTCACCGGATCCCACTCGTTCACGAACACTGCCGAAAGGACGGGCGGAACACGCGCTGTCGCGTCCGTCCACGCCCGTCATGGGAAACGGGCGGAAGTCGCTGCGCCGGCCCCGCCGTTCAGAGTCTCCGGACGGTTCGTCCAGAGATTCTGGACAGTAGCCGAAAGGGAACCGTCACCGCAAACCTTCCATTTCCGACATTCGTTCAGAAGCGTGCGCCCGTTCCCATCACCGAACAGGCGCGAGGACCGCCGGCACACGGCACACCGCGCACCCGACACAGGGCGACACGCAACCAGCTCTGCACCACCGCCACCACGGCCGGCCGGCACCCCTCTCCTGTCGAGAAAGGCGCTCCACGACAACCAGGGCAGCACCCACACACCCCCTCGCTCCCGCCCGCAAGGCCACGGCACGCTTTCTCACCGCACCGCTCCACAAGAAATGGGGCATTTTCAAAGAATGCATTAACACCGTCGGGTCTGTTTTTCTGCGTACTTACAAACGCCCCTGGCCGGCCGTGAATTCACCTGGTCGGATGCAGAACTCACAGACCGGTGCGCATTCCCGTGAAAGTTCCCCGGAAACGTCCGCTGAGCTGCAACTTTTCACGTCTCACGCTCAGTTCTCACGCATGGACGACGACTCAATCCAGCCCCGGAATTGCGACGAATTTGATGTAGCGTCACGTTCCGCACCAGGGCAAAACCGGCCCTGATGTTCGAAAGGAGATCAGGTGAAGACCATTGCTAAGGCAGCAGTAGGCACGCTCCTGGCGGCCGGCGCTGTCATGGCCCCCCTCTCCATGGAGGCAGCCGCCGCCCCGCTGCCGACGGTGAAGGCGGTGGCGCCCGCCGTCCACCTGGGCATGCACAACCACGCCCCCAGCCACCGCGCCTACACCTACCACCACACCGGTGAACTGCGGAGGCACTGCTACAACTACCGCAACGACTACTGGCGTCACGGCTACCGCGACAACTGCCGCTACTACAGCTGGGACTGGGACCGGTACAGCGACTACCGGGACTGGGACCGGTACGACAACCACCACAACTACCGGGACTGTGACCGCTACTGGCGCCGCTGACCCTACGACAGACGAGGCCGCCCGCCGTCAGGAACCTGACCGCGGGCGGCCTCGCCGTGCCCAGGATGCTCCGCGCAGCGGACGTACAGCGTCGACTACACGACCAGACCGGCCCGGACCCGACGGAACGCGGCTGCCGGGTCGGTGGCACGTGTGACCGCTCGTCCCACGACGACATGGGACGCGCCCGCGGCGATGGCCGCACGCGGTGTGCCGGGACGGGCGTGCTCGGCCGGGGAATCACCGTGCGGCGTGACGCCAGGAGTGACGATCAGGGCGTCGCTGCCGAGTACGCCGCGCAGGGCAGCGACCTCCTGGGGCGAGGCGATCACGCCGTGGCAGCCGGCCTTGGCCGCCAGGCGGGCCAAGCGGAGCACCTGCTCCTCGGTCGACTCGCCGACGCCGATGTCGGCCAGGTCCTCGTCGGTCATGCTGGTGACCACCGTCAAGGCAAGGACCCGCAGGTGGGGAAAGTCCCGCGCCGCATCGACGGCGGCCGTCATGATGCCCGTACCACCCATGCTGTGCACGGTCACCATGGAGACGCCCAAAGTCCCCGCGGCCCGGACCGCACCGGCGACGGAGTTCGGAATCTCGAAAAGCTTGAGGTCGAGGAAGACCTCCTTGCCCTGGGCGACAAGGTGCTCGACGAAGGCCGGGCCGGCCGCGGTGAGCAGTTCGAGGCCGACCTTGTAGAAGCGGCATGCGTCGCCCAGTCGGTCGACGATCTCCTCGGCCGTCTCGCGGCTGTCGCAGTCCAGGGCGACGATGACCTGGTGGTTCGGATGCATGGTGGCATTGTGCCCGCCGCCGCGGACCGGTGACCGTCGTGATCAGGTCGGCTGGACGGCGATCAGACAGATGTCGTCGTCGGTGTCGGCGATGTCGCAGGACAGCAGATGGTCCAGGTAGTCCTCGAGGCCGTCCACCGCGCGGCCGGCGGCGGTGAGCAGCGTTCGGAGGGCTTGGTCGATGTTCCCGTCGCGGCGCTCGATCAGGCCGTCGGTGTACATCAGCAGGATGTCCTGCGGCCGCAGCTCGTGCTGGGTCTCCTCGTACGCGGCGTCGTCGACGGCGCCCAGCAGCACTCCGTCCGGCGGTGTGAGGGCTTCGGCCTTCTCCCGGCCGACCAGGACCGGGGGCATGTGTCCCGCATTGGCCCAGCACAGGGTGCGGGCGACGGGATCGAACAGGCCGCAGACGACGGTCGCGGTGACCTGCTCGGTGAGACAGCAGGCGACGGTGTTCAGCCAGGAGAGCAGCCGGCCCGGCCCCGCACCGGTGATGGCCAGGCCGCGCAGGGCGTTGCGCAGGACGACCATGCCCGTCGCGCCGGCGATGCCGTGACCGGCGATGTCACCGACCGTGAGCAGCACCCGGTCGTCGGGCAGAACGACGGCGTCGTACCAGTCTCCGCCCACCCGCTGGTCCTCCTCCGCCGGACGGTAGCGCACGGCGACCCGCAGGCCTGCCCTGGAGACCGGCTGGACCGTCGGGGGCATGATCGCCCGCTGCAGCTGCCGGGCCAGGCGGCGCCGCTCCGCGGCCTGCTCCTCGGCGCTGGCCAGTCGGTCCTGGGTGGCGGCCAGCGCGACCTCGGTCCAGGAGAGGCGGGAGATGTCCTGGTAGGCGCCGCGTACCGCGACCAGGAGCCCGGAGGCGTCGCAGACGGGTTCGGCGACGACGCGCAGGTGGCGGACCACCCCGTCGGCGCGCCGGAGCCGGAAGGTGACCGCGCTCTCCTCCCGCTGGTGGAGCACGGTGCGCAGAAAGCGCCTCACGGCGCCGGCGTCGTCCGGGTGCGCGTGTCCGGGGAGCCGGTGCAGCGCGACCGGGGAGGTGCCCGGCGGCAGCCCGTACAGGGTGGACAGCGGCTCGGTCCAGGTGATCTCACCGGTGGTCAGGTTCTCCTCGAAGGCGCCGATCCCGCTGACTCGCTGGGCGTGCTGAAGCAGGTCGGCCCGCCGGGCGTCGCCGTCCGGGAGCCGCCAGCTGAGCAGCACCACGTCGCCGAAGCGGGCCAGCCCCACGGCGGCGACCATGGGCGGTGGGGCGGGACTGCCCGGGAAGGTGAGCACCGTGCTCTGGTCGCGGTAGGGGGTCCCGGTGTCGTGCACCCGCTCGATCCGCTCGAACAGCCCGCCGTCCGCGGCGAACAGAGGATATGCCTCCAGCAGCGGCAGCCCGGTCAGCGAGGAGGGGGGACGGCCGGCGGGGTCGGTGAAGCGCGCGTTGGTGTGCTCGATGACGAAGTCGGTGATCCGGCCGTCGCGGTCCCGCAACGGCCGTAGCAGGGCGGCGGAGTCCAGCACGCCGTCGAGCAGGGCGACGAGGCAGCCGGCCGTCGCGTCGGCCGGGCTGCCCGGCTCCGCACCGTGGCCGGACAGCGACAGGGCACACAGCTGCGCCAGGGCGTCCAGCTGCCGGGGCAGTGCGGGGTAGGTGCCGGGGCCGGTGGGGCCGGGCCAGTGGATCTCCAGGACTCCGACGCGCTGACCGCCGTCCCGGGCCGGCACGACTGCTCGTGTGCCACTGGTGCCACCGCCGAGGGTGGGCGGCAGCGAGCCGCCGGACTCGGCGGTCCACAGGGTTCGGCCCTCGGTGACGGCCCGCTGGGCCAGGGTGCCGACCCCGGGCGGGACGTAGCGCCAGCGGGCGGCCTCGGCGGGCCCGAACCCGGCCTCTCCGGCGAGCGTGAGCGAGCCGTCGGGGGCGGCCGACCAGACGGCGGCGGCGGTGGCACCGAGTGGCCTCAGGGCGCGGTCGAGGAGGGCACGGGCGAGGGCCCGGGTGTCGTCACCGGCCAGGATGGCCGCGGCCTCCGTCGTGCGCAGCCGCAGGGCGGTCCCCTGGCTCTGAGGCTCCGCGGCTTCCTCCGCTGTCCGGCCGGTGCCGGCCGGGGTCTGCGCGGCGTGGACTTCGGCGGCGGCGCAGGCGATGGTGTCCGAGGCGGCCTCCCCGACGATGTCGGCGGCGAGCTCGGGCAGGGCCGTCCGGGCGTCGGAGGCGAGCCGTCGCAGCTGCCGCGCGGCTTCGGCCGGAGCGCACTTGAGCCGTTCCACCAGGACGCCCTGGGCGAGTTCCACCAGAACCCGGGCCTCGCTCTCCTGCCGCAGGGCGCGGTTCTCGGCGCTCAGCCGGTGGACGGTGGCCGCCAGCCCGGCCACCCCTGTCTCACCGCGTCCCGTGGGAGGCGCGGCGGGTCCGGAGGGGGACCGCTGCCGCTCGGGCTCGTGCTGCTGCTCCGCCATGGCACTGCTCCTCGGGCGGGTACGCCGCGGGCGACTGCCCGCCGCGTGCCCCCCACCAGCACATCACACGTCGAGCCAGCGGCGCATGCAGTGGACCAGCTGCTGGGCGTCGACGGGCTTGGGCACGTAGTCGTCGGCTCCCGCGGCCAGGCATTTCTCCCGGTCACCGGACATGGCCTTGGCGGTGACCGCGATGATCGGCACACGGCGGGGGCCGGGCAGGGCCCGGATCGCCGCGGTGGCGGCGTAGCCGTCCATCTCCGGCATCATCACGTCCATCAGGACCAGGTCGACGTCCTCGTCGGCCACTGTCTCCACGCCTTCGCGGCCGTTCTCGGCGTGCAGGACCCGCATGCCGTGCAGCTCCAGGATGCCGGTGACGGCGAAGACGTTCCGGGCGTCGTCGTCGATGACCAGCACGGTGCGGCCGGCCAGCGGATCGGCCTCTTCGGCGGTGGGCTCCGGACCGGTGTCCGGTGCGGGGACCAGCGTGCCCTCGGCGGGGGGTTCCGCGGTGAGGTGGAGAGCGCCCTGGACCGCGGGATGCACGGTCGGCAGATACAGGGTGAAGCAGCTGCCCTCGCCCTGGGTGCTCCGGGCGTGGATGGAGCCGCCCAGCAGGTAGGCGATCTCGCGGCAGATGTACAGGCCCAGTCCGGTTCCTCCGTGCTTGCGGCTGGAGGTGCCGTCGGCCTGCTGGAAGGCGCCGAAGATGCTCTCCAGATGCTGGTCCGGGATGCCGATGCCGGTGTCGCTGACCCGGAAGGCCAGGGCCGGCCCGCTGTGGCGGACGGAGTCGGGCAGATCGGCGTCGGCGGTGTCGGCGGGTTCGATCCGCAGCTCGACCCGGCCTGCCTCGGTGAACTTGACCGCGTTGGAGAGCAGATTGCGGAGCACCTGGCGCAGCCGGGACTCGTCGGTGACCAGCTCGCAGGCGTCTTCGGTGGCCGTGACGACCTGGAACTCCAGGCCCTTCTGCGAGGCCAGGGGGCGGAAGGTCGTCTCCAGGTAGTCCAGCAGCTGACGCAGGCGGAAGCGTTCGGGGCTGATGTCCATCTTCCCCGCCTCGACCTTGGACAGGTCGAGGATGTCGTTGATCAGCTGGAGCAGGTCGGACCCGGCGGAGTGGATGACCTCCGCGTACTCCACCTGCTTCGGGGTGAGGTTGTGGCCGGGGTTCTGGGCCAGCAACTGGGCGAGGATGAGCAGGCTGTTGAGCGGGGTCCGCAGTTCGTGGCTCATGTTGGCCAGGAATTCCGACTTGTACCTGGAGGCGCGGGCGAGCTCCCGGGCCCGGTCCTCGATCTCCTGCCGTGCCTGCTCGATCTCCAGGTTCTTCGTCTCGATGTCGCGGTTCTGGCTGGCCAGCAGCGCGGCCTTGTCCTCCAGCTCGGCGTTGGAGCGCTGCAGTTCCTCCTGGCGGGCCTGGAGCTCCTCCGAACGGGCCCGGAGCTCGCCCGCGAGGCGCCGGGACTCGCCCAGGAGTTCGTCGGTGCGGGCGTTGGCGATGATGGTGTTGACGTGGACCCCGATGATCTCCATCAGCTGGTCCAGGAAGTCCCGGTGCAGCGGGGTGAAGCACCCGGTGGAGGCCAGCTCGATGACGCCGAGCACCTGCTCCTCCGCCGTGACGGGCAGCACGATGAGGCTGGCGGGGGCCGCGCTGCCGAGACCGGAGGAGACGGTGACGTAGTCGGCCGGGACGTCGTCCACCGCTATGGTGCGCCGGCTGCGGGCGGCCTGGCCGACCAGTGACTCGCCGAGCCGGAACCGCGTGGGGCGAGGGGAGTTCTCGGGGCGTCCGTAGGAGTCGATGAGGCACAGCCGTACCCCTTCGCGGGTGCCCTCGGAGAGGAAGAACGCGCCGTACTGCGCGGAGACCAGTGGCACCAGCTCGTCCATGACGAGCCGGGCGACGTCGTCCAGGTCGCGGCGGCTCTGCACCTGGCGGGAGAGCCGGGCCAGGTTGGTCTTGAGCCAGTCCTGTTCCTGGTTGGCCCGGGTGGTCTGCCGCAGGGACTTCACCATGGCGTTGATGTTGTCCTTGAGTTCGGCGACCTCGCCGGAGGCGTCCACGGTGATGGAGCGGGTGAGGTCGCCCTCGGCCACGGCACTGGTGACCTCGGCGATGGCGCGGACCTGCCGGGTCAGGTTTCCGGCCAGCTCGTTGACGTTCTCGGTGAGCCGCTTCCAGGTGCCGGAGACGCCCTCCACCTCGGCCTGCCCGCCGAGGCGGCCCTCGCTGCCGACCTCGCGGGCCACCCGGGTCACCTCAGCGGCGAAGGAGGACAACTGGTCGACCATGGTGTTGATGGTGGTCTTGAGTTCCAGGATCTCGCCGCGGGCGTCCACGTCTATCTTGCGGGTGAGGTCGCCCTCGGCGACGGCGGTGGTGACCTGGGCGATGTTGCGCACCTGGCCGGTCAGGTTGTTCGCCATGGAGTTGACGCTGTCGGTGAGGTCCTTCCAGGTGCCCGCCACGTGCGGTACCCGGGCCTGGCCGCCGAGGATGCCCTCGGTCCCCACCTCGCAGGCCACTCTGGTCACCTCGTCGGCGAACGCGGACAGGGTGTCGACCATGGTGTTGATGACCCCGGCGAGAGCGGCGACCTCCCCCTGGGCCTCGACGACGATCCGCTGGGAGAGGTCGCCCCGGGCGACGGCGGTGGCCACCTGCGCGATGGAACGCACCTGGCCGGTGAGGTTGTACGCCATGACGTTGACGTTGTCGGTGAGGTCCTTCCAGGTGCCGGAGACCCCGCGGACGGTGGCCTGGCCGCCGAGGTCGCCCTCGGTGCCCACTTCGCGGGCCACCCGGGTGACCTCGTCGGCGACCGCCGACAGCTGCTCGACCATCGTATTGATGGTCTCCTTCAGCTCGAGGATCTCCCCGCGGGCGTCCACGGTGATCTTCTGGGAGAGGTCGCCCCGTGCCACGGCGGTGGCCACCTGGGCGATGTTCCGCACCTGAGTGGTGAGGTTGCCCGCCATGGCGTTGACCGACTCGGTGAGGTCCTTCCACGAGCCCGACACGTCCGTCACCTGGGCCTGCCCGCCGAGGCGGCCCTCGCTGCCGACCTCGCGGGCCACCCGGGTCACCTCGGAGGTGAACCGTGACAGCTGCTCCAGCATGCCGTTGAAGACGGTGGCGATCTCACCGAGCAGCCCGCCGCCGTCCTCGGGGATCCGGGTGCGGAAGTCGCCGTCCCGGACCGCGGTGAGACCGGCGAGCAGGCGGTGCAACCCGGCCTCGTCCATCTGGCAGGCCGCACTCGTGGATCCGTCCCGCGCGGCCGCTCGGGAAGCCTCAGCCATCTCCGCTCCCGCCGTACTGGTCCGCCTCCCGGCTGGGCGACCGGGAAGCTGCCTGCAGGTGGCGGCCCTCGGCCCGCCCGGAGGCTGCGCGGCGGCCGCACCGTGTCTCCAGTGTGCCGCCGACGGGACAGGGCCGGACAGCTCTCGCGGGCGACCGTGGCCGGCCGCGGGCCGAACAGGCCGCCTCGCGGCAGGCCTGTTCGGCCGCCTGATCGCGTACGTGCCGACCCTGACCGCGCACGCGGGAGCAGAGGGTGTGGCACGGGGACGCTACCCGGCGGGCTCCGTGAGGGACCCGGCGGACCCGGTGACGTACCCGGCCGGCTCCGTGAGGGACTGCTCGGCCCGGATGACCTTGCCGTCGCGGGTGGGGCGGGTGCCCCACCGCCGGGTGAACCGGGAGATCAGGAACAGGCCGCGGCCGCCCTCGTCGGTGGTCTTCGAATGGCGCAGGTGCGGAGCGGTGGCGCCGGCGTCGAAGACCTCGCAGATCAGAACGTTGTCGACGATCAGGCGCAGCCGCACGGGTCCGGTGGCGTGCCGGATGGCGTTGGTGACCAGTTCGCTGACGACCAGCTCGGTGGCGAAGGACAGCTCGTCCAGGCCCCGTGCGGTCAGCTGCCGGGTGGCCCGCCTTGCGCATCTCGGGGACCGCGGCCGGATCGGTCGGCAGATCCCAGGAGGCGACCCGCCCGGTGTCCAGCCGCCTGGTTCTGGCCATCAGCAGGACGACGTCGTCGCGGGGGCGCGCCGGGGCCAGGGCGTCGACCACGGCCCGGCACCGGTCGTCGAGGGACTCCCCCGCCTGTGCCACGGCGGCGCCCAGGCACGCCTCGATGTCACCGGGGCGGGTCGTCTCGGCGCCGGGCAGGCCGTCGGTGTGGAGGGCGAGGACGCTGCCCTCGGCCAGGGTGAGCTCGACGGCCTCGAACGGCGGACCGCCGGTGCCGAGGGCCGGGCCGAGGGGGAGGCCGGTGCGGGCGACCGTGCCGTCCGGGGCGGCGACCAGCGGAGCGAGACGGCCCGCGGTGGCCATCCCGCACTGCCCGGTGACCGGGTCGTACACCACGTAGAGGCAGCTCGTCCCGATCGCCTGCGGTCCTTGGCCGGGAGTGCCGCTGGGACCGGGAGTGCCGCTGCCGTGCTCGTGCGCGGCTCTGCCGACCAGGTCGTCGAGGTGGGCGAGGACCTCGTCGGGCGGCAGGTCCAGGCCGGCGAGTGTCCGGACGGCGCTGCGCAGCCGGCCCGTCGCGGCGGCCGCGTCGATGCCGTGGCCGGGCACCTCCCCCACCACCAGGGCGACGCGGGCCCCGGACAGCGGGATGACGTCGAACCAGTCGCCGCCCAGGCCGGTCAGTTCGTCGGCCGGCCGGTAGCAGGCGGCGACCTCGACGGCGTTCAGGTCGGGCAGGCGGTGCGGCAGCAGGCCGCGCTGGAGCGCCAGGGCCTGGTGCCGTTCCCGGGTGTAGCGGCGGGCGTTGTCCACGCACACGGCCGCACGGGCCACGAGATCGTCCGCCAGGCTGAGGTCGTCCGCGTCGAAGGTTTCCTGGCGGCGGCGCCGGAAGAACGTGGCCACTCCCAGGGTGGCGCCTCGTGCACGCATCGGCACGATCATCACGCTGTGCAGGCCGAGTTCGAGGAACGTGGCTTCCCGGCCGCCCGGTATGTTGGTCGCCCACTCCTTCGCGAGCGGATCCAGGCGTTCCGCACGCCACGACTCGCCGCTGGTCAGACAGCGCACGGGGGGGTGACCCCGCCAGGTACCGGGCCACGTCGCCGACGGCGACGACGGCCTCCGGAACGCCGTCGTTCACCGACTGGTGCCCGGCACGCCGCAACGCCACCGTGCCCGCGCCGGGGGCCGGTTCGCCCCCGCTGAGGACGCTTTCCACCAGGTCGACCGCCACGAAGTCGGCCAGTTCGGGCACCGCGACGTCGGCCAGTTCCTGCGCGGTCCGAGTGACGTCCAGCGTGCTGCCGATGTGCTGTCCTGCCCGGTCCAGCAGGGCCAGCCGCGTTCGTGCCCGGTAGCCCTCGGTGACGTCGACGACCGTGTACGAGACTCCGATCGGGTGGCCGAGGTCGTCGTCGAGCCGGGTGAACGACATCGCGTGCGCCGTCTCCCGGTGCGGGCTGGACCGTATCCGCCCCACGTGCTCGTGGGCGACCACCGGATCCCCGGTCTCCAGCACCCGCCGCATCTGCGCCTCGATCGCCTTGGTGGCCAGACCCGGCTGGATCTCCGCGAGTCGCCGTCCGATCCGGCCGGCAGCCGGGCCGCCGCCGTACTGCTCCAGGGCGGCGTTCGACCACACGAACCGCAGATCCGTGTCCACGACGGCGATGCCCAGCGGCGAATGCTCGACCATCCGCTCCAGCACAGCGCGGCTCATGTCCCAGCCCGCGGCGCCGGCCATGCCGGCGACCAGCGCCACCCGGCGCGGGGACCCGCCCCTCTCCAGCACCGGGACCACCCGCACCATCACCGCCAGGGGGCATCCGTCCCGGCGCCGGACCGACACCGGGCCCGCCCAGCCGCCGTCGCGGCGGCACCGCTCCCTCAACTCCGGGAGACGGGCGGCGTCGTCACCGGCCAGCAGCTCCGCCGCGCTCCGGCCCAGCACCTCGGCGGCCGCATACCCCAGCAGCCGTTCCGCGTCCCGGCCCCAGCGGACCACCACCGCCTGCACGTCCAGCACCAGCGGCGCGGCATCCGCCACGCAGCCGTTCCGCGTCCCGGCCCCAGCCGACCACCACCGCCTGCGCGTCCAGCACCAGCGGCGCGGCATCCGCCACGTCGAATCGCCCCAAGGCGGCACCGCTCTCCTCGCTCGCCACCATGGCGACCCTCTCCGTCCCAGGGAGTGGTCAGCCTCTCCTGCCCCGTGCCTCATCCGTACGGCCGCCTCACGGACTTCCGTCACGTTCCAGACATTTCCCAGGGATGGCTCACCGTACGCATCACGCGACGGATGCGGAGTGGCACAGCCCTCCGCGGTACGGCGCGCGGCCGGCCCGGATTCACCCGACCGGCGGCGTGTCCCAGGAGGCCGGACCCCGCCTCCTGGCAGGTCGGGGGCCCGCCCGTCGCCCACAGAGGCGGCCATCCGATTGCGGAGCGGGCGCGGCCAACTTAGCTTCAGGGCGTCGGAGTTCTCCGACAAAGCCGACATAGGTCTTATGTCGGCCATCCCAGGCATTGAACGGAGCATTCATGTCGGTCATGACCGGTAGCCAACCCCTGCAGCAGTACGGCCAGCAGATCGGCGGCCCGCAGCAGCAGATCGCGCAGGTGGTCCAGCAGTCGATCCAGCAGGCCTGCCAGCAGGCGAGCCAGCAGGTGGCACAGCGCATGCAGCAGACGCTGCAGCAGATCCAGCAGGTCCAGCAGCAGCTGCAGCAGCAGGGCCTGGCCCACCAGGCGCACCCGTACCTCGCCCTCGCGCTGCACCACACGCTGAACACCGGTATCCGCCACGCGGTGGAGCAGTCGGTACAGCAGGCGCTGCCGGTCGCGATCGTGACTCTGCTCCAGCAGAGCCAGCACGGCCAGCAGGGCGGTCAGCAGGGCGGTCAGCACCCGTGGGCCGGCGGGTACGGCCCGCAGTCCTTCGGCCAGCCGTTCCCGCAGTACCCGCAGTCCGGCTACGGCATGGGCCCGATGGGCGGCCAGCCCTTCGGCATCGGCTGACACCCGGCGGCGCGCGATGCGGTGTGCCCAGGACCGGTTCCCGGGCACACCGCATCACCGTGGAAGCGCGAGCCGCCCCGCACCTGATCAGGAGCACAAGGACGACATAGCCGTGGTGAAGGTGGACGCAATGGTCAAGGAAAGGCCCGGGAACAACCGCGAGAGCGGGTCCGGGGGCGCGGGGGCCGGTGGGCCGGGACCCGAGGGCAAAGAAGCAGGGCCACGTGAGAAGGGCGCGCCGCCACCGATCGCGGTGCGGCCGCGCCGGGAGCGGTACATGGTGACACCGCTGCCGCAGCATCTGCTCCCACCCGGGGTCCCCGAACTCGGCATGGACGCGGTGCGCGACGCGCTGGAGCGGATGCCCGAGGTCACGGTGGTCCGCAGACTCCGGACGCCCGAGAAGCTCCGGTCGGCCGGAGTGCACCCCTCCTGCCCGGAGATCGCGGTCGTCGAGGCGGCCGAGGCCCAGGTGCCGGCGATCGGATCGCTGCCGGTGCACATCGAACCCGATCTGCCCCTGTCCGCGACTCTGCCCCTGTCCGCGACGGGCCCCGTCACCACGCAGATCCCGGGCACGCTGCCGCTGGGCGACCCGGGACTGGTCATGCCGCTGGACCGGCCCGTCGAGATCTCAATGCGGGTCTGCGGCCCGGACGGTGAACCACTGGCCGGTGCGGGGGTGTTCCTGATCGGGTCGGCCTGGCCGGGCCAGGGCGTCACCGGGGCCGACGGCAAGGTCACCGTCTCACTGGCGACGGAGACCGAGAAGTCCGTCCAGTCCTTGTACGTGCGCCCCGCGAGCGGGTACGCGGACCGCTGGATCGCTCGGCCCGACCTTTCGGCGACCAAGGAGAACCTGGTCACCCTCACCCCGTTGGCCGAGGTGTACCCGGAGCTGGAGCAGCGGCAGCAGTACGGCTGGGGCCAGCAGGCCATGCGGCTCGACCGGATGCCGCCCACGTTCCGCGCCTTCGGCATCAGGATCGCGCTCATCGGCTCGGGCGTCAGTGACGAGCACCCCGATCTCAAGGAGCGGGTGCACGCGGGTGCCGACTTCGTCCGCGGGACGGACGACGGCTGGGCGAACGACAGGGTGGGCAGCGGCACCCACGCGGCGGGCGTCATCGCCGGGGCGGACACCGGCAGGGGTGTCATCGGCATCGCGGTCGACGCGGAGATCGAGGTCTGCCAGGTGCTGCCCGACGGGCGTTTCAGCGACCTGATCGCCGCCCTGGACTACTGCATCGAGCGGCAGGTCGACATCGCCCACATCGCGGTGGCGGCCCCGTACCCCTCGGCGCTGGTCGCCCGCAAACTCGCCGACGCGGCCGCGGCGGGCATCGCCTGCGTCGCTCCCGCGGGCGACACCGGCGGGCCGACCACGTTCCCGGGCTCACTGCCGACCGTGTTCGCCGTGGGCGCGCTGGGCGCCTACGGCTCCTACCCGCAGCACACCTCCCAAGCCACCCACTGCGGACCGCAGTTGACACCGGAAGGACTGTGCGCCGCCCCGTTCAGCTGCTACGGCCCCGGCGTCGACGCGGCCGCCCCTGGCGTGGCGGTCATCTCCTGCGCGCCGAACGGTGGATACACGGCCCTCGACGGCACCGGCACGGCCTCCGCCCACGTCGCCGGTCTCGCGGCCCTCGTCCTCGCCCACCACGAGAACTTCCACGGCCAGTTGCTGCCCCGCGGGCCGGGCCGGGTGCAGCACCTGTTCGACATCATCTCGGCCAGCTGCCGTCCCCTGGCCGCACCGGGAACGATGGACGCGGCCCGCGTCGGACGCGGCCTGCCCGATGCTCTCGTCGCCCTCGGCCTGACCCCCGGAGCGCAGCCCGCTCCGGCGCCGTCTCCCTACACCCCGTCCATGGCCGGTTAGACCCGTGCGGACCCGACCACACACGACGGCACCCGCCTGCGAGAGAACAGCGGGTGCCACCGGCGGGCGCTCGACCCCCTGGGCCACCCCCGGCACCGCCTTGCGGGCTCGGTGGCAGGATCGGTGTATGGGCACCGAGACGGACTGGGTGTACCGGGTGGACGAACCGCACGGCTCGGAGGGCTGGCGCCCCTACAGCCGCGACCCCGAACGATGGCGCGGGAGGATCACCGCCGACGATCCCGCCGAGGATGCCAAGTACGCCGCCGCCCTCGTCGCCACGGCCCTGGTGTCCGAGTGGAAGACGAACGCCGCCCCTGACGTCCGGCACGTGCGGATCCTCGTCTGGCGCGGCGAGGAGGGCCCCGACGCGGATGCGGTCTTCACGGTGGAGATACGACCGGAGATCGACCGCGAGTGACGAAGAGTGCCGCAGGGGGCCGCACCGGGCCGTACGGTCGGCGCTTTGTGGCCCGTTCCGTCCGGGGACCGACCCGGGGAGAGACGGTCGGCGCCGACCGGCCGTCGTCTCCGTGTCCACCACCCGTAAGGACGTCACCGGACCGGAGCAAGCAACGCAAGGTGCGGCCTGAGCCGCGGGAACAATGGCGTTCAGGAACCGTGCAGAGCCGCTCTGCCGGGGGCGACGGTCCCGGCCGCACCTGACGGCCGGTTCATCCCAGGGCATCCGCTCGTGCGAGCGGGTGCCCTGTCCGCCGTACGACCGGACAGGAGTTGGTGAAGTGGCGAAACCGGAGGTTCTCACCGGCCTCGACGCGGCGGGCACGTCGAGTGCGGCCAAGTCGGTGATGAAGAAGCTGCCCGAGGTCACCGTGGCGTTCTGGATCATGAAGATCGCCGCGACCACCCTGGGCGAGACGGCGGGCGACCTCTTCGCTCAGACCCTGAAGCTCGGCTATTTCCTCACCACGATCGCCCTGTTCCTGATCTTCGTGGTCACCTTGGTGGTCCAGCTGCGCTCGAGCCGCTACAACCCGTTCTTCTACTGGACCGTGATCCTGTCGACCAGCATGGCCGGCACCACGATGTCCGACTTCATGAACCGCGACGCCAGCGCGAAGTACCTGCGGGAGGGGGCCACGTCACTCGGCTGGGGCCCACAGGGCCTCGGCCTGGGCTACCCGGCCGGAGCGGCGATCCTGGTCTCGATCCTCCTGGCCGTCTTCCTGGCCTGGAAGCTGAGCGGGATGACGTTCCAGATCCGCGACATCGTCACCTTCAAGGGCGAGGCCCTGTTCTGGTCGGCGATCCTCGTGTCCAACACTCTCGGCACCTCCATGGGCGATTATCTGTCCGACAGCTCCGGCCTCGGCTACGCCGGTGGTGCCCTGCTCGTGACCGGGATGCTCGCCGTCCTCGCGGTACTGATGAAAGTGCCCGCGGTCCCGAACGTGCTGCTGTTCTGGATCGCCTTCGTCCTCACCCGTCCGCTGGGCGCCACCGCCGGCGACTTCCTCACCAAGCCGGCCGCCCAGGGCGGCCTGGACCTCGGCACCACTGGATCGTCCGCGGTCCTGCTCGCCGTCCTGCTCGGCCTGATGGCCTACGCCCAGGCCCAGGAACGCCGGACCACCGCCCTGACACCGTAGAGGGGCGTGGTCACGCGGCCGGCCCGCCAAGCACGGGTGCGGCCCCTGCTCACCCGGCGCGCCGTCCGGCACGGAGGACGCTCAGATACCGACGCGGTACCCGGTCGCCCATCCGAGTGCGGATCCGCTCGGCGACGGCGTCGAGCAGGGGCTCGCGGACGTCCCGGTCGAGTCCTCGGTACAGGGACGTCGAGCGGAGGAGATCGGCGAAGCCGGCTCCGTCGAGCCACTGGACGGTCGGGTACCAGCGCACGATCGTCGGTCCGAACAGGCCGCCGGGGTCGTCGACCGGTCCCCAGCCCTCGTCGGTGCCACGCACGTCGTCCTCCGGCGGCGGATGCCCCCAGCCCGGATTTCCGGGGCTGAACCGCTCATGGAGATCGGCGGTCTCGGCGTACACCTCCGGCTCTCCCGGCCGGCGGACGACGACGTTGCCGAGCAGCGCCATCCAGCCTCCGGGACGCAGCACGTCGTGGGCTCGCCGCCAGCCGATCGACGGGGCGACCCAGTGCCATGACGACGCGGCCACCAGGACGTCGAAGCGCCGGCCTCGGTCGTCCCACTCCTCGAACGTGGACGTCTCGAGGCGGACGTCGCGGAAGGCGGCGGTCCTCCGGCGAGCCAGTGCGGCCATTCCCACGCCCGGCTCGACGGCGGTCACCGAGCATCCGAGCGCTGCCAGCGCGCGCGTCGCGTGACCGGTACCGCAGCCCGCCTCCAGCACCGACGACGTCTCGTCCAGGCCGGTGACGCGGGCAAGGTCCGCGAACAGCTCGTCGGGGTATCCCGGCCGGACCCGGTCGTAGAGCTCCGGCACCTCGTCGAACAGCCGGCCGAGGTCGTGTCGATTCGGCGGCGTCTTCGGGTCACCGGGCATGAGCACACAAACTATGCGGTTCGGCCACGGGGACGCCACTGGTTCGACGCGGAAGCACGGGCGGCCGGGCTTTCCGCATCCGGCACGTCCGTGTGCCCTATCTCCGTGTGGCCGTGAAGTCAACCGTTGACCTGCGGGGTCACTGCTGCAATCTTGGCGGGCAACAAGCTCGTAGCAAGCGCTTTCCGACCCTGTTGCACGGTCGGCACTTCCGCGTCAAGGGGGACGCAATGACGGATCCCACCCTGCCCAACGGCGCCGGCACCGCCGCGCCGGCCCGCCCGTCGGCCGACACCGACCGCCGGCCGCTCTTCTCCGGGCACCACACCCATCTGTGGGGCTTCCTGCTCTTCGGCTGGGTGGTCAGTTACGCCGACCGCACGGTGACCGGCCCGGTGATCTCCTGGATGATCGAGAACAAGGCAGGCTTCATCGGCGACACCTCGCATCCGGCCGCGCTGGGCGGCCTGATCGGGTCGATGTTCTTCACCGGCTACATGCTCACCCAGTACGCGGGCGGACGCCTCGGCGACCGCTACGGGCACCGGGAGATGCTGGTCGTCTCGCTGCTCTGGGCCGGGCTGATGACCCTGGCGTCGGGGCTGGCCGGCGGGCTGATCGGGTTCGTGGTGGCCCGGGTGCTCACCGGGCTGGGCGAGGGCGTCTTCTACTCCAACGACCGGGTGCTGATCATCACCCACACCCCGCCCGCACGTCGCACCCTGGGTCTCGGCGTGGTCCTGTCCGGTCTGTCGATCGGCCTGACCGTGGGCGTACTGGCCACTCCCCATCTCATCGACTGGGGCGCCGGCTCGTGGGGCATGGGCGGCCGGGCATGGAGCATGCCGCTGTACGTGTTCGGCGTCTGCTCCCTGCTCGTGGCGGCGGCGACCTGGGCCTTCTTCCGGGCCCGCGGCGACAGTCCGCTCCTGCTCGGGGCGCCCGTGCGGCGGCTGATCGCCTACTCGATACCGGCCGCCGTGGCGATCATCGCGCTCTTCCTGGCCGCCGACGCGTTCGGCTGGTCCGCGTGGCTCACCGCGATCGGCTCGGGCCTGCTCTTCGCGGCGATGGTCACGATCGTGGTCCGCGGCATCGTACGGGCCGGCCATGCGGCGGCCCTGCTCAACCGCAATGTGTGGCTGGTCTACATCGGCTTCATAGCGGTCATGTGGAACCTGTGGTTCTTCTCGTTCTGGTCGGTGCAGATCGTCGCCGAGGCCGCGCACAGCAGCCTGACCTCCGCGGCCCTCACCGCCGCGTTCAACGCGGGCGCCGGCATCATCGGCTTCCCCGTGGGCGGCTGGATCGCCGACCGCCGAGTACGCGCGGGCAAGGGCCGCAAGCCCCTCGCGGTGACGTGCGCCGTGGTCCACACCCTGCTGGCCGGCGCGTTCGGCGCGAGTCTGCTCGCGGACAAGCCGTCCCTGCTGCTGCTCGGCCTGTGCCTGTTCTGCTCGGGCCTCTTCTTCAACGCCCTGCAGCCCATCGTGCACAGCATGCTGGGCGACCTGGCCGCCGAGGAGCACCGCGGTTCCCTCTTCGGCCTGTTCAACCTCGTCGCCGAGATCGGGGCGGTGGCGAGCCCGGTGGTCAGCGGTGTCCTGCGGGACGCCACCGGCAGCTGGGCCCCGGGCGTCTTCACCGCGGCCGGTGTGATGGCCGTCTCGGTGGTGCTCTACTCCCTGGTCCGGGAACGGATACCCGCCGCCACCGCATGACCCTTCGGGGTGCCCGGTCCCGCCCGGGCACCCGCCCGTCGGCCGCTGTCACGCGCGTCGCACAGCCCTGTCGCACAGGCCCGTGACGCGGGGCGGCCATGATGACGGCGCGGGGGGCCTAGGCGGGGAAACCGTACCGCCCCCGCAGGCGGACGAAATGCGCGGGTGTGAGGAGGTGCTCGCGCTCCAGCCCCGTCGCCGTGCGCAGGAAGGACACGACCTGGTCGCGGCCGCCCGGCCCGATGGGCTGTACCAGTCGGCCGCCCGGGCGCAGTTGCCCGGCCAGCGGCACGGGTACCTCCGGGAACGCGGCGGACACGATGACCGCGTCGTACGGGGCGCGGTCCGGCACCCCGCCGCTGCCGTCCCCGACGCGCGGCTCGACGTTGCGAATCCCCTGCCGGGCGAGGTTGCCCCGGGCCTCCTCCGCGATGTCCGGCCACATCTCGATGGTCACGACATCCGCGGCCAACCGGGCGAGCAGCGCGGTCTGGAAGCCGAGGCCGGTACCGATCTCCAGCACGTGCTCGTCCCCGTTCAGGCCGAGGCCCTCGATCATCATGGCGGAGAGCGAGGGCTGGGTGGTCACCTGCCCGTGCCCGATGGGGAGGGGTACGTCGTCGTAGGCCTGCTCCTGGTGGCCGGTGGGGACGAATGCCGCGCGGGGCGTCGCTCGTAGGGCCCGCAGCAGACGCCCGTCGGTGACGCCGGCCTCTCGCACGGCCCGGACGAGTTCCTCGGACGGAGGGGCGGCTTCGGTCATGTCCGCTGCCTTCCGCGCGCCGGCCGGAGGGAGCGTGCGCCGTCGGGCCCCACCGCCAAAGGCGGCCCGGCCCTGCCGCTCCTTCCCCTGTTCCTGAACATTCTCCAACGCCTCGCCGACCTGCTCAATCGGGTGTCCCGGGGCCATGCCGCACCGAGAGCGAGTAAAAAATCCCACCGCTGCCCCCGGCCCGCCTGCGAGCGGGGGGCCGCCGGTCGCGCGCTGCCTCCTGAGACGTACGGCACTCCACGTGTCAAGCAGCGACCCGCCTCGGCGAGGGATGAGGACGCGTCAGGAGATCACCCCAAAGGGCTAATTATCAGTCAATCTGCCAAATCCCTCGCGTATTTGAGTTCCCGTCAGTTCACGACCCAGCTATGTGCGGGCGCCCGGAATACCCCGATCAGCCCCCTCTCGCCAGCACTTCCGCTCTGCCCGAAATGACAGCCACGGGGGGCCTCATTACGTTCGATCACACCGGCCGCCAATGCCGGACTCTCTGACTTGGAGACAGGAGAAGCAGTGCCATGATCATGAACCGCTCCCACGCGATCACCGCGGGTCTCGCGGCCGCCGCGGCCCTGGCCGCGACCGGCATCACCTACGCCTCGGCCGCCTCCGCGCCCGAGGCCGTCCCCGCCGCGGTCCAGCAGGCCCCCGCCCAGGTCCCCATGGGCGGCGACACCGGAAACAACAACAACAGCAAGGGCAACGAAGGCAACAACAACAACAACCACCACGAGAACCACGGCCACAAGCGCCACGAGGACCGCGGCTGGATCCACATCAACGAGCGGTCCTTCTCGGCCCACACCAGGGGCTGCGCCGTCATCGTCAGCGGCCTGGGCTCCACCAGCCTGAACATCCGCAACGACAGCCGCAAGACCGTGGAGGTCTTCCGCGGGCTCACCTGCGACAACGGCGCCCCCATCGCCACCGTCGGCCCCCACAGCACCAGCTTCGGCGTGTTCCCCAAGCACGTCAAGGGAGTGCACGTCAAGGACGGAGTCGTCGGCAGCTTCCGGGTCATCGACCGCCACGACGACGACTACGACGACGACTACGACGGCGGCTACGGCGGCGACCGCGGTGGTGACCACGGCGGCGACCACGGCGGCGGCGGCGACCACGGCGACGACAACGACAACGACAACGACTGATCCAGCCGCATCGCACGAGGGCTGCCAAGCAGAACCCCGGCCCGCCGTAATCGGGCCGGGGCCCTGCAAGCAGACACACGACACGGAATCCCGGCACGCCGTAATCGTGCCGGGGTTCTCGTCTTGGGCCCCACCCCCGGGACCCCGCCCTGGAGCACCCCGCCCGGGATGCCCACAGCCGGCCCTGACCGGAGGAGCCCACGCGCCTGCCAGGCCATGCTAGGGGGTGTCTCGTCGATCACGGCGCAGCGGCGGGGTGCGGTATGCACCCCCACTGCCTCAAGGACATCGGGGACCCTCGGCGACGTTGTCGCCGCTCGCCGACTCCCCCACCGAGGACGACGCACCCGGACACGCCTAGGCTGCGTGTATGCGCATGCGTCCGATCGTCGGCCCGCTACCCGACACCGGCGTTCGTCCCGCCGGCGGGATGGACGAGATCGCCGGGCAACTCGCCGCCGGCGGGGTGGCCGTACTGACCGGAGCCGGGATCTCCACCGAGTCCGGCATCCCCGACTACCGGGGCGTGACCGGGCGGCACCGACGGCACTCCCCCATGACGTACCAGGACTTCGTCTCGGACGAGGCGAACCGGCGCCGCTACTGGGCTCGCGGCTACGTCGGGCGCCGCGTCATCGCGGCCGCCCGGCCCAACGCCGGGCACCACGCCGTGCAGGCGCTGCGCGCCTCCGGGCACGTGGGCGCCGTGATCACGCAGAATGTCGACGGGCTGCACCAGGCCGCCGGGACGAGTGACGCCGTCGCACTGCACGGCAGCCTGGACCGTGTCGTCTGCCTCGACTGCGGGACGACCGGCCCCCGCGACGAACTCGACGCCCGACTGCTCGCCGCCAACGGGGAGTTCCTCTCCGCGCAGGGTGCCGCCGGGCTGCCGGTCAACCCCGACGGCGACATCGAGCTGCCCGACGAGCTCGTCGGCATGTTCCGCGTCGTGCCGTGCGAGCGATGCGGCGGCGTGCTCAAGCCGTATGTCGTGTTCTTCGGGGAGAACGTGCCCAAGCACCGCACGCAGCGCTGCTTCGACCTGGTCGACGCCGCGGACTCGCTCCTGGTCCTCGGTTCGTCGCTGGCCGTGCTGTCGGGACTGCGGGTCGTGCGGCGCGCCGCGAAGGACGGCAAGCCCGTTTCCATCATCAACCTCGGTCCCACGCGCGGCGATGACATGGCGCACGCGCACGTGGCGCTGCCGCTCGGCGAGGCGCTCACCGAGCTGACCGAACGCCTCGGGGTCCGCTGAGGAAGCCGTCCCGCGAACGGCGAGGAGGCGATCTCGTCGGTGACCAGGCCGATCACGGCCGTACGGCGGCGACGCAGGCCGCGTGCCACGGGGTCGGGACGGTAGCCGAGCCGGGCGGCGGCCTGCCGGATACACGACACGGTGTCCGAGGGCGGACAGAGAATGCGGGTTTCGACGACCCGGCCCACCATCTCCGCAAGGCTTTCCGGAGGGTACGCCGTGTCCATCGCGCAGCCTCTCGATGTGGTCGACAAACCGCTGAACAATCTCGCGCTGTCGCTGTTGGGCTTCGCGGGGGTCGGCGTCGTCGGTGCGGCCACCGCCGGCGTCGCGATCAGCCGCGGCGGCCTGAGGCCGGTGGAGCATCTGACGCGAGTGGCGGAGCTCATCGCTCACACTCAGGACCTGACGGTGCGGATACCTGTCGACGGCGGTGATGAGATCGCCCGGCTGTCCCGGAGCTTCAACGACATGACGGAAGCCCTTGCGGCCTCCCGGGAGAGCCAGCAGCAGCTCATCGCCGACGCGGGACACGAATTGCGCACCCCGCTGACCTCGCTCCGGGCGAACGTCCAGCTCCTGGCGAAAAGCTTCAGATCGGGCCGGAAACTCCCCGAAGGGGCACTGGACGACCTGCTCGACTCCGTGGAGTCTCAGATCGGGGAACTCGCCGTCCTCATCGCCGACCTCCAGGAGCTGTCCCGGTCCGACGCTCGGCAGGGCAAGGCGACGTACGCTGTCGTTCCCCTGCACGAGGTGGCCCGGCGGGCCCTGGAGCGGGTCAAACCGCGGGGAAACGAGGTCCGGTTCACCGCTGACCTGGAAGAGTGGTACGTCATCGCTGATGCCGCTGCCCTTGAGCGAGCCGTCGTGAACCTGCTCGACAACGCGGTGAAGTTCTCACCGCCGGAAGCGGTCGTGAGTCTCGGGCTCGGCAACGGCCGGCTCACGGTACGCGACCAAGGGCCGGGGATCGCCTCCGAGGAACTGCCGCACGTGTTCGACCGCTTCTGGCGCTCGCCTACGTCCCGGAGCCTTCCCGGAAGCGGCCTGGGGCTGGCCATCGTGGCGAAAGCGGTCCGGGAGGCCGGTGGCACGGTGACCCTGCGGGCCGCTGAGACTCAGGGCACCGAGGCCGTCGTACAGATCCCGGGCGCCCGCACCCCGCCCCCGACGACGGCCCCGAGGAGCCCTCGAGGGGGTCAGCCGTAGATGTCGCGCCCGGGTGCGGACAGGGGGTTCGTCGGGGCGGCGTCGCGGTGGACGAAGATCGCGGATTCGCCGCCGTCGACCGGCAGCCGGGGCCCGCGTCAGCGCGATGTCGTCGAGTGGGCGCGCCGCGACCGACGGAACCGAACGCCCCCGGAACCTGCCGGTCGAAAAAACTTCGGTCGGCGATGTCGAGAATCCGTGACCGGCTCCGTCCCCGGAGTGAACGCGGCCACAATGGGTCGCACCAGGACCGAGGAGTACCACCATGGCCAAGTACCTGCTGCTCAAGCACTACCGCGGCGCCCCGGCTGCCGTGAACGACGTGCCGATGGACCAGTGGAGGCCGGAGGAGATCTCGGCGCACATCCAGTACATGAACGACTTCGCGGCACGGCTGGAGAAGACCGGGGAGTTCGTCGACGGTCAGGCGCTCGCGCCCGAGGGCGCGTGGGTCCGCTACGACGGTGAGGGGCGCCCGCCGGTCACCGACGGCCCGTTCGCGGAGACCAAGGACCTCATCGCCGGCTGGATGGTGATCGACGTCGACAGCTACGAGCGCGCCGTCGAGCTGGCCGGGGAGCTGTCGGCCGCGCCCGGGGCGGGCGGCAAGCCGATCCACGAGTGGCTGGAGCTGCGCCCGTTCCTGACCGCGACGCCCGGCATCGCCGAGTGCCATTGATGAACGAGGCCCTGCTGAGGAGCCTCACGCCGAGCGTGCTCACCGTCCTCGTCCGCCGCGGAGCCGACTTCGCGGCGGCCGAGGACGCCGTGCAGGACGCGCTCGTCGAGGCGCTGCGCGTCTGGCCGTCCGACCCGCCGCGGGACGCGAAGGGCTGGCTGGTCACCGTGGCCTGGCGCAAGTTCCTCGACGCGACGCGCTCGGACGCCGCCCGCCGTAGGCGTGAGGACCGCGTGGAAGAGGAGCCGGCGCCAGGGCCCGCGCCCGCCGTGGACGACACGCTCCAGCTCTACTTCCTGTGCGCCCACCCCTCGCTGACACCCTCCTCCGCCGCCGCGCTCACACTCCGAGCCGTCGGCGGGCTGACCACCCGGCAGATCGCCCAGGCCTACCTGGTGCCCGAGGCGACCATGGCGCAGCGGATCAGCCGGGCCAAGCGCACCGTCTCCGGCGTGCGCTTCGACCGGCCCGGCGACGTCGCCACCGTGCTGCGCGTCCTCTACCTCGTCTTCAACGAGGGCTACTCCGGCGACGTCGACCTCGCCGCCGAGGCCATCCGGCTCACCCGGCAGCTCGCGGCCGCGATCGACCACCCCGAGGTGGCCGGGCTGCTCGCCCTCATGCTGCTCCACCACGCCCGGCGCGCCGCCCGGACCGCGCCCGACGGCAGCCTGGTGCCGCTCGCCGAGCAGGACCGCGGCCGGTGGGACACGGCGCTGATCGCCGAGGGCGTCGGGATCCTCCAGGCGGCCCTCGCCCGCGACCGGCTGGGCGAGTTCCAGGCCCAGGCGGCCATTGCGGCTCTCCACGCGGACGCGCCCACCGCCGAGGAGACGGACTGGGTGCAGATCGTCGAGTGGTACGACGAGCTGGCCCGCCTGACCGACAGCCCGGTCGTCCGGCTCAACCGCGCGGTCGCCGTGGGCGAGGCCGACGGGCCGCGCGCCGGGCTGGCGGCGCTCGCCGCGCTGGACGCCACACTGCCCCGCCATGCCGCGGTGGCGGCCTACCTCCACGAACGCGACGGCGACCTGGCGACGGCGGCACGGCTGTACGCCGAGGCCGCCCACAAGGCGCCCAACCTGGCCGAGCGCGACCACCTGACGCGCCAGGCCGCCCGGCTCAACGCCCGCCGGGGCCGCTGACAGGCTGCCCCCGGGATGTCCCGCACCTTCCGGGGAGCACGGCCGCCACCGGGCAGGTGCCGGGCGCTCCTCCTCGGCCGCTGCCGCCATCCGATATCGAGATATCGTGGTGTGTCGGAGTACAGGGCGAGAGGGGTGGCGCGTGACCGCGACGGCGGAATCGGGTGCGGGTGATCTGATCGAGGTTTTCAAGGCCCTCGGCAACCCCGCCCGTTTGCAGATCATGCAGTGGCTGAAGGATCCCGACGCGCACTTCGGTGCGTACGAGCCGATCGCGGACCGCCGGTCGGTCGGCGTGTGCGTCACGCACATCCAGGCGAAGTCGGGGCTCGCGCAGTCGACCGTCTCCAGCTACATGAGCACGCTCGAGCGGGCGGGGCTCGTTCGGCCCACCCGGGTGGGCAAGTGGACGCACTACCGGCGCGACGAGGAGCGGCTGGCGCAGGTGGCGCAGGCGTTCGGCGCCATCATCTGATTGACACATCGCAATATGTCGATACGATCGGCTCATGCCGACCTTCGATGCTGTTCCCGTTGCCCTGATCGTCCACGCTCACCCCGAGCCCCACTCGTTCAGCACCGCCCAGAAGACCACCGCGGCTCAGACCCTGCGTGAGGCCGGATACCGGGTCGACGTCCTCGACCTCTACGCCGAGGGATGGGCCCCGGTCCTCGACCGCCGGGAGTTCGCACCGGTGGACGGCCCCTTCAAGCCGCAGGCCGCGCAGATGCGTGCGGTCAGGGACGGGTCGCTCGACACGACCGTCAGGGAACATCTCGACCGGCTGCTCGCCGCCGATCTGCTCGTGCTGTCGTTCCCGATGTGGTGGTTCTCGCTGCCCGCCATCCTCAAGGGGTGGATCGACCGGGTCTTCGTGATGGGCGGGGTCTTCGGCGGGGACCACGGTCTCTTCGACGACGCGGCGCTCGCCGGGAAGCGCGCGATGCTGCTGCTCACGACCGGTGGCTCCAGTGAGTCGTTCCGGCCCGGCGGCACCCTCGGCCCCATGAACGAGTTCCTGTTCCACATCCACCGCGGCATGCTGGAGTTCGTCGGCTACCAGGTCCTCGACCCCGTGGTCACCTACGGGCCGGCCCACATGACCGAACAGCAGCGAGCGGCGGCACTGGACGCGGTCAGGAGGTCGGTCGCGCGCGTCGCGGCGGACGCGCAGCCCGCGCTTCACTGACCCGGCACCGGCGCGAGCGAGCGCGGCGGCCGCATGCGGTCCTGGCGGCCACCGCGCCACCAGGAAGCGCCCGGATCCTTATCCGGCGCGGACCACGGTGGGCGACAGGGACGGCTCCGGGGCCGGGCGTGGCTCGGTGAGCTGCTGCGGGTGGCCTGCGGGGAGCTCCGGCCGGGCGTCCGCGGACTCCAGGCGGAGCATGGCCTCCTCGTCCGCGGTGCCGGGAGCCGCCTGGTACACCACCATCCGCTGGCCGCCGGTCCGGGCCAGTCGCATGACCTCGTACGTCAGGGTCATCCGCCCTGCCCTCGGATGCCGGAACGTCTTCTCCCCACCTCCGCGCTCACAGACGTCGTACCGCTCCCACAGCCGCGCGAAGTCAGGTGATTTCAGGACCAGTTCGCCGACCAGCGCGGTCAGCTCGGGGTCGTCCGGGTCGGCCCCGGCGACCGCCCGCAGATGCGCCACCGAGTGGGCGACCGTCTCCTCCCACGGTTCGTAGAGCGTGCGGCCCACGGGGTGGAGGAAGAGGTAGCGGGTCAGATTGCGCTGCTCCTCCGGCCAGTCCCAGAGGCCGGGCAGGAGCCGCCGGCCGGGCGGATTCGCGGCCAGTACGCGGTTGTAGCGGCTGACCACGTAGGCGGGCAGGGGACGCACCGACTCCAGCATCCGCAGTACGGACCCGCGGACCGTATGGTCCGAGCAGGCAGGCAGCTCGGAGACCCGGCCGGAGGCCAGTTCCGCCAGCTCGTGCAGACGCTCGTAGCCGTCGCCGCGCAGCCGCAGGGCGCGGCCGAGGGCGTCCACGACGGCGGGTGAGGGGTTGGTCTCCCGGCCGCGCTCCAGACGGATGTAGTAGTCGACGCTCACCCCGGCCAGCGCGGCCAGCTCCTCCCGGCGCAGACCCGGTGTGCGGCGCAGGCCCGCGCCGGCGGGGAGTCCGACCTCCTCCGGTCGCACCTGTGCCCTGCGGGCCTTCAGATACCTGCCGAGCTCGGTGCCCCGCGCGTCCGCTGCTGCCATGGGCCCATTGTCGCAGGCGCGCCAGGTACGTGGGGGGCCGTGTCAGGGCCTGGAACGCGGCACCCGGGAACGGCGCGGTCTGCCGGGTGGCCGCGGTCGGGCGGAGAGTTGATTCCGGAGCGGGCGGCCCGGCCGCCGGGGCCCAGGGGGTGACTGACACCGGACCGCGGCCCCGGACGGCCGCGACCGCCCGCCCGACGATCCCTGACGAACGTCGACCAGGCCTGCCGCCTCCGAGGAGCTCACCATGCCGATCGCCTCCCGCCCGTCCTCCGGCACCGTGTCCGCCGACGAGCGCGGCGCCGAGCCGCACACGTCCGCGCCACGGCGACGCGGACCGGGCCGAGCCCGACCATCCGCGCCGGCCCGCGACGTCCCCGCCGCGCCGCGGCGCAGCGGCGTCGAACTGGTCGCTGCGCTGCTCGGCTTCACAGTGATCACCATCGACGTCTCGGCGGTGAACATCGCCCTGCCCGCCATCCGGGACTCGCTCAGCGGTGGCATGGCCGGACTGCAGTGGGTGGTGGACGCCTACACGCTGATGTTCGCGGCGCTGATGCTCTCCGCCGGTGCCCTCGCCGATCGCACCGGTGCGCGCCGTGCCTACGTCTGGGGCGTCGCCCTGTTCACCGTCGCCTCCCTCGGCTGCGCGCTCGCACCCGGGATCGGCGTGCTGGTCGCCTCGCGCGTGGCGCAGGGCGGGGCCGCCGCGGTGGTGATGCCCGCCTCGCTGGCGCTGATCCGGCAGGCCTACGACGACGCCCGGGCCCGCGCCCGCGCCATCGCGCTGTGGACGGTCGGCGGCTCGGTGGCGATGGCCGCCGGCCCGGTGCTGGGCGGACTGCTCACCGACTGGGCCGGCTGGCGGGCGGTCTTCCTGCTCAACCTCCCGGTGGGCGCAGTGATTCTGGGCCTGCTGGTCCGGGTGCCGCGCTCCCCGCGCCGGCCGGCCGCGCTGGACGGCGCCGGGCAGCTCACGGCCGTACTGGCCCTGGCCGGGCTGGCCTTCGCGGGCATCGAGGGCGGCCACCTGGGCTGGACCAGCATCCCCGTACTGGCGGCCGCCGCGCTCGCCGTCGGTTCCGGGTACGCCTTCGTCGTGGTGGAGGCCCGGCGCCGCCGGCCCATGGTTCCCCTGGCGATGCTGGGGGACCGCCGGGTGGCCATCGCGCTCGCGGTCGGATTCGCCGTCAACGCCGCCTTCTACGGCGGGATCTTCCTCCTCGGTCTGTACTACCAGCAGCTGCGCGGGATGTCGGCGGTCGCGGCCGGGCTGATGTTCGTCCCGATGTCGGCGGTGGTGACGGGGACCAACCTGGTCTCGCCGCGCCTTGCGGAGCGGATCGGGCGGCGGGCGGTGATCGTCGCCGGTCAGCTGGTCTTCGCCGGAGCGATGGTGGCCCTGCTGCCGCTGGCCGCGCACACGCCGCTGTGGCTGGTGCTGGTCCTGCTGCTGCCGCTGAGCGTCGGCGGGGCCGTGGCGGTGCCGGCGCTGACCGCGCTGCTGATGGACGCCGTCCCCGGGGAGCGCGCGGGGACCGCGTCGGGGCTGCTCAACTCCCTTCGTCAGACGGGCGGTGCGCTCGCCGTCGCCCTCTTCGGCAGCCTGCTCGCCGGCCCCGGCGGCGGCTTCTCCCTGGCCGGCATGCGCGTCGGCCTCCTCGCCGTCGGGGCTCTCCTCCTGGTCACCACCGGCCTCTCCCGCCTGTTCCTGCCTCGTGGCTGACGTTCGTCACGTCCTTGTCGGGAACGGCTGTTTCGGTCAGCGTCCAGAGGCGTCGTTGGCGCAGCGGAAGCCGAGGTTGCCGGAGGAGGACTCCGGGGTGTTGGAGGACCGGGCGGCGACCCGGTAGCGGTTGCAGTAGGAGTCGTGGCACAGATAGGAACCGCCGCGCAGGACCCGTGCGGCGCCGGTGTCCGGGCCGTGCGGGTCCTCCACGGGCGACTGGGCGTAGTAGGAGGGCGAGAACCAGTCCGAGCACCATTCCCAGACGTTCCCGGCGGTGTTCCACAGGCCGAAGCCGTTGGGACGGTAGGACTTGACCGGCGCCGTGGTGACGTAGCCGTCCTCGGCCGTGTTGGTGTGGGGAAAGCGTCCCTGCCAGATGTTGCAGCGCCACCGGCCGTCGGGGGTGAGTTCGTCACCCCAGGCGTAGCGGCGGCCGGGCAGGCCGCCGCGTGCGGCGTACTCCCACTCCGCCTCGGTGGGCAGGCGCTTGCCGGCCCACTGTGCGTAGGCGGTCGCGTCGTTCCAGGAGACATGGACGACGGGGTGGTTCTGGCGGCCGGTGATGTCGGAGCCGGCCCCCTCGGGGCGGCGCCAGTGGGCACCGCGGACGTTGATCCACCAGGGCGTTCCGGCGGCGGTGCCGAGGATGTCGGCCGAGGGGGCGGCGACCACGAGGTGGAAGACCGCCGAGGAGCCGTAGCGTTCGGCGTCGGTCACGTGGCCGGTGGCCTTGACGAAGGTGGCGAACTGGGCGTTGGTGACAGCGGTCTCGTCGATGTGGAAGGGCCGGAGACGTACCGTGTGGACGGGTGTCTCGCCGTCGGCGGGGTAGCCCTCGCCGAACGCGTCGCCCATGGCGAACTCACCGCCCGGCAGGCGGACCTGTCCGCGTGTCGAGCGTTTGCCGACGGCGGGGCCCGGCGCCGGCGGCGCTGCCGGAGACGGCACGGCGATGGCTGCCGGTGCGCCGGACGGCGTGCAGCAGGAGTGGTGCTCGCGGGTCATGGGTCGAAGTCCTCGATCGCGGGGCCGGCCGTCACGGCTGCTGCCTGTGGTAGGTGGACTCGTCGAGCCCGCTCAGGGTCGGGTCGTGAGCCACCTCGCCGACGTCGTACATCGACGTCATCCAGTGGTAGAAGTTGTCGCCGCGTTCCCGCAGGACGTCGTACAGACGGCGCATCATCCGTGAGCGGACCTCCGCGTGCTCGGGATGGGCGTAGACGTTCTGGAGTTCGTCCGGGTCGGTCCGCAGGTCGTAGAGCTCGTTGACCGAATCGGGATTGACCACGAGCTTGTAGCGGTCCTCGCGCAGCATGCGCTGCGGGTACGGGAAGTGGTGGCCGTGGAACTCGCAGACGATGTCCTCTTCCCACTCCACCGCCTCGCCGTGGACGAGCGGGAGCAGGCTGCGCGAGTCGGTCGCCGGCTTCGGATCGATGCCCGCCAGGTCGAGGATGGTCGCGGTGCAGTCGAGCAGGCTGACGAACTCGGACCGTACGACACCGCCGGGCGCGCCCGGGACGCGGAGCAGGCCGGGTGTGCGGTAGATGTCCTCGTACATCGCCGGGCCCTTGTCGTGCAGCCGGTGGGAGCCGGTGAACTCGCCGTGGTCGCAGGTGAAGAACACGGCGGTGTCGTCGACGAGTCCCAGCCGCTCCATGGCTTCCATGACGCGGCCGATCTGCCGGTCGATCAACGCCACATATCCCCAGTAGACCGCGATCAGCTTGCGGGTCGTCTCGATGGGCATGGTGTCGAAGGTCCAGTGCGCGCTGTAGTTGCGCTGCACCGGAGGCTTGCCGTGGAAGGTCTCCGCGATGGACCGGGGCAGTTCCACGTCCGCCGGGTCGACCAGGTCGAAGTACTCGTCGGGCAGGATGTAGGGCAGGTGCGGCCCGAAGAAGTGCAGCGCGAGGAAGAACGGCCGGCCGTGCTCTTGGGAGTCGGCGGCGTACTGCTCGAGCTGCTCTATGGCCCGGGTGGCCAGGTAGTGCTCGAAGGTGGCCTCGACCGGCTGGTGCAGCCGGGCGGCGAGAAGGTTGCCGGGGCCGCCGTTGGGCAGGACGCCGCGGATGCGGTCGCTGATCTCGTAGGGCGGCAGACCGCGTTCGGCGAGGTAGGCCAGGTAGTCCGGATGGTCCACGGGGTTGTGCCAGCCGGGCAGTTCGGGGCCGTCGAAGCCGTAGTCGGCCGCCGTGCGCCGGTTGCCGGCGTGCCACTTGCCGATGAGCCCGCAGTTGTAGCCGTGCTCCCGCAGTGCCCGGGAGAAGGTGAACTGGTCCTCGGCCAGGTCCTCGAGGTAGCCGACGTTGCGTTCGTGGTTGGCGAGCAGTCTGTGCCGGAAGGGTGCCTGACCGGTCAGCAGGCTGGCCCGGGCCGGGGTGCAGATCGCGGTGGGGGTGTACCAGCGGTCGAAGCGGGTTCCCGTGGCGGCGAGTTCGTCCAGGACGGGAGTGTGCGCGAGGCGGTTGCCGTAGGCACCGAGGGTGTCCGCCCGGTGCTGGTCGGTCATGAGGAAGAGGACGTTCTTCCTGGACCGGCTCGACGTGTCGGCAGCGGTCACTGGCCCGCTCCCGTGAAGAGGTCGCCGGTGTAGTAGTCCTTCGGGTCGAGAGGGTGATCGAGTTTGCCCGCCTGGACGAAGTAGTCGTTCATGCCCTTCAGCCACTTGTCGATGGTGCCGTCCTTGGTCAGCGCGTCCAGCTTGTTCACGTCGAGCAGCTCGACGTTGGCGGCGTCCGCCTTCACCTGCGCTTCGGGGATGCCGAGCTTGTCGGCGGTGAGCTTGATGGCCTCGTCGGTGTGCGCGGAGCGGTAGGCGATCGCCTCCCGCAGCACGGCGAGGACCTTCTTCGCCTTCTCGGGCTGCTTGGAGACGAACCCGTTGCCGGCGACGAAGGCCGTCGGGAAGGAGACCCGGTCGGCGAAGTCGGAGTTCTTCGCCAGTTCGACCATGCCCGGCACCTGCTTCTTGATGGTCGCGGCCGCGGGGTACCAGAAGCCGGCGGCGTCGACCTTCTTCGAGGAGAACGCCGAGACGATGGTCGACGGGTCCATCGGCACGGTCTTGACGTCGCTCTTCTTCATCCCCGCCTTCTCCAGGGCGAGGGTGAGGATCATGTCGCCGGAGGTGCCCTCGGGCACGGCGACGGTCTTGCCCTTGAGTTGTTGCATCGAGGTGATGCCGGGCTGGGCGATGACGCGGTCGGCGTTGCCGAGGGTGTTGATCGCGACGACCTTGGCCTTGCCGGAGGCCGGCAGCCACATCGCACCGGGGCCGATGTAGCCGAGGTCGAGGTTGTCGGTGCCCAGGGCCTGGATCTGCAGCGGTCCGTTGGTGAAGACCTTGCTCTCGGCGGAGAGGCCGTGCTTGGCCCACAGGCCCTTGGCGTCGGCGATGGCGATCAGACTGGTGCCGTTGAAGTCGCCGATGTAGCCGATGCGCACCTTCTCACCGCCCTTGCCTGATGAGGAGTCGCTGCCGCAGCCGGTCAGGAGAGCGGCGGCTGCAAGGCCTGCGACCGCTGCGGTGAACCCTCTGCGGGAGGTCGTGAGCGGCATGGGTGGGATGTCCTTCCGGTCAGATCGTCGTCGATGGCTGGGGGGCGGCCGTGCGGCCGTCCTGGTGGTAGACGGAGTGCCACACGCGGTTGCGCAGGGCGGCGAACTCCGGGCTGAGGCGGAACTCCTCGTCACGCGCGCCGTCCCAGCGGACGTCGATGACGTCGTACACGCGTCCCGGCCGGGCGGCCATGACGATCACGCGGTTCGCCAGGAAGACGGCCTCGTCGACGTCGTGCGTGATGAACAGGACGGTGCGCTTCTCCTTGCTCCAGGTGTCGAGGAGCTGCTCCTGGAGCTTGACCCGGGTCAGGGCGTCGAGCGCGCCGAACGGTTCGTCCATCAGCAGGATCGAGGGGCCCACGGCGTAGGCGCGGGCGATGGCGCAGCGCTGCCGCATGCCGCCGGAGAGCGTCTTGGGGAGTGCGTCGGCGAACTGCTCGAGCCCCACCAGGTTGATGAAGTGCTCCGCGCGCCTGCGGCGTTCGGCCTTGGGCACGCCCGCGGTCCGCAGGCCGAACTCGACGTTCTGCCGGACGGTCAGCCAGGGGAAGAGGGCGTACTGCTGGAAGATCACACCGCGCTCGGGTCCCGGCCCGGAGACCGGCACGCCGTCGACCAAGGCCCGGCCGGTGGTCGGCTCCTCCAGGCCGGCGAGGACGTTCAGCAGGGTGCTCTTGCCGCAGCCCGAGGGGCCGACGACGGTGACGAACTCGTTGTCCGCGATGTCGAGGGAGAGGTCGTCGAGAGCGGTGAACGTGGCGCGTCCCAGTGCGAAGGTCTTGGTGACGCCCTGGACGGATATCTTGGCCGCGGTAGTGGTCATCGGCGTTCCTGCCATCCGGTGAGCTTGCGTTCTGCGAGGAGGAGGATGCGGTCCATGAGCAGACCGAGGATCCCGATCGAGATGAGTCCGACGAAGATCGTCGGAAGGTCGTAGTAGAGCTCGGCGTTCTGCATCCGGTAGCCGAGGCCCTGCTGTGCCGCGACCAGTTCGGCGGCGACCAGGGTCGCCCAGGCCGAGCCGAGGCCCACCCGCATGCCGACGAGGATGAACGGCGTGGAGGCGGGCACCACGACCCGGGCGAAGATGACCGCGTCCCCGGCTCCGAGGACACGGGCGGCGTTGATCAGCGTGCGGTCGACGTCGACCACGCCCTGGAACGTGGAGATGACACAGGCGAGGAACGCGGCCAGGAAGATGACGAAGATCTTCGGTGTCTCGTCGATACCCATGACCACGACGGCCAGCGGGATGATCGCCAGCGGGGGAATGGTCCGGAAGAACTGGATCCAGGGCTCGATCAGACTGCGCAGCACGCCGTACCAGCCCATGAGGAAGCCGACCGGGACGGCCACGGCGGTGCCGAGGGCGAAGCCGATGAGTACGCGGGTCACACTGGCGACCACGTCCTTGCCGAGCGTCCCGTTGTCGATCAGGGTCCCGGCCCGCTCGACGACTTCCGGCGGCGTCGGCAGTTTGAAGCCCGCGGCGGCCAGGGTCCACCAGATCGCGATGCCCAGGGCGACGGACACGGCGTTCAGGGCCACGGACCGCCACCGCCGGCCCGACGGCGAACGCCGCGGTGCCGTCCTGGTGCCGTCCGCGCCGTCGGAGTCGGCGGACGTTGCGGATGTCTTCTCGGGTACGGGGTTTCGCCGGCCGGCGCCCTGCTTGTCAAGGACGGACATGGGCGGCTCCTTCGTCGGTGGAGTTGCGTACGCGGGAACCGCCCTTGACTTCGGCGGTTTCCGGATACCTCGCCAGGAGGGGGGAACTGTGGAAGACCGCGGCGAGCGCGCCGAGGGCGCCGTCGTCGTCGGAGAGCCGTGCCGCCTCGACCACGGGGCCGGCCGACACGATCGGGAAGAGCTCACCGGCGAGGGTGGCGGCGACCTGCTCCACGATGACGGGCGCCAGCCGGGTGATCTCGCCGCCGATGACGACCTTCGCCGGATTGAGGGTCATCGTCGCCGCTCCGACGACGCGTCCCAGCGCGGCGGCCGCCTCCCGCAGCACCCGGTCGGCGACCGGGTGTGCGCCGGCCACGGCGGCCGCCAGCTGCTGGAGGTTCTCCAGGCGGAGACCGAACTCCCAGCAGGCGGCGAGGATCCCGGGGACCGAGGCGACGGTCTCCAGGCAGCCGCGCTTGCCGCACCGGCAGGGCCGGCCCGCCGGTTCGACGGTGACGTGGCCCAGCTCGCCGGCCAGCCCGGCCGAGCCGGTGACCAGCTGGCCGCCGACGACGAGTCCGCCTCCGACGCCGTCGGACAGGCGTACGTACACCAGGTCGGCCACGCTGTCGGTGCCGCTGATGGCCTCGGCGAGGGCGGCGAGACGGGTGTTGTTGTCGACGATCACCGGCGCGTCGAAGCGTTCGGCGAAGGCCACGTCGACGCCGTCCGGGGCCGGGCGGAGCACGGTGGTCCCTGACGCCGCGCGGGGCCAGGCCGTTCCGTCCGGCGCCGGGTAGGGCCCCGGCACGCCGATACCGATGCCCTGGAGCGCCCCGAAGTGGACGCCGGCTTCGGCACTCAACCGGTCGACCAGGCCGAGTGCCAGCTCGGTCCGCGTCGGCCAGGACGCCGTGTCGTCGTAGCGGACGGACCCCGAGGCCATGACCTCGTGCGAGGCGTCGGCGATGACGACGTGGACGCGCCGGTGGCCGAAGTCGACGCCCATGAACTGCGCCGACGCCGGGTCGAGCGCCAGCCGCTCGGCCGGCCGCCCGCTGCCCTCGCGTCGGGAGGCGTCGGTGTCCACGACGACGATGGCGCCTCGTTGGAGGAGGCTGCCGGTGATCTCGGAGAGGGTGGTGCGGGACAGGCCGACGACCCGGGCGATCTCGCCGCGGCTCATGGCTCCGTTCTCCTGCAATGCGCGCAGCACGCGGTCCTCATGGGTCCGCCTGACCAGTGCGTGCACTCCGGTGGGCATCTGCATGGCGGTCAACGTAGGGAGGCCGGAAAATTCCGTCAACACTCCGACAGAAAAAAGTGCGGGGAGGTGCCGGCGTCGGGCCGGGGATGGGGACACTTGCGAGCCCCGCCCTGGTGCACCTGACCGCTCTTGCCGCCTGGCCATGGATCGTCGCCCACGAAGGGCGCTTGGCCTGTACGTTTCTCCTCCGTCCCGGACCGGGAGGCGGCTGAGGACGAGTCCGGGTGCTGCCGTCGGCACGTCCCCGACCTGCCACACCAGCCACGCGTTACCCAATCGTGACCCTCCCGGCCGGTCGACCGAGTCCCGGCGGGACCAGCGGAAACACCGTGCCGCACGCGGACGTCGAGCCACCGGGCCCCCGGACAATTTGTTCGGGGTGTTGACGGAAAAAATGTCCCTTCACATGCTGTGCGGCGTGCCGACCAGGGACGGCACGCCGGCATGGCACCGGCATCCCGGACGGCGAAGGAGATGACTGATGACCAGCACCGAGAGCGGATTGCACCGACGGACTCTGCTGGCCGGCGTCGCGGGCTTCGGAGCGGCGGCCGCCCTGCCCGCGGCCGTCGCGCAGGCGGCGCCCGGGCCGGCGGAGGCCGCGTCGACGGGCCGCCACCCGTCGAACTGGCCCGACCCGGAGCCCTACGGCCTCGCCGACACCCGGCTGGACCTGTGGCCGCGTGAGGACAACTCCTTCGTCCTCCCGCTCGAGCTGCGCCCCCGCGACGAGGAGCGCGGCCAGGTCTGGATGCGGGACACCTACGTCAACTGCTTCGTGGTCGACGGCCGCCCGGTCTACGTCGCCACCGGCACCACGCGCGTGCCGGGACTGCAGGCGGCCGCCCCCTGGAACGACGGCATCTTCGTCTGGGTGTCCCCCTCCCTCAAGGGGCCGTGGAGGCTGGCCGACACGACCGGCATCCGGCCCGGCGCCGAGCGGGGCAAGGTGTGGTCGCCCGAGTTCGCCGGTGAGAACCGGCCCGGACGCATGGTCGTGGCTCCGTGGCAGGAGTACTGGTACGACGACCGGTTCGGCAAGCGCGGCGAGGTCTGGGCCCCGGAGCTGCACTACTTCCGCGGCACGTGGTACATCGTGGCCTGCATGGGCGACCACTCCCGCAAGGTCGGCTCGTTCCTGCTCGTGAGCGAGGGCGGGATCGAGGGTCCGTACCGGCTCGTCGAGGGCAACCACGACAAGCCCTTCGGCGACCCGTTCATCGGGGGACCCAAGTTCATCGAGCCCGGCGCCTACCACCACATCGACGGCAGCCTCTACTCCGAGGGCGACGACGCCTGGCTGGTGCTGCACAACGACCTGTACGCCAGGTTCCGGGACGACATGGAGGACATCGTCCCGACGACGAACCTGCCGACGTTCCAGCAGGCGCCCTACTCACCGGAGCCGTACCGCGAAGGCGTGTACGTGTTCAAGCACGCGGGCAAGTACTTCCTGGTCCAGACCGCATGGGACTGGACGTCGGTCAATCCCGACGGCAGCTCGAGGTACGCCTACGACACCGGCGGCCCGGGCCGGACGCAGTACCAGTACGACGCGGTCGTCGCCGTCGCGGACACCCTGGAGGGCCCGTACTCCGAGCGGTGGACGGCGGGCGTGGGCATCGGCCACAACAACTTCTTCACGGACCATCACGGCGGGCTGTGGGCGACCTTCTTCCGCAACCCGAACTTCGGCTACTGGTCGGACGCCTCACGCATCGGCCAGGCCGCCGTGCCCGGCGTCGTACGGCTGGAATGGACCGGGCCGGCGCAGCATCGGCTCTACGTGAAGCGCCGGAACCACGGTCACACGATCAGCGGCTGACCACGCCGCGCCTCGCCGGCCGGCCGGGACGGAGCGGCCGGCGCTCGCGGTCCTCGATTCCGTGAGGCCCCTCGTCCAAATCCGTCGGAAATCTTTGACGCGTCGGGAATCTCCGACCTATAATTTCGTCATGCCTGCCGACGTGTTCGGCGTTCTGGCCAACCCAGTGCGTCGCAAACTGCTGGAAAGCCTGCGTGAAGGGCCACGCTCCACGGGCGAGCTGGCCGGGATGTTCGAGCTCGGGAGGCCGGCGGTCTCCGAACACCTCGCGGTGCTCCGCACCGCAGGACTGGTGCGCGAGGAGCCGCGTGGCCGGCACCGCTTCTACCACCTGCGGGCGGCCCGGCTGGCCGAGGTGAGCGAGTGGCTGCGGCCGTTCGAGCACTACTGGAACCAGCGCCTGGACGCGCTGGCCGATCTCTTGGACGAGGAGAACGAGAAGTGACCGAGGACAACACGATCAACCTCGAGAGGTTTCTGCCCCATCCCCCAGCCGCGGTCTGGAACGCCCTGACCGATCCGGAGCTCCACGCCCGCTGGTGGGCCGCGGGAGACGTCAAGCCCGTCGTGGGCCACCGCTTCACTCTCGACATGGGCAACTTCGGCAAGCAGCCCTGCGAGGTGACCGAGGTGGAGGAGCGGCGGCTGCTGGCCTACCGCTTCGCCGAGGGCTCGCTCGACACCACCGTCACCTGGCGGCTGGAGCCGGAAGGCGAAGGCACCCGCCTGTACCTGACCCACGCCGGCTTCGACCTCGACTCGCCGATGGGCCGACAGGCCTACGACGGCATGGGCAACGGCTGGCCCCACGTCCTGGACCGTCTGGTCGGTCTCCTCGGAGAGGCCGCTTGACGCGGCGCCCGGCCGTTCCCACGCCTACCGAGCGGTACCGGCGAACAGTGCCAGCTGGTCCTTGACCCAGGGGTCGAACACTGCCAGCCGCCTCGCGGCCGCGGGCTCGAACATCGCCAGCTGGCCCGCGACCCAGGCATCCGGGAGCCGGTGGGTGGCGCGGGTGGCGTGACGGTGGTGACAGCCGTGGCCGGCACCGGTGTTCACCGTGGTGATCCGGGCGGGGACGTGCCGGGTGGTGTGAGCAGTGGCCGCCGTCGCGGAGCTGCCCGCGGCGAGCAGGGCCCCTCCGGCGACCGTGGCGGACACACCCACGGTGGCGATCCGACGCATCAGCTTCTTCACGGTGATCCCTCCTTCCGCGGCCACCGCTCCGCGGCCGCGAGCGAACTGCCTCATGAGCGAGCCGCTTCTCAGCGGCAGGGAGTACGTCCTCCTTCGGCCGGAAAGCATCCGGTCCGCGCGCCTACCCGCCCGCACACGTCACACACCGGCGAGGGCGAGAATCCCACTGCGGACGTACAACCCTCGCGTCCCATGGACGGTCTCCTGATCAAGATCTTCGGGAGACTCGAAGGAGTACACGCACCGTGCACACCAGAACCACGGCCACCGTCTCGGCGGCCCTGCTCGTCGGCGCTCTCGCTCCGCTCACGCTCGCCTCCCCGGCCACGGCCGCCCCCGCGAAGTACGCGGACGACTTCAACGGGGACGGGTACCGGGACTACGCCTACGGCACCAGCGTCACCGGAGCGGGCGACGACGGCTCCGGCACGGTCGGCATCATCTACGGCACCGCGACCGGACCCGGCACCCACAGACAGGACATCACCCAGAACAGCCCGGGCGTTCCAGGGGTCGACGAGTGGGACGACGGCTTCGGCAACGCGATGGCCGGCGCGGACTTCAACCGCGACGGGTACGCCGACCTCGCCGTGGCCTCGTACGGCGAGGACGTCGGAACCCGCACGGCGGAAGGCGCGATCATGATCCTCTGGGGGTCCGCGTCCGGTCTGTCGGGCGGCACCTCCGTCCCCAACAAGGCACCTCAGAAGTTCGGGCAGTTCGGCCTCGACCTCGCCGTCGGCGACTTCAACGGCGACGGAAGACCCGACCTGGCCGCCCTCAACCACCACACCGCCTACGTCTATCTGGGATCGTTCACCAAGTCGGGATTCAGCGGCACCGTCACCGAACTCCACAAGGACGAGATGTTCGCCGAGCACTTGGCCGCGGGGAAGGTCACCAAGGACAGCGCCACCGATCTGGTGGTCGTCGGCGCGGTCGACGGCAGCGAGCACACCGTCACGGGCGCCTGGTTCTTCCGAGGCGGCCGCACGCTCGCCCGGGGCGCGACCTTCAAGCTGGGCAGCGGCGAGGACACCAGCTGGGAGGTCGACACCCAGATCGCCGACTTCAACAAGGACGGCTACGGCGACATAGCCTTCGGCCACCCCAACGCCACCGGCAAGGGCGGCGTCCTCCTGTGGCGCGGCACCTCGACCGGCCCCGGCAGCGTCACCCGTATCAATCAGGCCTCTCCCGGCGTCGTCGGCGCCGCCGAGTACGGCGACCGATTCGGCGCACGCGTCTCCGTGGGAGACGTCAACCACGACGGCTACCCCGACCTGGCCGTGGCCAGCCCCGGAGAGGACGTCGACGGACGCGTCGACGCAGGCGCCGTCCACATCCTGCGGGGCAGCGCCTCCGGGCTGACCGGCTCCGGATCGCAGTACTTCGACCGCTCCAGCACGGGGGTGCCGGGAGAGCTGGAGGCCTACGGATCCTTCGGCGACCACCTGCGACTGCGCGACTCCGACCGCGACGGCTACGCCGACCTCTTCACGGACTACATGCGCCTGCGCGGCACCTCGAAGGGCATCACCGCGACCGGCACCGAGGACGCCGTCTCGTCCCAGTTCATGCAGTAGGCACGCACGCACACGCCGGCCGGCCCTCCCCCGGCCGGTGATCTGCCGGGCGGCCCCTGCCCAGGGCGCAGAGTGCTGGGGCCGCCCGGGCCTCACGGTCCTGTCACAGCGCAAGGCACTACGACGCTAAAATCAGCGCGCCCGATCGCGCCCGCCGAGCGCCCCGCCCGGGTGAAGAAGACCACCCCGTTCGCCCCGACCCCTCGTCGCAGGCGGTCAGCCGCGCCGCAGGCCGGTCAAGGCGAGAACCGGTCTCTCTCTACTCCGTCGAGTCCTCCCAGTGGAAGGAAGCGAGGGCTGAGCCCTGCCCGGGTGCACCGGGTCTCTCCGGTTCGGGGTCGTCGTCGTGCCGGCGTCGGCGGATCAGGTGTCCGAGGGCGACGAGCGCGCCGAGCAGCAGGCCGACCAGGCAGACCGTGCCGACTGCGAGCAGGGCGAGGCCGAGCAGGCCGTATCCGGCCAGGGTCGCCACGACGCCCATCGGGTTCATGCATCCACATGCCAGCATGACGACACGGTCCCCGCTGACGGGCCGGCCGTGTCGTCATGTGGCCGAACGGTGTTCCGGATGTGCTCATGCCGCAATACGGTTCCGTCGGACGCGGATTCAGGAGGGCCCGGTGCGTACGGCGGTCGCGGACAGGGTGGTGTAGGTCATCGTGAAGCGTCCGCCCAGGGCGTCGATGGCGCTCCCGACCGCGCCCAGTATCCCGGCCAGCTGATCGGGGCCGAGCCGGGTGAGGCCGCCGGTGGTGGGCAGCAGGTCCAGCCACTGATCGCGCGTGTAGGACTGCTCCCAGTCGAATCGCCACTGTTCGACATCGGTGAAGTCGCCGGTTTCCCGGATCTTGTCCGCGCACTTCGCGTAGACCGCCTGGTAGGCGTCGAGCGGCCGGCGGGCCGGCCCGCCGTTGAACGGGGAGTCGGGCACCACCCGCCGGAAGGCGGCGGCGAACGGGCCGGCCACCTCGGCGGGCGGCTCGTACACATGCCCGAAGATCGCCAGCCGTCCTCCCGGACGCAGCACCTGTGCCGCCTTCACGGCTCCCGCCACCGGATCCACCCAGTGCCACGACTGGGCGGCGACGACCGTGTCGAACGTCCGGCCCTCCGGCTGCCAGGCTTCGAAGGCCGCCGTCTCGACCCGCAGGCCACGGGCCCTGGCGAAGTCGGCCATGCGCGCGTCGGGCTCGACGCCGAGCACGGCGCAGCCCGCGGCCTGGAACTGGCGGGCCGCGATGCCCGTGCCGCAGCCGACGTCGAGGACGTCGGGCCCGGGGCTCCCGGCGACGATCCGCGCCACCAGAGCGTCGGGGTAGCCGGGCCGGGCCCGGTCGTAGCGTTGGGCGTCCACGCCGAACGACTCGGCCATCCGGCGGGCTTCGTGCGGCTGCGCAGGAGAAGGTCCTCGCGATGAAGTGGGCATGCGCCCACCTTAGTGGGCAAGCGCCCACTGGACCATGGATACGATGCCGGGGCGACGCACGAGAGGATCTGCGAGTGCCGACTGGGGTGCACCTGCGCGATGCGCGACAGCAGTTGTTCGACGCGGCCGAACGCGTGCTTCTGCGCGCCGGGCCGAGCGGGCTGACCAGCCGGGCCGTCACCGACGAGGCAGGCTGCGCCAAGGGCGTCCTGCACCGGCACTTCAGCGACTTCGACGCCTTCCTCACCGAGCTCGTGCTCGACCGGGCCGCGCGGATCGAGGCGCAGGCGAGCGCGCTGCGCGGGTCCGCGGGCACCGGCACGGTGGCCGGCAACCTCACCAGCGCGCTGACCACCCTGTTCGGCCCGGTTCCCGTGGCGATCATCCCGCTGATCACCTTCAGGGACGAGCTGCGCGCACGGCTGCGGCAGGCCCGGTCCGGCGGCGGCATCGCCATCCTCGCCGAGGCCACCACCGCGATCTCCGCCTATCTGGCCGACGAGCGTGCTCGGGGCCGCATCGCGGCCGACGCCGACATCGACGTGCTCACCCTCTCCCTCGTCGGTGGCGGGCATCTCCTGTTCGCGGACCGCGACCCCGGCCCGCCGACCACGGCAGTCGTCGACGGGTTCGTGACATCGGTCATCGCCGACGCCGTGCACCGACGACCGGACCAGGACTCGGGACGGCAGGCCGGCGACCGCGGCTGAGCCCGAGTGCCACCCGGAGCATCGACAGGGCCATTCGGATGCGTTGCGGTAGCGCCTGCCCAGCGCCGCTCCCACGCTGGAGCCGGATGTGAACGCTCCGCCGCGCCCCGCGTGCGGCGGCAGGCTCCTGGAGGACCGTGTGACTGCCCCCTCGCCCGCCACGGACGCGCCGCCGGCCCGGTACGACGACCTGCGCGCGCTGGTGTTCAACTGCACCCTGAAGCGCTCACCGGAGCCGAGCAACACCGAGGGGCTGATCCACCGCAGCACCACCATCATGGAGGCCCAAGGGGTGCAGGTCGACGTGGTGCGGGCGGCGGACCACGACATCGCCACCGGGGTGTGGCCCGACATGACGGAGCACGGCTGGGCGTCGGACGCCTGGCCCGAGCTGTACCGGCAGGTCCTGGCGGCGGACATCCTCGTACTGGCCGGCCCCATCTGGCTGGGTGACAACAGCTCCGTGATGAAGCGGGTGATCGAACGCCTCTACGCCTGTTCCAGTCTGCTCAACGAAGCGGGGCAGTACGCCTATTACGGCCGCGTCGGCGGCTGTCTGATCACCGGCAACGAGGACGGCGTCAAGCACTGTGCCATGAACGTCCTCTACAGCCTTCAGCACCTGGGGTACACCATCCCTCCCCAGGCGGACGCCGGATGGATCGGCGAGGCGGGCCCCGGCCCGTCGTATCTCGACCCCGGCTCGGGCGGGCCGGAGAACGACTTCACCAACCGCAACACCACCTTCATGACCTGGAACCTGCTCCACCTGGCCCGGGCGCTGAAGGACCTCGGCGGCATCCCCGCCCACGGCAACCAGCGCACGGCCTGGAACGCCGGCTGCCGCAACGACTACGAGAACCCCGAGCACCGCTAGGCCTCAGGCCACGGGCAGGGGCACGGCTCAGGCCCCGGCCACCGGCACGACCTCAGGCCCCGGCCACGGTGACGACCTCAGGCCTCGGCCACGGGCACGACCTCGCGCTGCGGCCCTCCGAGCACGACCTTCAGCGCGCCCGTCTCGGCGGCGTGGGCGAAGACGTCGTACGCCTCCTCGATGCGTTCCAAGGGGAACGTGTGGGTGATCAGTTGGGAGGCGGGCAGCCTGCCGGCGGCGGCCATCTTCAGCAGCGTGGGCGTGGTGCGGGTGTCGACCAGACCGGTGGTGATGGTCACGTTCTTGATCCACAGCTCTTCCAGGTGCAGGGTCGCGGGCCTGCCGTGCACCCCGGCGTTGGCCACATGGCCGCCGGGCCGCACCATGCGTGTGCACAGCTCGAAGGTCTCCGGCACGCCCACCGCCTCCACGACGACGTCCGCGCCGAACCCTCCGGTGAGGTCGGCGACCAGCTGCTCGGGCTCTTCGCGGGCGTCGGCCACGGCCTCGGCGCCCAGCTTCCGCGCGGCCTCCAGACGGGCCGGGGCCAGGTCCACGGCGATGACGCGCTCGGGGGCGAACAGCCGTGCGGTGGCGATGACCGCGAGACCGACGGGGCCGGCCCCGACCACGACGACGGTGTCCCCGGGCCGCACCCGTCCGTTGAGGACGCCGACCTCGTAGGCGGTGGGGAAGATGTCGGCCAGCAGCACCGCGTCCTCGCTGGTGACCGCGGCGGGCAGCGCGTGCACCGACAGGTCGGCGAACGGCACCCGGACGAACTCGGCCTGTGTGCCGTCGACGCGATGGCCGAGGATCCAGCCTCCGCCGCCCAGGCACTGGCTGTACATGCCCTCCCGGCAGAACCGGCACCGGCCGCAGGCGCTGATGCAGGACACCAGCACCCGGTCCCCCGGCTGTACGGAGCGCACGTCGGCGCCGACCTCGACGACCTCGCCGACGGCCTCGTGCCCCAGCACCGTGCCGGGACGCACCTCCGGCACGTCGCCCTGGAGGATGTGCAGGTCCGTGCCGCAGATCGTGACGGTGTCGACGCGCACGACGGCATCCGTCGGGTCCTGGAGGTCCGGGTCGGGGACCTCCTCCCAGGCGGCCTGCCCGGGACCGTGGAAGACGTAGCCCTTCATACCGATCACCAGCCTCCTGTCATCGGGCCTTGTCGCCGGGTTCCCCCGCCGGGCGAGTTGCCGACGCGGTTCCGTGCCATCGGTGTGCGGACCGGCGGCGCGGGCGTGCGGTCGGGGTTCAGCGCCCGGGCCATCCGGAGCCCTGCCGGAGGACGTCCAGCCGGCGCCGGTACTCGTCCTCGTCGATCTCGCCGCGGGCGAAGCGTTCGGCCAGCAGTCGTTCGGCGGTGGGGCGTCCGGTGCCGCCGTGCGCCCCCGGCTGTCCGGCGCCGCGGTTCAGTGCGCGGAAGAGCAGCACCGCGACGGCGATCAGCAGGACCCAGAACAGCAGCATCCCCAGGCTCATGGCGAACCAGCCCCAACCGGGCGCGCCGTGCGGGAACCAGAACATCCTCACCACCCACTTCCTGGCGCACTCCCGCCGCACCGGCGCCCGGCTGCCACCTCGTGCGGCAGGAGGCCGCACTGCCACGGTCGCACCGCCCACGGGGCCGCGCGAGTGGCCACCGCGGATCGAACGGAGGGAGGCTGGAGGAAGGCGACCGAGGTGGTCCGGCAGCTGGTCCCGATCGCCGAGAGGGCCGTGAGCAAACCGGCTGACCAGCGCGAGGGAGGCAACTCATGAAGGTCGGAGTGCTGACCGGCGGCGGCGACTGTCCCGGCCTCAACGCCGTGATCCGCAGTGTCGTCCGCAAAGGCGTCCAGGAATACGCCTTCGACTTCGCCGGGGTGCGGGACGGCTGGCTGGGCCTGATCCAGAACGCCGTCGTGCCGCTGGACATCCCCGGCGTCCGCGGCATTCTCCCCCGCGGCGGGACCATCCTCGGCTCCTCGCGCACCAACCCGTTCAAACACGAGGACGGGCTGCGACGCGTACGGGACACCCTGACCGCACACGACGTCGACGCGCTGGTGGTGATCGGCGGTGAGGACACGCTCGGCGTGGCGACGGAGCTGAACGCGCGGGGAGTCCCTCTGGTCGGCGTGCCGAAGACCATCGACAACGACGTCTCCGGCACCGACTACACCTTCGGCTTCGACACCGCCGTGGGTATCGCGACCGAGGCCATCGACCGTCTGCACACCACCGCCGAGTCGCACATGCGCACGCTGGTGGTGGAGGTGATGGGGCGGCACTCGGGGTGGATCGCCCTGCACGCCGGCATCGCGGGCGGCGCCAATGTGATCCTCATCCCGGAGCGGCCGTTCGACCTCGATCAGGTCTGTGAACAGGTCAAGAGCCGATTCAAGATCAACTACGCGCCCATCGTCGTGGTCGCCGAGGGTGCCGTCCCCAAGGAGGGGCAGATGGTCCTCAAGGACCAGTCGCTGGACGAGTTCGGGCATGTGCGGCTGTCCGGGATCGGTGAGTGGCTGGCCCGGCAGATCTCGGACCGCACCGGGAAGGAGGCCCGGACCACGGTGCTCGGCCACATCCAGCGCGGCGGCACACCGAGCGCCTTCGACCGGTGGCTGGCCACGCGCTACGGGTTGCACGCCATCGAGGCGGTCAAGGACGGTGACTTCGGCGCCATGGTCGCCCTGCGAGGCACCCGGATCGTCCGCATCCCCCTGGCCGAGGCCACCGCGAAGGCCAAGGTGGTCGACCCTTCGCTGTACGACGAGTTCGAGGTGTTCTTCGGCTGACGCGGCCTCCGCGTGGCCCCCTCCGGCGAGGTGCGACCGCTCGGCTGTCATCAGGCGTGCGGTACGACCGCCACCGGGCAGCGGGCGTGGTGCAGCACGGCATGCGTGATCGGGCCCAGTCGGCCCCCGGCCGCCCGTGCCCGCGGGTCGGTGCGACGGCCGACGACGAGCAGAGCCGCGCCCTGGGACGTGTTGAGGAGCGCTTCCGCCGGGTGGAGCAGCAGGACCTCGGTGCGGGTCGCGACGTGCGGGTACTTCTCACGCCAGGGGCGCAGCGCGTCGGAGAGCCGCAGGACCTCCTGGTCCTCCCAGGTGGCGCGGTCCTCCTCGGTCACCACCAGGATCCGCGCGGAGACGGCCTCGGCGGGAAGCGCCCATGCCCGGACCACCCGAAGGCCCGCGCCGCGCGCCTCGGCGGCCGAGAACGCGAAATCCGCCACCTCACCGACCGGGTGGTGCGCGTCGAACCCCACCACGATCTGGTCCGCGCCAAGTGCCGCGCGGAGCCCTTCCCCGAAGGCGCCGGGCTGTTCGGGAACCAGCACGACAGGGCAGGGGGCCGCCGCCGCCACGCGCAGCGCGACCCGGCCGACCGCCAGACCGTCGAACCCGCCCGTCCCGCGCGTCCCGACGACGAGGAGCCCGGCATCGCGGGCCGCGGCGAGGAGGGCGGCGGCCGGGTCGTCATCGGTCTGCTCGCACAGCACCTCCACGTCCGGACAGCGGTCGCCGAGGTCGGCGGCCACCCGCTGGAGCGTCCGCTCCCCCAGGTGACGCAGCCGGTCCGCGGCCGGGGCGGGCACGGCAGGGTCCGGAAGCGGCGGGGAAGCATGCAGCAGGCGGAGCGGAAGACCGCGCGACGCGGCCTCCCGCGCCGCCCAGCCGACTGCCGCCAGACTGCGTTCGGACCCGTCGACACCCGCCAGCACAGGGTGACTCATCACGTCCTCCTTCGCCCCGCCGGAACCTCGGCCTCCTCCCGGCCAGAATCTGGCCGGCCACACGCCCGTGCCCCTTCTGTCCCCACTGTTCGGCCGCCGCCCTCGGTCTCACCGGTCGGCGGCGGTGATGCGGCGACCTGTCAGGCGGGTGAGAGGCACTTTCACCCAGAGCAGGCGCGAGCCGCCCGCCCATGGTTCGGAGTAGGCCCGCTCCTCCAGCCGCCGGACCATGTCCGGATCGTCGACGACCTCGGCACGGCCCACCGCGAGCACGCTCCAGCCCTGGCTCATCGCCTCGTCGAGGTGGTCGACCTCGAAGGCGACGTCGGAGCCGACGGCCCTGGCGGGGGCGGAGCCGGGCACGCTGCGGAAGTAGAGGGCCTCGCCCAGCACGTCGTAGTTGACCGGGAACGCGACGGGCCCGTCCGGGCCGGTGAACGCAATGCGCCCCACTCCGTGCGTGGACAGCAGCGCCCGGCACTCGTCCCGGCTCAGGTCCGTCAACCGGGGGTGCAGCAGCGCCCGTCCCTGTCCCGGCGGGAACTCCTGGTCGCCGCCCCGCAGCGCGAGGAGCGTGGTGCCGAGCGCGTCGGCCAGGCGCAGGATGGTCGTGATGCCCGGCTCCGACGGGTGCTGTTCGAGGTAGGCGAGGTAGTGCGGCGACATGCGGGCACGGCCGGCCGTCTCCTCCAGACTGAGCCCCTGACGCCGGCGGGCCGCCGCCAGACGTCGTCCGAAGTCCCCCGGCTTCCCTGGCACGCCGACGGCGGGTTCGGCGGGGGTCGGCCCACCGGCCGGGGTCCCTTCCCGGCCCGGGCGCCGGGCGCCGCCTTCGTGGCCCGTGTCCCGGAGGTCCGCTTCGTGGCCCAGGTGCTGGACGTGCGCGTCCGGTCCGGGAAAGACCAGCGAGACCTCGCCCGTGTCCGACCAGCGCACGTCGTAGGGCGGTGTGCCGTCGTCGTGGTGCAGGCCGACGATCTCGCCGTCGCGCCGGGTGACCCCGGTGACCGGGCTTTCCACGACCAGTCGATCGCCTAGGTGAGCGTGCATGGTCATGCCTTCCCTCAGGAGTCCGTCTCCCAGGATCACCCGCGCCTGTCGCCCGCACCAACGGACCCGGATCACCAGACCCTGGACCACCGGGGTACCACGGTGGCCGTCAGCGGCCGATGGCGGTGAGGGCCGCGGCGTACTGCTCGTCGGTGACCGGCTCCAGCCAGGTGGTGCCGTCGCCGTCGCCGGCACCGACGACCATGGCGATGTGGGCCATGAGGTTGGTGTCGATGGCGCCGTGCCAGTGCTCCTCGCCGGCCGGGCACCTGACGGTCTCGCCGGCGCTCACGCGGACGACGTTGCCGTCGCGGGTGCCGACCAGGCCGACACCGTCGGTGATGTGCAGGACCTGGCCCAGGGCGTTGCGCCGCGAGGAAGTCGCCCTGCTCGCCGGTGTGAGCATCGACTACTACGTCCGCCTCGAACGCGGCCATCTCGCCGGCGCCTCCGAGGAGGTCCTCGACGCCGTCGCGAACGCCCTCCGGCTCGACGACGCCGAACGCGCCCACCTCCACGACCTGGCCCGCGCCGCCGCCAGGCGCCCGGCCCGCCGTACCGGACGCCTGCGCGGACCGCTCCCGGACAGCGTGCTGCGCGTCCTGCGCTCCATGACCGACTCCCCGGCCTTCATCCGCAACGGCCGCCTGGACATCCTGGCCACCAACACCCTCGGCCGCGCGCTGTACGACCCGCTGTTCCCCGACGGCACCGCTCAGACGGTCAACATCGCCCGCTCGCAGTTCCGCACGCCGGACGGCCGCGACTCCTTCCCCGACTGGGAGGAGTCGGTGAACACCACGGTCTCCCTGCTGCGCACCGAGGCCGGCCGCGCCCCGCACGACACCGAGCTGACCGGCCTCATCGGCGAACTCGTCACCCGCAGCGAGGAGTTCCGGATCGCCTGGGCCCGGCACGACGTGCGCCTGCACCACACCGGCCGCAAGTCCTTCCGCCACCCCGCCGTCGGTGTTCTCGCCCTCGACTTCGACGCGATGGAGCTGCCCGCCCGGCCCGGCCTGACCCTGACCGCCTACAGCGCCGCCCCCGGCACACCCGGCCACGACGCCCTGCGGCTCCTCGCCGCCTGGGCCGCGACCGACGGCATCCGGCCCGCCGGCAGTCCCGCCACGGCCGGCCGTCCCAAGTGACACCCGTAAGTGACACCCTCATGCGGGAGTTCCGCGCGATATTGGCCCCCGCGTGGTCCGCCGTCCCGGGACCGGCGGACCGACGCCTCAGTGGGCGCTGCCGCGGGGTAAACGGAACCTAACCCTCCGCCCGCCGGAACGGAAGCCCCATAGACGTGTGGCGCAGGTCATATCGATCGGCCCGGTCGGCGAGCAGAAGGCCTCCTCGATCTTTCGTCTTTAGGTCAAGATCTGACCGCTAGCACGGTTAGCGTCTTCCTCACCAGAGGAACCCACCCCGGAAGGCGACGACGATGACCGAGACCACGCCCGTCCACGAGCCCGCCACCCCCCGCGACCTCGGCGATGCACAGCCCGTCACCGGCGAGCGTGCCGACCTGCTGGAGACACTGGCCAAGCACCGGCACTTCCTGCGTCTCACCACCCGCGACCTCGACGACGAGCAGGCCGGGCGCCGGACCACCGCCAGTGAGCTGTGTCTGGGCGGCCTGATCAAGCATGTCACCGCGGCCGAGCGGAACTGGGCGCGGTTCATCGTGGAGGGGCCCTCGGCGATGGGCGACTTCACCACCATGACCGAGGCCGACTGGGCCCGGCGGGTCGACGAGTTCCGGATGCTGCCCGGCGAGACGCTGGCCGGCGTGCTCGACGACTACGCCGAGGTGGCCGGCCGGACCGATGAACTGGTCCGCACCCTGCCCGACCTGAACGCCGCGCAGCCGCTGCCCAAGGCCCCGTGGTTCGAGCCGGACGCGCGGTGGTCGGCCCGCCGGGTGCTGATGCACATCATCGCGGAGACCGCGCAGCACGCCGGCCACGCCGACATCATCCGGGAGTCCCTGGACGGCGCCAAGAGCATGGGGTGACGTCCTCTCCCCGCCCGCAGGGCCGTCCGGCCGGGCGGTGGGTGTCCTGGCCGCCGGCCGGTCATCCCGGCGTGAAGCGTACGGGCGTCCCGGCGCAGGCCTGCGCGGCCTGGGCGAGGGCGGCTTCCACGACCACTCCGATCACCGGGTAGCCGCCTGTCGTGGGGTGGTCGTGGAGGAACACCACGGGGCGCCCGTCCGGGGGCACCTGAACCGCACCGAGGACCATACCCTCGCTGGGCAGTTCGCCCGTCGAGCGGCGTTCCAGGGCCGGGCCTTCCGTGCGCAGGCCGATGCGGTTGCTGTGCGGGGACACACGGTAGGTCGCCGAGGTGAGGGTGCGCAGCGCCGCCGGGGTGAACCAGTCGGCGCGGGGACCGGGCCGGAGCGGCAGGACCAGCGCTGCGGGCGGCGCGGGCCAGGGGGCGGCGAAGGGCAGCGCCGGCTGCCGGGCGGGGGCGCCCAGCGGGAGTACGTCCCCGTCGCGCACGGGCGCCGGGCCGAGCCCGGAGAGCAGGTCCGTCGAACGGCTGCCGAGGACCGGCTCGGTGGCGATGCCCCCGGCGACCGCCACGTACGAGCGCACCCCGGCGGTCGCCGTACCCACGTTCAGCACCGCGTCCGCGGGCACCCGTACCGGCGCGCCCCAGGCCACGGGACGGCCGTCGACGGTCACCGGACAGGGCGCACCGCCGACCACGACGGTGACGCCGTGGTCGGGCCGCAGGGCGCAGCCGGTCAGGGTGGTTTCCAGGACGGCGGCGTCAGGGTCGTTGCCGAGCAGCCGGTTGGCGAGGGTCATCGCGGGCGCGTCCAGGGAGCCGGAGCGCGGAACGCCCAGGTGGGCGTGCCCGTGGCGGCCCGAGTCCTGGACCGTGGTGAGGGCGCCCGAGCGTACGACGGTGAGTTTGGCGCTCACGCCGCACCGTCCTCGGGGACGAACCGCACGCACGTTCCCGGCGTGAGAAGGGCGGGTTCGTCCCGGGTGAGGTCCCACAGCGGTGCCGGGTCCGGCATGGTGCCGATGAGCTGCCAGCCGCCGGGCGTGGCGCGGGGGTACACCGCGCTGTAGGGACCCGCGAGCGCCACCGCCCCGGCCGGGACCCGGGTCCGGGGCGTGTCGCGGCGTGGGACGTGCAGGTGCGGGGGCAGTCCGGTGAGATAGCCGAAGCCGGGTGCGAAACCGCAGAAGGCGACCCGGTAGGTGTACGAGGAGTGCCGGGCGGCGACCTCATCGGGGCCGGTCCCCCACAGGGCGGCCACGCGGGCCAGGTCCGGGCCGTCGTAGCGCACATGTATCTCCACCACTCCCCCGTCGTCGGCGGCGCGCGGCGGCACGTCCCAGTCGGCGAGACGGCGGGCCAGTTCCCCGGGGTCGGGCACTCCGTCCAGCAGGACGGTGCGCGCCCCCGGCACGATCTCCGCGACCGGCGGCAGGGTCCCCGCGGCGCGCCGCCGCAGGAGCTCGGCGTGGAAGGCCGCGGTGCGCTCGGCGTCGGGCAGCTGGACGAGCAGCGCGTGCCGCCCGGCGGGCCGCACCTGAAGCAACCGGTCTTCCGTCATGCGAAGGCCCCTACGCCGACCCCGGCCGTCCGGAGCGCCTCCCGCACGCGGGCCGCGATCCTGGCCGCGCCGGGGGTGTCGCCGTGCAGGCACAGCGAGCGGGCGGCGACCTCGACGGTCGTACCGTCCACGGCCTCGACCGAGCCCTTCACCGCGAACTCCAGCGCACGACGGACGACCGTGTCGCCGTCGCTGATCACGGAGTTCGCCTCACGGCGTGGCACGAGCGTGCCGTGAGGCGTGTAGGCGCGGTCGGCGAAGGCCTCCGGTACGCCGGTGAGTCCCGCCTCCTCGGCGGCGGCGAGCAGGTGCGATCCGGGCAGGCCGAGCACGGGCAGCCGCCCGCCCGCCAGTCGGACGCCTGCCACCACGGCGGCGGCCTGCTCGGCGTCGTGGACGGTGCGGTTGTAGAGCGCGCCGTGCGGTTTGACGTAGGCGACCTCGGCGCCGGCGGCCTCGGCGAAGACCCGCAACGCCCCGATCTGGTAGGCGGTCTCGGCCGCCAGTTCGTCGCCGGGTACGTCCATGGCGCGTCGCCCGAAGCCGGCCAGATCGCGGTAGGACACCTGGGCTCCGATCCGTACGCCCCGCTCGGCGGCGAGGTCGCAGACGCGGCGCATCACCGAGGGGTCGCCCGCGTGGAAGCCGCAGGCGACGTTGGCGCTGGTGACGACGGAGAGCAGGACTTCGTCGTCGGTGAGGCTCCAGCGGCCGAAGCCCTCACCGAGGTCTGCGTTGAGGTCGATCACGACCCAGAACGTAGACGATTGTTGAACGATCCGACAAGGGGTCGATTCCGTGTTCCGTGACACCGTCGCGAACTCACCCTTTGTTCGATCAATCGGCGAGGCGTTCGAGGGCTTGAAGTTCCTGCCGCTGGCGCACTGCTCCGAGGCACCCGGCTTCCTGGCCATGGACGGGGACATATGAGGCAAGTCGGCGCTCGATCCGGCCTCCGGCACCGGGTTCTGCCGAGGGAGCTCAAGCGGCGCGGAGGCGCGGACGTGCTCGGCGTCGACATCTCCGGCGAGATGGCCGCCCTGGCAGGGGAGTTGGAGGAGCGCGATCCGACGGGGGTGCGCTACGAGGTGGACAAAGTGCGCGCACTGCGGCCCCTCGGGCGGCGCTTCGACATCGCCACGGCGGTCCAGCCGCTCGACTACGCGGAGGACGTCGCCGCCGGCGCTGCTCGACCCGCCGGTCGAGTGCGCTGCCGCGCCCGAGGCCCGCCCGGACGCCCCGGTGGCCGCAGAGTGCGCCGGGACGAGGGCGCCGGGGCCGCCGGGGCGTCCGTGCGCCGACCGTGGCCGGCGCAGACCCATGGCTCCGGCCGTGCGGCGCCCGGCTGGAACCTTCGCTGACCACATGTCAAGCAGCGACTCGCCGTCAGTTGCCGATGCTCCGACCGTCGCGGAGGGTGAGGCGCCGTCAGAAGATCACCTCTAAGGGCTAATTGTCATTCAATCCGCCAGGTCAGCCACGAGTTTGATCCTCAGTCAGCTCTTCGGCGGGGCCCTTCGGATACCCCGATCGGCCCTCGAAGCCAGAGCTGCGGATGCGCCCGATATGACAGGTATGGGTGGCGTTAGTACGTTCAATCTCGCGTCGGCTGCACAGCCGATCCCTCTCTCTGAAGTTGAGACAGGAGAAGCGACATGATCATGACCCGCTCCCACGCCGTCACCGCGGCCGTCGCCGCCGCAGCGGCCCTGGCCGCGACCGGCATCACCTACGCCGCGGCCGCCCCCGCGCCGGAGGCCGCCCCAGCCGCCGCCGTCCAGCAGATGCCCGCCCAGGCGCCCATGGGCGGCGAGGGCGGAAACAACAACAACAGCAAGGGCAACGAGGGCAACGACCACGGCGACCACGGCGACCACGGCGACCACGGCGGAAACCGCCACCGCGACTACGGGTGGATCCACATCAACGAGCGGTCCTACTCCGCCCACCCGAGCGGCTGCATCACCGTCGTCAGCGGCCTCGGATCCAACAGCCTCAACATCCGCAACGACAGCAAGAAGACCGTCGAGGTCTTCCGCGGGGTCACCTGCGACAACGGCGCCCCCATCGCCACCGTCGGCCCCCACAGCGAAAGCAACGGCGTGCACCCCGGCTGCGTCAGGGACGGCCTGAAGGTCAAGGACGGCGTCGTGGCCAGCTTCCGCGTCGTGCAACGCCACCACGGCGGCAAGGGCGACAGGGACGACTACTGAGACCCACCCCGCCACGTCCGTCGCACAGAACCCCGGCCCGCCGTAATCGGGCCGGGGCCCCGCGACAGGGCACATGACACGGAACCCCGGCCTGCCGTAATCGGGCCGGGGTTCTCGTCTGCGACTCGGCTCGGAGGCGACCCTGCTCGGGAATGCCCGGACCCGGCCGACGCCCGACGTTCTCGCGCCCGCAACGCCATCCTAGAGCCGGACAGCGGGCCCGGCGCGCCCGCTTCGGCCGTTTTCCCCACTCATCGGCTCACCCACCCGGCGATTTCTGCCGGAACACGCCCCGTTGGTGCTTGACACCAGCGATCGCCACTGTCCCTCCACCGGCCATGGGCCACGCCCGAACGGGCGAGGGGAGCGACGGCCCGGTCACCGGCGGCTGAGGACGCCGCCGCCCAGCGCGACGGTCGCGCGGGCGCGCATCGGCCCCTCCCCCTGCGGGAGAGCAGCACCACCACGGTGACCTCGGCGGACAGCGCGCCCAGCCGGGCGGTGCACTCGGCGGCGAGCGGCCTGGGCTGCCGGGTCCGGCCCAGGGACAGGTGCGGGGTGAACTCGGCGAAGCGGCCCGCGCAGCGCGGGAACCGCTCGACCAGGCCCTGGTGGAGGCGGGCCCATGGCGCCATGCCTGCCGCGGCCGGGTCGAGCCGGACGGTGGCGTACGCCCGGTGGCGGAAGAAGCACACCCCGCCCGGCCGCGCGACGAACGGCGCGATCTCCGCCACGGCCACGGACAGCAGCGGGGCCGCCCGCCCGAACTCCTCCTCGGGTACGAATCCGAACAGCACGTTGACGTGGGGAGGCCACCGTCGCACCTGCGGGTCGTGCTCCCGGCGGATGTCCTGGACGGGCGGCCACAGCTCCGGCGGCGGGAGCCACGCCACCGCGGAACGCGGCGTCGGGGCGACATCCAGGGTGCCCGGACCGAGCTGCGTTCCCATGCCGTCCTCCTTCGCACCGACATCCGACGGGACCTGGAGGACACGGCCTACAGGGGCCTAGAGGAGGATCAGGTCCGCGACATCGCGGTAGCGCAGCACGACGCCCACCCCGTCGGCCAGGGGCGTGTCGTCGTCGGATGGCAGCACGACCAGTTCGGCTCCGGTGCGCAGGGCGGCGTGCAGCAGTGCCGTGTCGGCGGGCTCCTCTCGCAACCCGCTCGCCCCGAACACCTCCAGCTCCGCTGCCGACAAGGCGATCCGGTTCGGCTCCCTGGCCGTCCAGAACCGCTCGGGCAGTGCCGTGGCCGGGCGGACGAGCACGGCTTGGGCCTGGCCTCGCTGCAAGGCGCTGACGACGGCTCCGGCGCCCTCCGACCTCGTGGGATGCCGGGCCCGCTGGGCGTGGAAGACGTCCACCTGACGGCGGTCGTCCTTGCTCAGACGCCCGCGCAGCACATCGGCCACATGCTCTTCGACGAGAGCGCGGCCGTCACCGCCCCGGATCCCGGTGTCCTGATCGTCCTCGACGACCGTGAGACTGTTCTGGAGGTCGATGGGCAGCCGGTTGACGAGAACGCCGGACAGCCCTGCGTCACCGGTGTCCCGGCGCAGCACGACGGCCTCGGCGTGGTTCCGGTCGGCCAGGTCCGCCAGCTCGGCGGCGTAGCGGCGGGCCGCGTGCTGCCACTCCTCCAGCGGCACCAGATACGTCGCGCGCTGTCCCGGAGTGGTCCTGCTCGTGGGCCACCGGCCGGCCTCGTAGGCGATCAGGACCTGGTCCACCGGGCCCTGCCCGTTCTCCTGACTGGTGCTGCGGGGCTGGACGGTGCGGGTGAGGGCGACGGCCAGGTACGCGATGTCCGGCGCGCGCTGGAGTGCGAGGGGCATGGCGTCGGGCAGGCCGCCGTACCGGGCGGTGTCGCGTGCGGGCGGTTCGGCCAGTTCGCCGGTGAGGGCGATGTGCCCGTGGGTGGCGAAGAGGGCCTGTCCGTGCGGGCCGGGAAGATCGCGGTCCGTTCCGACCGCGGCCTCCAGCGCGGCGACGGTGGCCGGGTCGGCGCCCTGGGCGCGCAGGGCGTCGCGCTGGTGCCGCCAGCGCAGGCTGATGGCCTGGTCGGGGTCGTCGACGTCCCGGGAGGTGTCCAGGTAGGCGCTGGCCCAGGGACCGGGTTCCCTGGCCAGCGGATGCAGGAACGACAGTTTCATGCCGCACCACCGTCGGTTGACTCTCCGTCCGTCGCCGGGTGACACCCGTGCGGGTACCCGGCCCGCACGGCACCACCCGCCCCGCAGCCGGGCGAAACGGCTGCTCGGGGACGGTTTCGGGTGCGGTGCGGCGGGAACCCGGCGGGGACTTAGCGGAAGGGAAGACGCCGTGCCCGACATCCATCCGGCCCGCATCAGAGAACAGGCGCTGCCCCTGACGGACGATGCGTCCCTGGACCCGCTGATGGAGCGCATCGGCGACGCCCGCTACGTGCTGCTGGGCGAGGCGTCGCACGGCACCGCCGACTACTACCGGGTGCGTGACGTGCTGACGCGCCGGCTCATCGAGGAGAAGGACTTCTCCTTCGTCGCGGTCGAGGGCGACTGGCCGGACTGTCAGGCGGTGCACTGCTCCGTGGTCGCCGCGCCGGGCGCGCCCGAGGATCCTGTCGAGGTGCTGGAGGGCTTCGGGCGCTGGCCGACGTGGTTGTGGGGCAACACCGACGTGGCCGCCTTCACCCGGTGGCTGCGCCGGCACAACGAGCAGCGGCCGCCGGGACGGCGCGTGGGCTTCTTCGGGCTGGACGTGTACAGCCTGTGGGAGTCGCTGGACGCGGTGCTCGCGCATCTGCGCGAGCACGACCCCGACCGGGTGGAGCACGCGCTGGAGGCGTACCGCTGCTTCGAGCCGTACGCCGAGGATCCGCAGTCCTACGCGCTGGCCACCCGCTATGTGCCGGAGGGCTGTGAGCCGCAGGTCGTCTCCCTGCTGACGGAGCTGCGGCAGCGGGCCGCGCGGGCGGTCACCGCGGACGGCTCGCTCGCGGAGTTCGCCGCCCGGCAGAACGCCGAGGTGCTGGCCGGTGCCGAGCTCTACTACCGGGCCATGCTCGGCAGCGGGCCGGAGTCCTGGAACATCCGCGACCACCACATGGCCGACACCCTGGACCGGCTCATGGAGCACTACGGTCCCGACGCCAAGGCGGTGGTCTGGGAGCACAACACCCACATCGGCGACGCCCGAGCCACGGACATGGCCGACACGGGCCTGGTCAACGTCGGTCAGCTGGTGCGTGAACGCCATATGGGCAGGGGCGTGGTGCTGGTCGGCTTCGGCTCGCACTCAGGGACCGTGATCGCCGCGGACGCGTGGGGCGGTGTGCCCAGGATCATGGAGGTGCCGCCGGCGCACGCCGGAAGCCTGGAGGATCTGCTGCACCGGGCGCTGCCCGACGGGCGGGTGCTGTTCGTCTTCCCGCATGTGCAGTTCCAGCGGCCGCCGGACGGCGGCCGGGGCGAGTGGTTCCATGAAGAGCACGGGCACCGCGCGATCGGCGTGGTCTACCGGCCGCGGTTCGAGCAAGTGGGCAACTACGTCCCCACCGTGCTGGCCCAGCGCTACGACGCCTTCTGCTACCTCGACCGCACCCACGCGCTCACGCCGCTGCACCCGGTGGCCGCTGAGAGCCGGGAGGAGCAGACCTGGCCCGTGGGCGTGTGAGGCCGGATCCCGGGGAGCCCCGGGCATCCGGCGGAGCACCCGGTACCACATTCCGTTTCTCGCATTCCGTTGTTCCACATTCCACATCCCGCATTCCGCAGGCAGACCGGAAGGGAAGATCCATGCCCCCCTCTACCCGCCCACCCGACTTCGAGCACGCCATCCACAGCGCGAACATCTGGCTCAAAGCGGTGTCGGAGGCCCTGGGAACGGAGGACCGCCACCTCGCCCACCGGGTCCTGCGCGCCTGGCTGCACACATTCCGTGACCGGCTCACCGTCGACGTGGCCGCCCACTTCGCCGCCCAGCTCCCGGAGCTGCTGCGAGGCGGCTACTACGACGGCTGGGATCCCAGCGTCGTACCGGTCAAGTACGGCCGCGAGGGCTATGTGGACCGTTTCGTGCAGGAGGCCAAGGTCTCCGCCGAGGACGTCGCCCGGTTCGCCCCCGCGATCACCACGGTCGTACGCGATCATGTCTCGCCCGGTCACCTGGAATCGGCGCTGGAGCAAGTCCCGCACGACATCCGCGCGTTGCTCCTCCAGCCGGCCTGACCGGCGACACGACAGGCACGGATCGCGAGGAGTGCGGCATGGCCGGGTCGGGCGCTGGTGGCGGCGAGGGCGTGGCGGGCGGCAAGGCGCGGTTCGAGGACATCTATAACCGGCCGGATCCGCGCGCGTACTTCAGGCGGATGGCGCCGCTGGAGTACGAGATACCGCACCACGCCCAGCCGGCCTTCCGCCGCGCCGCCGCCGAACGGGCCGCGCTCGACGACGGCCGGCCCCAAAGACCGGCGGTGCTGGACGTGTGCTGCTCGTACGGGATCAACGCCGCGCTGCTCAACCACGAGATCACGCTGGCGGACCTGTACGAGCGGTACACCGCCCCTGCCTGCCAGGCGATGCCGGCGCAGGAACTCGCGGCACGGGACAGGGAGTTCTACGCCGCGCGGCGCCGACCGGACGCGATGCCCGTGTTCGGCCTGGACATCGCGGCGCACGCCGTGCACTACGCGCGCGAAGTGGGTCTCCTGGACGCCGCCTTCACCGACGACCTGGAGAGCGGCTCACCCGGTCCCGGGCTCGGCCGCGCGCTCGCCGACGTCGGCCTCGTCACGCTGACGGGCGGCGGCAGCTACGTCACCGCCCGGACGTTCGCGGCGCTGCTGGACGGTGTCCGCAGACCGGTATGGGTCAGCGCCTTCGTGCTGCGCACGGTGTCGTACGAGCCGATCGTCGAGGTGCTGGCCGCGCACGGTCTGCGCACCGTCCTCGACGTCTCCCGCACCTACCCGCAGCGGCTCTTCACCGAAGAGAGGGAACGGCAGTACGCGATCGCGGCGGTCCGGGCGCTGGGCGGCGACCCTGCCGGGCGCGAGGAGAACGGCCGTTTCCACAGCCTGCACTACGAGTCCCGGCCCGCCGCGCTGTGAGTCCCAACCAGCCGCCCCGTGAGTTCCGGCCCGAGACCCGGTGGCGGCCAGGCCCGGTCTCAGCGCGCGCAGCCGACGTCCAGCACCTCGATCACGTCGCCCTGGATCGTGTAGACCAGCCAGCACCACTCGCCGAACGCCGCGGCCAGCTCCGGTGCCCGGGTGTCGGTGTCCTGGGTGACGGCGTCGATGAGCGTGATGATCTCCTCGTGTGCCACGTCCGGCACGTCGAAGATCACATCGGCGGCCCGTTGGATCAGTTCCACTTGCATGGCGGCCCCCGCGAGCAGGAACAGCGTGGTCGGCGAAGAGCGGACCCCCCACCCGGCGCGATGACCGGACGGCTTCCTTTCACGACCACCATAAATCCACCGTCCGCCCCTGAGGAGACCCCGGCGTGCGGGCGTGGGGCCGAGCCGGTTCCCGGGCAGAGGCCGGCCCGGCGGGCGGCGAGGTGCGGGACCGGAACTCAGGTCGGACACTGACCTCAGAGCAGTGGCTGTTGGTGCACGAGACCAGGGCACGATGACCATGAACCACGGCACGACACACTCCTCCTCCGACGGTGCGGACGTCGTCTACACGGATTCCGTGTTCGGCGCGCCGTGCTGGGTGAGCCTGACCAGTCGCGACCTCACCGCCACGGAGGACTTCTACAGCGCCGTCCTGGGCTGGCAGTGGCGCGGCGCCAGACTGGGCGACCGCTTCCGGACCGCGCTGGTGGACGGGGTGCCCGTCGCGGGGATCGCCGGGGTGGCCAGCATGTGGCAGATGGCCGTGGCCTGGACGCCGTACTTCGCCGTGAGCGACGCGGACGTGGCCGTGGCCCGCGTCCGGGAGCGCGGCGCGACCGCGGCCGTGGGGCCCATCTCCTTCCCTCCGGGAAGGGCGGCGCTGCTCGCGGACCGAGACGGGGCCGCGTTCGGGATCTGGCAGGGAAAGCTCGTCACCGAGTGGGAGGCGTGGCGTCAGGCGGCCCTGACGTTCATCAGCCTGCACACCCGTGACGCCTTCGAAGCCGCCATCTTCTACGGCGAGATCCTCGACTGGGCCTCGGGCCTGCCCGGCTGCTGCGAGGTCGAGTACGCGCGGGACCAGGTCCTGCTGCGCAGCCGGGGCGACGTGGTGGCCCGCATCGAGTCGGGGGCGGTGGACATGCCGCCCGATCCCTCGGTCCGGCCGCACTGGCAGGTCCACTTCACGGTGGCCGACGTGGAACCGTGCACCCGGGCCGCGGAGAAGCACGGCGGCAGCATGCTGGAGGAGGGCGAGCAGGAGGCCGTACTGCGCGATCCGGACGGCGCCCAGTTCACCGTGGCCTCGCGTCGGCAGCACTGAGCGCCCCGGCGCACGGGGCCGGGTCCGGCGGGGACGGCCGCGGCACACCGGGCCGGTACCGCTGGGACGGCCGACGGCCTCCGGCCGGGTACGTGCCCGTCCGCCGGGTACCCGTGCACGGGCGACGAAGGAGGTGTCGGCCGTGGGCGCGACCTTCTGGCTCGGCCGGGTGGCCGGCATCCGCGTCGGCGTGCACTGGAGTGTGCTGGTCATCTTCGCGCTGATCGCCTTCGGGCTGGCCGAGGGGCGCCTGCCCCGTGCCCACCCGGGCGGTGCGCTCTGGGCCTACTGGCTGACGGGGCTGGTGACGGCCGTGGTGTTCCTGCTGTCCCTGCTGGCCCACGAGATCAGTCATGTGCTGGTGGCCCGCCGCAACGGGGTCGGCGGCGACGAGATCACGCTGTGGCTGCTGGGCGGTGTGGCGCGGCTGCACAGCGAGGCGCCGACTCCGGCGGCCGAGGTGCGCATCGCGGGCGTCGGACCTCTGGTGAGCCTCGTGCTGGGCGGGGTCTTCGCCCTGTTCACCTGGTGGGCCCATGTGCAGCACGGCCCGGTGCTGGTGGTGGAGGCACTGGCCTGGCTCGCGGGCATCAACATCCTGCTGGCGGCGTTCAACGCGCTGCCCGCCGCGCCCCTGGACGGTGGACGGCTGCTGCGCGCACTGGTGTGGTGGCGTACCGGCAGCCGGCTGCGCGCCACCGAGGTCGCCGGCGGGGCCGGGCGCGTGCTGGGCTGGATCATGGTGGCGGTCGGCCTGTACGAGGTCCTGACCGGCGGGTTCTCGGGCGGCCTGTGGCTGGTGCTCATCGGCTGGTTCATGGTGGCCATGGCGACCTTGGAGGGCAGCCAGGCCAGGCTCCGGGAACTGCTGCGCTCCGTACCGGTCCGGCAGGCGATGACCCCGGATCCGGTGACCGCCGACGTCGGCACGACCGTCGAGGAGTTCCTCGGCAGTCCGCCGTGGCGCTATCGGCACTCGGCCTTCCCCGTCACGGACGACGCGGGGTCCCCGGTGGGGCTGGTGACCGTACGGCGGGCGGGGCAGGTGCCGGTGGAGGACCGGGACTCGACCTCGCTCGAAGCCGTGATGGTGCCCCTGGGCGAGATCCCGACCGCCGGCCCCGACGATCCCCTGGACCAGCTGCTGCCGGCCCTGGACGCCAGCCCCGCCCGCCGGGCCCTGGTGCTCGCGGAGGGCCGTGTCGTCGGCATCGTCACCAGCGCCGACGTCAGCCGGGTCGTCACCTGGCTCTCCTCGACCAGGCCACCGGGCACGGGCCTCAGGACAGTGCCCTGACCCATCGCTCCTGGGCTCGGCGACCAGGCCGGCCCCTTGCTCCCCTACGCGTACCCGCCCGGGGCCTTCACTCTCCCACCGCGCCGAGCAGTGCGCCGGAACGGCTGAACGCGGGTTCGGAGCGGGGGGCGAGGTCCCGGCCGTACACCGGGGCTGCTGCGCTGCCACCCCGGGGCGTACGGCCAGGACCTGTGCGGTGTCAGTCCGTGCCGGACTCCATCGCGGCGCGGTCCAGCATCGTCTCCTCGTCCGCGGCCTCGCCGCGCGAGGCGATCACCTCGGCGCCGCCCTCGGGCATGGCGCCGATCAGGCCGGTCGAGGCCGCCTGCGCGGCGCCGATCGGAGTGGGGTGGCCGGTGCCGACCATGCCCAGGCCCGCGTACTGCTCCAGCCGCGCGCGGGAGTCGGCGATGTCCAGGTTCCGCATGGTGAGCTGACCGATCCGGTCCACCGGGCCGAACGCCGAGTCCTCGGTGCGCTCCATGGAGAGCTTGTCCGGGTGGTAGCTGAGCGCCGGGCCACGGGTGTCGAGGATCGAGTAGTCCTCGCCGCGCCGCAGCCGCAGGGTCACCTCGCCGGTGATCGCCGCGCCGACCCAGCGCTGCAGCGACTCGCGCACCATCAGCGCCTGCGGGTCCAGCCAGCGGCCCTCGTAGAGGAGACGGCCGAGGCGGCGGCCCTCGGTGTGGTAGGCGGCCACCGTGTCCTCGTTGTGGATGGCGTTGACCAGGCGCTCGTAGGCGATGTGCAGCAGGGCCATGCCGGGTGCCTCGTAGATGCCGCGGCTCTTGGCCTCGATGATCCGGTTCTCGATCTGGTCGGACATGCCGAGCCCGTGCCGGCCGCCGATGGCGTTGGCCTCCAGTACGAGGTCGACCGGGGTGGCGAACTCCTTGCCGTTGACGGTGACCGGGCGTCCCTGGTCGAAGCCGATCGTCACGTCCTCGGTGGCGATCTCCACCGCCGGGTCCCAGAACCGCACGCCCATGATCGGGTCGACCGTCTCGACGCCGGTGTCGAGGTGCTCCAGGGTCTTGGCCTCGTGCGTGGCGCCCCAGATGTTGGCGTCCGTGGAGTACGCCTTCTCGGTCGGGTCCCGGTACGGCAGCCCGTGGGCCAGCAGCCACTCGGACATCTCCTTGCGGCCGCCCAGCTCGGTCACGAAGTCGGCGTCCAGCCAGGGCTTGTAGATCCGCAGGTGCGGGTTGGCAAGCAGGCCGTAGCGGTAGAACCGCTCGATGTCGTTGCCCTTGAACGTGGAGCCGTCGCCCCAGATCTGCACCCCGTCCTCGAGCATCGCCCGCACCAGCAGCGTGCCGGTCACGGCGCGCCCCAGCGGGGTGGTGTTGAAGTACGGCCGCCCGCCGGACTTGATGTGGAACGCGCCGCAGGCGAGTGCCGCCAGCCCCTCCTCGACCAGCGCGGCCCTGCAGTCGACGAGCCGGGCGATCTCGGCACCGTACGCCGTGGCACGCCCGGGCACGGAAGCGATGTCGGGCTCGTCGTACTGGCCGATGTCGGCGGTGTACGTGCAGGGGACGGCGCCCTTGTCACGCATCCAGGCGACGGCGACCGAGGTGTCGAGACCACCGGAGAAGGCGATGCCGACGCGCTCGCCGACGGGGAGGGAAGTGAGGACCTTGGACATAGCAAGACTATGCACCAGTTCGCATTTTCATGCAACACCGTCGAGGGGAGGACGTCACTCGTTCGACCGCACCGGAGTGCGGCGCCCGTCGGCGAGCGATCGACTGTAGGCAGTCCTCCGCACCCGTGAAGGCAGCCCCATGCACGAAGGTCCCGCTCCGTCCCGGCGCGCGTTCCTGCGCGACGCCGCCACCGCCGGACTGATCGCCGCCGTGCCCGGCCTCGCGGTCACGGCGTGCACACCACCCACCCGGACGGAGGACGCGCCGGATTCGACCGGGTCGGACAGGCCCCGCGCCGCGGGCGATCTCACCTCCAACGCCTACGGGCACAGCAACGCCGACCACGCCCGGGCGAACCTGAGGCGCGACATGGTCGAGGCCTGGGAGGACGGTTTCCGCACCGCAGCCGGCAACGACGATCCGAACGTGTTCGAGGGGTGGCACTCCGCCTTCACCGGGGACGACGGCACTACCGTGGCCTTCGCCCTGAGCACCCGGCTCGACGACGGCTTCGTCCCCGATCCGGGCGAGGCCCGCCGCAGGCCCAAGGCCACCGTCACCGTCACCGACCCCGACGGCACCGCTCACGGAGGCGAGCACATCTGTGCCTGGAACGAGTTCACCAGCGCGAAGGACCGCTGCGACATACGGCTCGGCCTCTTCACCTGCACCGGCGACCTGAAGACGTACCGCATGAAGGGCCGGTCGGGCGATGTCGGCGTCGACCTGACGCTGACCGGCCTGGTGCCTCCGTTCCGGCCGGGCACCGGCATCGTCTACCTCGGCGACACGGAGGACCACTTCGGCTGGCTGTGCGCGGTGCCGTCCGGAACCGTCACCGGGACGGTCACCGTCGGCGGACGGAAGCGGCCCTTCACCGGCCGCGGCTACCACGACCACACCTGGGGCAACCGGCCCTTCCCGTACGCCGTGGAGCACTGGCGCTGGGCACGCGGCAGCGTCGGGCAGTACTCGGTGATCGGCTCCGACCTCCACCTGCGCAAGGAGTACGACTCCGCCGTCGTCCCGGTCTTCCTCGTCGACGACACCAGGAACCGGCGGCGTCTGGTCGGGGCGTTCGACCCCAGGACCGTGACGGCCACGGAGTCCGACCCCCGGCCGCACCCCGACGACGCCTACGCCAAGGACTACTACAGCAAGGTCCACTGGATGTACCGGGACGGCGACGACGGGGCCGACTTCACGTTCACCGACACCGACCACCTGATCTTCACCAGGCAGTACGTCACCGACCCCGCCCAGACCCAGAAGGCGGCCCTGGACAGGCTCGGCATCGACGAGACCTGGTACACGCGCTACGCCACCACGAACGACCTCCGGCTCTCCGTGGCCGCCACCCGCGTCTCGGGCACCGGCACGGGCGCCCTCGAGGCGGCGCAGTTCGGCCTGGCCACCGCGCCGCCGAAGAGCGGGCGCACACCCACCGGCTCCTCCCCCGCGCCCCCCACGCCGGGCGGCCAGGGGCCGTCGGCGCCGGCCGGGCGCCGCGGTTGACCGGACCGGGTCCTCAGCCCGACGTCACGGCGCACTTGCCCCGGTCGGCGGTCTTCGGGCCTTCCGCCGTGGGGCGGCCGTCGAAGTCGAAGATCCCGTGGGGAGACAGAGGGTGCGGCAGGCGTCGGGGATGTCCACGATGCGGCTGATGCGTCACAAGGCTCCGGTCATTCGCAGGGTATGACTCACGTCACAGCGGCGTTCCGGCGGGGCAGGACGACGGGGCCGGCGTCGTCGGCGACGCGGCGGGTCGGTGCGCGGCGGATGACGGCCGAACGGCCACGGTGCGCACAGCGGCGCACCGTGGCCGTATGCCCGCGGCCGGTCTCCGCCTACGCGGCGAGGCGCTCGGCGAGGGCCTTCGCCTTGGTCGCCGCGTCCTGGAAGGCACGCTCGCGGGAGGCCTCGAAGAGCGGCACCAGCTCCGACATCGCCGGGTTGTGCGGGGCCATGGTCAGCTCCGGAACGATGAAGTCGACATCGAGCGCGAGGGCGTCGGCGAGGACGGCCGTCAGATAGTTCTGGACGTACTCGTACGACTCGCGCGGGGTGCCCGGGGCGTAGGAGCCGCCGCGGCTGGCCACGACCGTGACCGGGGTGCCCTTGGCGGAGGGGTTCTCGCCCGCGGTGCGGCCGAACAGGATCACGTTGTCCAGCCACGCCTTGAGGGTCGAGGGGATCGTGTAGTTGTACATCGGCGCCCCGATGAGCACCGCGTCCGCCTGCTCCAGTTCCTCGATCAGCCGCACCCGCTCGGCGAAGGCAGCGGCCTGCTCGGGCGTGCGCGAGGCCGGATCCGCGAAGCCGGCGGTGTGGGCGTCGGCGGTGATGTGCGCAACCGGGTTCACCGCCAGGTCCCGGTAGATCACCGCACCGCCGGGGTGCTGCTCCTGCCACGTCCGGCGAAAGGCGTCCGTCACGGAGCGGGAGGAGGAAGCCTCGCCGGGGAAGAGGGAGGAGTCGATGTGGAGGAGGGTGGCCATGGCTGTCTCCAGACAGGACGAGCCCGCGGACGACGGGCTGAGGATTCGTACATCACTATTTCTAACATAGGGACTTACTTTTTTTCACCCCCCTACGGCCGGGTAGTACCATGGGCGCATGGCGGCGGAGCAGACCCATGACGTGGTGGCGTGCAAACGCGTGGACGACGGCATCACGCGCGTCTTCCAACTGCTCGGAAAGCGCTGGAACGGCCCGATCCTGTCGGTGCTGCAGGCACAGTCCGCCTACTTCACCGACCTGCGCCGGGCCATCCCCGGCATCAGTGAGCGCATGCTCTCCGACCGGCTCGCCGAACTCGGCGCCGCGGGACTGGTGCTGCGCGAGGTCGACGAGGGACCGCCACTGCGGGTCTCCTACCGGCTGACCGGGGCGGGAGCCGCCCTGGAGCCCGCCCTGAAGGAACTGGGCGACTGGGCCAAGCACCACCTGCCGGACGAACCGGGCTGCCCGAAGAACGGATAGCGGCGACACCTCGACCGGACCACCGAGGTCGGGCACACCCATGCCCGCGACCGCCCGCGGCCCTACCCTCCCACCAGGCGCTCCCCGCGCCCGGCGCGCTCAACCGCCGTGCCGGATCGCCGACTTCGTCATGCCCGGACACCGGGCCGCCCGGCCGGGTTCGCGTCGACAGCAGCCGTCCCACCCTCTTGACGGGATGCAGGCAGCGGATAAGGTCTAGACCAACGAATCCGGCCCTGGGGTCCCCTCGGCTCGACCTTGCCCCCACCGAGGAGGCCGTGGCAGGAGCACCGGCACGGGTTGCGGTGGGCCGACCGCAACCGCCCTGCTCGGCGCGGCCCCCAGCGAAGGAGTTGACATGCGCACGAAACGAAGACTGGCCGCCGTGATCGGGGCAGGGCTCGCTCCCTTCCTCGCGGTGAGCCTCCCGGCCGCCACGGCCGGCGCGCACGGCTACGTCTCGGCACCCATGAGCCGCCAGGCCCAGTGCGCCGCGGGAATCGTCGACTGCGGCCCCATCAAGTACGAGCCCCAGAGCGTCGAGGGGCCGAAGGGCCTGCACAGTTGCAGTGGCGGCAACGCGGACTTCGCCGAACTCGACGACGACAGCAAGCCCTGGCGCGCCACCGATGTCGGCAGCTCGACCACCTTCACGTGGAACTTCACGGCCCGTCACGCCACCAGCAACTGGCAGTACTTCATCGGCGGCACCAAGGTGGCGCAGTTCGACGGCGGCGGTGCCCAGCCCCCCGCGACCGTCAGCCACCAGGTGGACTTCGGCGGCTTCACCGGCCGGCAGAAGGTGCTCGCGGTCTGGAACATCGCCGACACCGCCAACGCGTTCTACGCCTGCATCGACGTCAACATCGGCGGCTCGGGCAACCCCGGTGACCCGGGCAACCCGGGCGACCCGGGCGACCCGGGCGACCCGGACCAGTGCACCTCGCCGACCTGGGACTCGGCCGCCATCTACACGGGCGGCGAGAAGGTCGCCTGGAAGGGCCACACCTGGCGGGCGAAGTGGTGGGTGCAGGGCCAGGAGCCCGGGGCCGCCGACCAGTGGGGCCCCTGGGACGATCTCGGCGCCTGCACGACGGCGTAGCGCCGCCGAGACCCCTCGCGCTCGTCGCGCGCCCCGCCCGGTCGGCAGTTGTTGCGGCGGGGCGCGCACCAGGGGTCCTGGTCCGCGTCCGCGAGCAGGCCGGAACCGCGGGCCAGGACTGGGTGTCCGGCACCCCCTTCACCGACCCCGGCAGCGGAACTCGGGCCGGTCGGCGTACTCGGGCAGGATCACCTTGACCGCGGCCGGCTCGCCCGTCTCGGCGCGGCCGAGGTGGACCACGCCCATGCCGCCGGCGCCGGGCCGGGTCGGAGGGGGTGAGCTTCTCGGTCATCGGCGCTCGCCCTTCGTGCCGGTGCGCGGCTCCGGCCTGTCCCGCTCGATCGCGGCGCCGGTCCGGGCGGCTCGCCGCCACCCGAGGTACAGCCGGCCAGTGCCAGACCGCACACCGCGGCGGTGACGGCGAGGCGCACCGCTTCCATGATCACGACCACCCATCCCCCCGGCAGACCGGTCCACCCCCGCGTCCGCCGTGATCCTGCCCGGCGGCCGGCAGGACGACGGCGAGGACCTGGCCGTGGACACCGCCAAGCCGGCCGCCGCGACCAGCACGGCCACCGTCACCATCACCGTGCGCTGACGGCGCCGGGCACCGGACACGGGCGGGCGCTCCCCGTTAGCCCGTGGGAATGATTCACCGGCGCCACAGGGTGAACCGTGCGTGGTGGCTCCGCGCCGACGAAAGCGGCCGGCGCGGGGCCGTTAGCGTCGGCTCCCGTGCCCCTGAGCTATGCATTCGTGAACCTCAAGCCCGGAGTGGGGAAAACGACCAGCGCCGTCTGGTTGGCCCACGCACTGCACGCATCGGGCCTCGCTCCGTTGCTCGTGGACAGTGATCCCGCGTCCTCGGCGCTGCGCTGGAGCGAACTGGCGGGCGGTTTCCCGTTTCCCGTGCTCGCCCTTCCGGTGGGCGACGTGCATCGGCGGGTGAACGACTTCCTCGACAACCGGCAGGCAGTGGTGTTCGACGCCCCGCAACTGGAGGACCACGCCCCCATCGCCCGGAGCATCATGAGGTACGCGAACGAGTGGATCGTGCCCGTGACACCGGCCCCCATCGAGCTCGACCGCATGGCACCCATCGACCGCGAGATGGACGACATGCAGTCCCTGCGGGCCCACCAGGCGCGCGCCGCCGTCCTGCTGAACCGCACGAACCGTCCCGACGCCACGCGCACCGGCCCCGACGCCGACGCCCGCGAGGCCCTCACCGAGCGGGGCTTCGACGTGCTGTCGACGCACATTCCGCGGCTCGACCTGTACGCCCAGTCGTTCGGCAGCCCCGTGGAGGCGAAGGGCACGGCGTACATGGACCTCGCCGAGGAGCTCATCAACCGTCAGGACAGGGTGTGAACCAGCGCAAGAACACCTACCGGGCCGCACTCCAGCGCCGGCCGGACACCCCCGCCTCCGCCCCGGCCGGAGCCTCCGCCCCCGCCCCGGCTCCCACGACTCTCACGCCGCTGGCCACCCGCTACATCAAGGTGGTCGTCGAACTGGATCCCGCCCTGCAACGTGACCTCGGCCAGTGGGTCGGCCAGCCCCTGTACGCACTCGTGCGCGCAGGGGCCGCCGTCCTGCGGCCCCTGAGACGGGACCGCTGAAGACAGCACCACCGACGTCCTCGCCGGCGGTCAGCTTCGCGGTGCAGGTGTCGCTTCCAGGAAGACGGGGTTGGTCAGGGCGGCCATCGGACCGAACATCAGCGCCTCACCCATGGTGTTGCCCTGCCCCGGGCTGCCGTCCGGCATCGGGTGACGCACCTCGGCGCGCACGTACGCCGCCAGCGAGGCGGTCGTCCGCCACACCACCGTGCCGGAACCGGAGGCGCCCACCGACTCCTGGTGCATCTGGCCCTCGTCGGTGATGAAGCGGACCGTGCCGTCGGGCACGCCCTGGACGTCGAGGCGGACGTCCACCGGTGCCTCGGCGGGAACGTTCAGCTTCTCGCCGATGCCGGCCTGTCTGCCGTGGCCGGTGGCGGTGAACGTCAGCGTGACGGCGGACGACTCCGCGATCCAGTTGCGGCCCGCGCGGATCCCCTCCATGAGGGAGTCCGTGGCCAGGTCGTCCGCGTGGACGACGTTGTGCGGCAGGCCGATGACCTGCGGATCGCTGTGCGCATCGCTGTTGCCCATGGCCGGCAGCCAGCGCTTGCCGGTGCGGACGGCCTCACCGAGCTTCTGGTCCCAGGTGCTGACCGCGTGCTCGTCGTCGTAGGTCCACGGTCCGGTCCACACCTCGGTGGCATCGGCGTCGTCGAAGCCGAACTTCCACTGGCAGGCCACGTACGCGCAGTACATGTGCGCGGGAACCACGAGTCCGCCACCGCGGTGCACCTGGCGCGCGAAGCGACCGAACGCGTCGTCGCGCGAGCGGTAGCGCCAGTCGATCCACTCGCCGGGCGGCAGGCCGAGGGCCAGCCAGTGGCCGTTGCGGGTGGTGACCTCCTCACCGGGAATGATCAGCAGGTCGGGACCGGCGTACTCGCCCCACACCGCGTGCGAGGCGGGCGTGTTGTGATCGGTGGAGACGATGAAGTCCAGTCCGGCGGCGCGCGCGCCGGACGCGACCTCGTTCGGCAGGCGCTTGCCGTCGGAGTAGACGGTGTGCAGGTGGCAGTCGCCCCGGTACCAGTCGCGGCCCCGCCCCTTGGCCCGCCGCGGCGGGTACTTGTTCACACGGGCGGGCCCGGGCTCGCCGTAGGTCAGCGTCACCTGGACCTGGTAGTGCATGCCCTGCGGCGCCACCTGATAGGGGCCGAGCACGATGTGCCAGGTTCCGGCGTCGACCGGGCCGGGCAGGTAGCCGGGGGTGGCGTCACTGTTGCTGATCTCGAACGAGGTCCGGAAACCACCGGACCAGCCGCGGAAGCCCCGCCCGCCCAGCGCGGTCCCCCGCTCGTCGAACACGCCGATGTCGCAGGAGTTGCCCGGTGTCCCGGCGGGGACGGCCGGCTTGTCGTACGCGTACGACACCGCGATCTTCCGTACGCCCTCGGGGACTTCGACAGGAAGGTAGACGAAGTCCGCTGCCCCGGTCTCCAGAAACCCGGTGACGGTCCGGGACACGTCGCCACCGGTCGGGGCGGTGCCGCCGGCGGAGCCGTCGGCCGCCTGCGCGAACGAGACCGGGGCAAGGGTGAGGGCGGCGGCGCCGGCCATCCCCGCGGTGAGCAGCCGCCGCCGTCCCGGTCCGGCCCCCGCGGCGTCGGTGCTCGTGGCACCGGTGTTCGTGGCGTCCGTGCTCGTGACGTCGGACGCGAGAAGCTCCGCGTTGTGCTCGCAATGTCCGTCAAGACACATGTGGTCCTCGGCAGGGTCGATGAGTGCGCGATGAGCGCACCTGAGGCCTTCAGACTCTGATCCGGCCGTGTGGACGGCGGATGATCCCGGAATGACGGCCTCGCGGCATGCGGGCATCGACCTGCCTCGACAGGGGCTGCGAAAGGGGGAACGCGGACGGGGGAACGCGGACGGGGCGCCGGCGTTCCGGGACTACGTGAGCTGCGCCTCGATCCACTGGATCGCGTCCGGCGTCACAGGGTCTGTGATGTCCGCGAACTCCCCGTGTTTCTCCAGGAATCCCTTGACGTAGGGGCAGACGGGGACGATCCGCTTGCCCGCACGGCGTACGTCGTCCAGGGCCTCGCCCACGAGCCGGGACGCCAGCCCCCGTCCTGCGAACTGCTCGAAGACCTTGGTGTGGTAGAAGACCCGTTGACGCTCGCCGCGGTCGCGGTAGGCGGTGAAGCCGGCTGTCGTGCCGTCCACCTCGATCTCGTACCGGGACCGGTCCGGGACGTGCCTGACGGTCGGGGCAGCCGGGTTCGTCATCGCGAGTCCTTCGCAGAGGAGACGGGGTTCTTGCGCGGGGTGAGGACGGAGTGGGGAAGCGCGGGGGCCGGAAGGCGGTCCCCGGGGTAGCCCTCGACCGTGCCGAAGCGGTCCGTGGCGTTCTGCCAGGCGTCGCGGGCCTGGACGATGTCCTCGTGGGTGCGGCCGATGAAGTTCCACCACATGACGATCTCCTCCTCGAAGGGGGGCCCGCCCAGCAGCACCGTTCGTGCGGGTTCCGGCCCCTCGTTCGCGAGGGTGAGCGTCCTGTGGCCGGGGGCGGCGTATCCGAGCTCCGTCGGCGCCAGGGCCGTACCGTTCATGCGGACGTCGCCGGTGTCCACGAGGACTCCGTGCTCGAACTCAGGTTCGATGTCGAAGGTCACGGCCGCGCCGGGATCCACCGACACTTCGGCGCCGAGGAGCGGCGTGAAGGTGCGTACGGGAGAGGTGTCGCCGGCCAGGGAGCCGAGGAAGACCCGGGCGCGGCCACCGTGCAGCGGCACCGGGGTCGGTGCATAGTGCTGGAAGTCCCGTTCGGCGTTGCGGTGCGCGTCGGGCAGCGCCACCCACAACTGCACTCCGTGCAGCGTCGTCGTACGGGCCGTCGACACCTCCGAGTGGCTGATCCCGAAGCCGCCCGTCATGAGATTGAGTTCGCCGGGCCGGACGTAGGCGTGGCTGCCCAGGCTGTCGCGGTGCTCGATCTCCCCGCTGAAGAGCCAGCTCACCGTCTGGAGCCCGGTGTGCGGGTGCGGGGCCACGTCCATTCCCCCCGTACGGGAGACGTCGTCGGGGCCGTAGTGGTCGGCGAAGCACCAGGCTCCGATGAGGGTCCGGGCCCGCTGGGGCAGCGTGCGCCGTACCGGCATCGCCCGGGGGCCGCCGAGCGGGACCTGCCGGGCCGTGAGCACCTCGACGGCGGCGGAACGGTCGCCGGCGGAGCTCCCGCCCGACCTCGGACCGGCGGGACGGGCTTCAGCGCTACTCACGGTTCCGGACCTCCGCACGAGGAAATGTTCGACATTCAACATTCACTCGCCGATGATAAGCCGGAGAAAAGGTGATCGCTCGACCAAGGAGATCATGTGACAGAGACGACAGCGGTGGGCCCCGACAGCCGGGTCTTCGTCGACAAGCAGAGCCCGGCCGCGTACCGGGCGCTGGCCGCCACCGCGGAGACCGTGAAAGGCGTGGCGGCGACGGCAGGACTGGACCGCATCACCGTCGAACTGATCAACCTGCGCGTGTCCCAGCTCAACGCCTGCGCCTACTGCCTCAGTCTGCATACCCGCGCGGCCCTGCGGGCGGGCGAGAGCACCCAGCGGCTGGGAGTCCTGGCGGCCTGGCGCGACACCGAGCTGTTCAGCCCCCGGGAACGCGCGGCCCTCGCCCTCGCCGAGGCCACCACACATCCCGCGGACGCCGCCGCTCAGGCCGCGGCCTACGCGGACGCCCGGTCGGCGCTGTCCGACGACGAGATCTCCGCGGTGATCTGGGTCGCGATCACCATCAACGCCTTCAACCGGGTTTCCGTGATGAGCAAGCACCCGGTGCGGAGCAGTTCCGTGATCGATCCGAAGTGACGTGGCTCGGCCATGGCCGCACCCCGGCAGGGGCAGCGCCGCCGCCCGTGGCCGCCCCGGGGGGGCCGGCCACGGGCGGCGGCTGGGACCCTTCGGGCCCGCCACGGGCAACAACCGCACGCGTCAGCTGTGCGAGCCCCACCAGGTGTAGCGTGCGGGCTCGATGTTCGGGTCGGCCACGTACTGCGAGGTGGTGTAGACCGCGTCTCCGTTGGCGGAGGTACGGAGCAGGTTTCCGTTGAAGTTCTCCAGCACGTGGTAGTCGTTGCTCCAGAACTGACCGCCGGCGCTGCCGCACGGGCTCATCCAGACAGCGTTGGCATTGGTCTTGTTGTCCGTGGTGAGGCAGTCGCCGTTGGCCCGGCTCACCAGGCGGCGGAACACCTGGCCGTCGACATTGGTGACCGATTCGGCGCCGTAGTACCAATTACGGGTGTCGAGCGAGTCGTTGCAGCTGTCCGACCAGACCTTGTCGCTCACGGTCGACGAGACGAGGCAGTTGCCCTCGTAGTCGTTCATGAACGTCCAGTACGTCGTGGCCGACGCGGTGGACATGGCGCCCGCGACGGCGAGCACGAGGGCGGCGAGTACCGTGGGCACGGTCAGTCTCAGCGTTCTCGGAGATTTCATGATCGCGAGGATCGAGCACGGAGAAGATCCGCATGCGAACAAGGAGTGAACGTGTCATGTCCACTCCACCACCTACAAGCCCAGGTCGCTCAGCCCTGGGTGGTCGTCGGGACGACGCCCCAGGGGCCAGTGGTACTTGCGTTCCTCTTCCTTGATGGGGAGGTCGTTGATGGATGCCAGGCGGACTCGCATCAGGCCCTCGTCGTCGAACTCCCAGTTCTCGTTCCCGTAGGAGCGGAACCAGTTGCCCGAGTCGTCATGGCACTCGTAAGCGAAGCGCACGGCGATGCGGTTCCCTTCGAAGGCCCACAGCTCCTTGATGAGCCGGTAGTCCAGCTCTCTGGCCCACTTCCGGGTGAGGAAGGAGACGATCTCCTCACGTCCGTCGATGAATTCGGCGCGGTTGCGCCAGCGGCTGTCGACCGTGTAGGCGAGGGAAACACGTTCGGGGTCCCGGGTGTTCCACGCGTCCTCGGCGAGGCGGACCTTCTCGATCGCGCTCTCCCGGGTGAAGGGGGGAGCAGGAGGCTTCGCGGCCATGAGTTCTCCCGGAGCATCGCAGTGTCAAGTGCCAGTGTCCGCCTCCAGCTATACACCGCACACGTGAGCCCGTGCGCGCAGGCACGAGCGAGCAGCAGGCGCCGCGCGGTGAGCGGCACCTGGGGATCGGTGCGCCCCGCCGGGACGCACCGGCAGACGTCAGATGCCCGTTCTTCATACTTTGAAGCGACGCCCGGGCGCTCCGCGGTCTCCCGGTGCCCTGCACATACTCTGCGTCGCATGGTTTCTCAACGGGTCCATGAAGTGCTTCCCGAGTGGGAGGCATTCGTTCGTGCCGTGCAGGCTCGGCGGCCCGACTCGGGTACGTGGTGTGAGGCCTGGACCGCCCGGGACATCCTGATTCACCAGGCTGGAAACGCCGAGGAACTCGCGCGGGTTCTCGCGGCCCGGCTGGCCGGGAATCCCGTCGGGACTCGTGGTTTTGAACGCGAGGATCCGTACAGGCAGCTGTCCGACGCGGAACTGTGGGCCGCGTTCGTGGCGCGATGCGAGGAGCTCGCGGAGGTCACGCAGACGGCTGCCACCGACCTGCCCGCCGGCACCGAGGTCGAGTGGACGGGCAGGACCGTCAAGGTTCCCTTCTTCGCGGAGCACATGCGGGAGGAGCTCATCCTCCACCGCTGGGATGTCACGGGGGACGACTCGACGGCGCGTGAGGCTCTTTCCCACTCCTGGATGACGGAGCACAGTGTCCGCGAGGTGGGCAAGCCCCCTCCTGCGACTCGGCGCTTCCCTGCGGGGCCTCGGGCCGGACGAGCGGATCGAAGGGCGGCTGCGCTCACCCGGAACCGACGACATCGTCGTCGCGGCCGACCGGACCGGCGTACACATCGGATTTGACGCGCCGACAGGCCCGGCCACGATCGAGAGCGATCCGGCCACCCGAAATCTGCTGCTGTGGGACCGGCGCCCTGCCGATCCGTCACGCCGGCACAGCGACGCGGGCCCCGAAGAGCTGAACAAGGTACGGAATCTGCTCGTCGGCTACAGACCCGAGATGCCGGTCTCCTCGAAGTAGGGCTTCGGGGAGCCGGGCCGCGCCCGCCGGGGCACATCGTGGTTCCTGATCGCCTGCGCGGACCGACCGTGCCCGCGCCGCCGGAACCACCGGCCTGACGCGCTCGGCCCAGGGCTGCTGTCCGCATGTCAAGCAGCGACTCGCCGACAATCTGCGGTGCTCGGCTGCCGCGAAGAGTGAGCGGGCGTCAGAAGATCACCTTTAAGGCCTAATTGCCATTCAATCCGACTGGAGGACCAGGGGATTTGACGGGCGATCGACCCGTCAGGCATCCCGCCTGAGGGCTCGCCAGGTACCCCGATCGGCCCCGGAAACCAGCCCGCCCGATACGCCCGATATGACAGCCATGTGAGCTGTCAGTACGTTCGATCATGCGTCGGCTGCACAGCCGATCCCTCTCTCCGAGTCGAGACAGGAGAAGCGACATGATCATGACCCGCTCCAACGCAATCACCGCGGCCGTCGCAGCCGCGGCGGCCCTGGCCGCGACCGGCATCACCTACGCCACCGCAGCCCCCGCGCCCCAGGCCGCCCCGGCCGCCGCGGCCCAGCAGGCCCCCGCCCAGCTCCCCATGGACGGTGGCACCCAGAACGGCAACGGGGGCAAGGGCAACGAGGGCAACGACCACGGCGGCAACGACCACGGCGGCAACGACCACGGCCGCGGCGGCCGGGACTTCGACAAGGGCTGGATCCACATCAACGAGCGGTCCTTCTCGGCCCACACCAGGGGCTGCGCCGTCATCGTCAGCGGCCTGGGCTCCACCAGCCTGAACATCCGCAACGACAGCCGCAAGACCATCGAGGTCTTCCGCGGGCTCACCTGCGACAACGGCGCCCCCATCGCCACCGTCGGCCCCCACAGCACCAGCTTCGGCGTGTTCCCCAAGCACGTCAAGGGAGTGCACGTCAAGGACGGAGTCGTCGGCAGCTTCCGGGTCATCGACCGCCACGACGACGACTACGACGGCGGCTACGGCGGCGGCTACGGCGGCGACAAGGACGACGACTGAACGCGCACCTCGCCGACGACGCAGAACCCCGGCCCGCCGTAATCGGGCCGGGGCCCTGCAACCAGGCGCACGACACGGAATCCCGGCCTGCCGTAATCGGGCCGGGATTCCCGTCCGGGCCCCGGTCCACGAGCACCCGTTCGACATGCCCGCGGTCGGCGGCGGCCCGACAGCTCACGCGCCCGCGAACGCCATCCTAGAACCGGACCGCGGGCACGGCGCACCAGCCCCGACGGCCGTCCTCCCGCCGCACCGGCTCCCCGGCCGGCCGACTGCTTCTGGAAAACGCCCCGTTGGCCCTTGACCCGAGCGACGGCAGCCGTCTCTCACCGGCCGGCGAGCACACCCGGACGAGTGACGGCACGGGTGCCGGATGCGGCAACGTCGCCGCCGCCCTGGACGCCCGGAAGCCGGCTCACCTCCGCTGCCTCATGATCCCGTCGGCCGCTGCTCGTGGCTGCCGTAGGGCCGTGTGATGATCTCCATCCCGTGCCCGGCCGGATCCATGAAGTACAGACCGCGCCCGCCGTGGTGGTGGTTGATCTCCCCGGGCTGCTTCAGCCGCGGATCGGCGTAGTACGTGATCCCGGCCTCCCGCAGCCGCGCGAAGGCCGCGTCGAACTCCTCGTCGGAGACGAGGAACGCGTAGTGCTGCGTGACGATCGACTCCGCCGGGATGGCGGCGAAGTCCAGGGTGACCCCGTTGCCGGTGGCCACGGGGACGAACGGGCCCCACTCGGTCCCGACCTCGAGCCCCAGGATGTGCGCCAGGAACTCGGCCGACTCCCGGTTGTCCCGGGCATGGACGATGGTGTGATTCAACTCGACTGACATATGTGGAATGCCTCCGCAAGGCAATCTCACGGGCACCTCCATGCCTCACCCAGCCGGTGACCGACACGCGATGCCGTGCCCGTGATCCTACGCAGCACCCGCTCATGGCGTCGAGGCCGCTCACCCGGCCTTGTACAGCTGCCCCGCGTCGGGCCGGGGAGCCGGCCGGTGCCGGGCGGCGGGGCCCTCGGCGAAGGCGCGCAGCAGGTTCTCGGTGGTGCGGGTGACGAAGGCGCGGGTGCGGCTGTCCATGCCGTGGTCGCGGCCCCCGTCGGGGGTTCCGGCCTTGAGCGCCTCCACCCACCGCATCGTGCCCGTCGCGAAGACCCCGGCCCCGCCGGGTGCCGTGTAGTAGGCGGAGTCGCTGTGGCTGCGGGTGCCGGAGCACACCAGCGGCGAGTGCGCGGTGACCTCCAGGGGACCCGGTCCGGGGACGGGCGCGCCGGGGGTGACCCGGTCGTACTCCACCCCGACCAGGTGGTCGAAGCTCTCGCCGGGGCGGACTCCCGTGCCCTCGTACAGCCAGTGGTCCGCGGCGTGCACCACGTAGGGGGCGTCCACCGGGTAGCCCTCGTACAGCACTCCGGTCAGCGACGACTCCGGGTCGGCGCCCGGGCCCTGCCGGAAGTCGGTGGTGACCAGGGCCGGGCGGGACGGATAGCACGGGTCGGCGCGGTAGGAGGACTTGTAGCAGACCACGGTGCGCTCCGGCCCCGCCTCACCGGTCTCCAGGCGGACCCGGCGGAAGCAGGCGTTGGCGCCGAGGAACGCCACGTTGGTGCCCGCGTCCCGGGCCGCGGTGACGTACCGTCGCTGCTCGGGCGTCCAGTACTCGTCGTGCCCCAGGCAGACCACCACGTTGGCGCCGTGCAGCACCCCCGGGTCGTGGTGCACGTCGGTCCCGGTGGTGTACGCCAGGGGTATGCCGAGTCGTTCGGCCAGGACCACGGCGGCCCATTCGTACACCAGGAACTTCTCGGCGCCGTTCGCGTCGTAGGGCCGGTCGAAGCTGACGGCGAGGGAGCGGGTCTCGTACGCGCCGGAGGCACCGGCGTAGAGGCTGTAGCCGCCCCACCGGTTGTACGCCTGCCAGGTGGCCGGGGCGTGCAGCAGCACGGTGCGACCGGTGCCGTGCGTGGAGCGCACGATCAGCGGCACGTACCGCTGGTGGCCGCTGTCGGCGTCGAGCCGGATCAGGTAGGCGCCCTCGGGCCAGCCCTCCGTGGCCACGGTCAGCGTGCGCGGCCAGTCCGCGCGGACCGTGCGTGTGGCGGACGCCGGCCGGCCGCCGGGCCGGGCGTGTCCCGCGACGGGGCCGGAGCGCCAGACGAGCCGGGCGAGTGCCCCGCCGTACCAGCCGACGCGGAACGCCGACACGCGGAAGGACGACGCGGTCGTGGACACGTGCAGACCGCACTCCTGACCGGGCGTGACACTGACCCGGTCGGTGTAGCCGGCCACCGCGTCCGGTGTGCCGAGAGAGCCGATCCGCCAGGCGAGGGTGCCCGGCCGGTCCCGCTCCGCCTCCGGGCGCCGGCTCTGCGGCGCGGGGCGCCGGTTGCTCGCGGTCGGGCCGTCGCAGGCGGTCGCGGCGGCCAGTCCGGCGCCGGCGCACAGACCGAGGAAACTCCTGCGCGCCGGACCCGGACCGTGCGCGTTCCCCGGCGCGGTGTGCTCCTGTGTCTCCCGTGGGCTCACATCGCCTCCCTGGGGGTGACCGGCCCTCCCCGTGGTGTCGACGCGCCTTCGACGACGGTAGCCGCCTCGGCGATGGGCCGCACGGCGACGGGTGGCAGGGCGCGTCACCACCTGGCGCGCACGGCGATCCTGGAGGGAGCCGGCGCGCCCGACCGGTGTGTCAGCGGCCCGTCGCCAGGGTCACCCCGCCCGTCGCCTCCAGGACCACACCGGTCACGAAGCCGTTGGCCGCGAACATGTGGATCGCGCGGGCGACGTCCTCGGGGCGGCCGATCCGGCCCACGGGGGTGACGGCCGCGAAGCCGTCGAAGAGGGCCTGACGCTGCTCGGCCGGCACGGAGTCCCACCAGGGCGTGTCGATGACGCCCGGGGAGACGGCGTTGACCCGCAGGGGCGCCAGCTCCACCGCGAGCGGCCCGACCATCGCCTCCAGGGCGCCGTTGATCGCCGCGAGGCCGGCCGTGCCGGGCAGGGCGGCGCGGGCGGAGCCGGCGGTGACGAGTGTGACCGAGCCGTCGCGGCGCAGGGCCGGCAGCGCCGCCTGGAGGGCGTGCGCGTGCGGCCAGAACTTGCCGTCGAAGCCCTCCGCCAGCTCCGCGAGGTCCAGTTCGGCGAAGGGGCCGCCGCCCTTGGCGCCGCTGAGCGCGATCACCAGGTGGTCGATACGGCCGGACTCGGCGAAGAAGGCGTCCATCGCCGGGCGGTCGCAGGCGTCCAGGCGGTACGTCGTCACCTTGCCGCCGATGCGGGACGCGGCCGCGTCGAGCCGGTCCTGGCGACGGCCCGTGATGATCACCTCCGCGTCGTCCGCCGCGAAGAAGGCGGCGGACGCCTCGCCGATGCCGGAGCTGCCGCCCATGACGACGACGCGCTGTCCGGCCAGGGCGTTCAAAGGGGCGTTCGGGGTGCTCATGAGTGGCTTCTCTCCTGATGCGTCACCGGGTTCCGACGTCTTGTCGAGAACATCGGTCTCGTTAAATGATTGCCGAGACCGCTAGTCTCGTCAAGCGTTTCCCGTGGGGGACCGCGGAGGACGGACGGAACTCGGCCGGGAACCTGGGTTCGAAAACCTGAGAGAGGATGTGCCTGTGGACACCAAGGAACCGCGCCCGCACACCGGCCGGCGGCGCAACGAGGCCGCCCGCCGGGCGATCCTCGACGCCGCCCTGGACCTGCTCGCGGACGCCGACGGCGCCCCGGTGAGTGTGGAGACCATCGCGCGCGCCGCCGGAGTCGGGAAGCAGACGCTGTACCGGTGGTGGCCGTCCAAGGGCGCCGTCCTGCTGGAGGCGCTCACCGACCGCGCCGCGCAGGACGTACCCGCACCGGACACCGGCAGCCTGCGCGGCGACCTGCGGGCGCTGGCCACGGCCACGTTCGACGCGTCCCAGCGCCCGCCGTCCGCGCCGGCGCTGCGCACCCTCGTCCGGGAGGCGGCCCGCGACCCTCATCTGGCCGAACTGATGCGGACGTTCACGGAGCAGCGCCGGGCAGCCGTGCGCCAGATCCTCGCACGCGGCCGGGACCGCCGCGAACTCCCGGCCGACCGGGACATCGACCTCCTCGTCGACCAGTTCTACGGCTTCTTCTGGTACCGCTTCCTGCTGGGCCACGCGCCGTTGGACGCGGCCACCGCGGAGGAGATCACGGACTCACTGCTCCGCTAGGTCCTGTCGTCACATTCCCGTCGTCCGCCCGCGGGGCGGCCTCGCGGCGTCAGGCGCGTGCTCTGGGGGTCCCCCCGGCCGAAGGCCGGGGGGAGTGCCGGGCCCTGACCCTCGTACTGGATGTACTCGGGTCCGGGCCCGGTGCGGCGAGTGGGGGCACCTCCCACGCCGTCAAGGCAGTGGGGAAGCGTGCACGGCGTCGCGGGGCAGGCGGGAATGTGACGACAGGGCCCAGGCTGTCCGGGCCGCAGGAGCATCCGGGACGACTGGTCCACGAGATCGCACAGGACGGGCAGGTACGTCTCGTGGCCGCCGAGTTCGTCCAGGATGCGGTGGGCCCGGTCGCGGAACTCGTCGATGTCCTTCTCGAGGCGCCGCAGGACCGCGGGCGTCCGCAGCAGACCGGAGAGCTCCGCGCGGGCGTGCGCGGAGGTGCTCGCCGCGCGGTGCAGGGCCACGACATGCTCCGTGGCATCGGGAGCCGCCTCTTCGACGGCACAGGCGAACAAGTGCGTCACGGTTCCGTTCAGGAGGTCCTCGTCGCGGCCGGAGAGGATGTCCTCCTGGTCGTTGAAGAGCTGCCACAGCACGCCGAACACGTCGCCGAACTCGCGCCACAGCGCCACGCGCGGCTCGTCCGCGCCCGCCAGTCGCGCCGCCATGACGGTGATCATGCTGAACGGGGCGCCCGACTTGCCGAGGTAGGTCTCGATCACCGAGGCGCGGGTGGCGGTGGCCGCCCGTCCGTGGAGGTCCTTCAGCTGGCCCTCGGCCGCGGCGACACAGCACTTGAGGATCTCGGCCGACAGGACGGGGCGCAGCGCCGGCGGAATCCTCTCCGACTGCACGACGAGAAGGGGCAGGGAGCTCCCCGCGACGAAGGTGGCGAGCAGCGCCGCGCTCTCGTCGAAATCGCCGGCGGTGCAGGTGCCCTGCGAGTCGGCGCGGTCGTCCAGGCAGCAGGCCGCGGTCCACCACAGCTCGTGCACGACGGCCAGCGGGACGGCCGGCCGGACGGTGCCCGTCTCGGCGGCGTGCACGATCAACGGCAGAACGGACAGCGGGTACTTGAAGGTGCGGTGCTCCAGGAGGCGGGCGACCGCAGCGCGAATCGAGGGTGCCGCCGGACCGAGCAGGTCGAGTGCGGCGCTCCTCTCCGCCTCGATCTGCGCGGCCGTCTGCCGATGCAGATCCTCGTATGACACCGCCGCCACCCGAGCTCCCCACTGATCGAGTCCAGTCGATGACCGATTCGATCACCCCGGTGGGTGAGGAGCTAGGGCGTATTTGCGCCAGGCTGTTCAGCCGGTGCTGATACTGCGGGTGGTTTCGACGGCGACGGCCCGGAGTTCGCCCGGACGACGAGTGCGGCGCTCATGCCGGCGGGCTCGATGCCCCGCTGCGGCACCGGGTGACGGTGCCGACCCCCGGACCAGCCGGCCACGGTGACGGCGCCGACGACCGGGCGCAGCGCCTGGCGGATCCTGCCGCCGGTCCACAGGGCGACGTCCGGGAACAGCGGTTCCATCAGGGTGTTGACGTCACCGCCCGTCGCGGTGGCGAAGAACCGCCGTACGGCGGCTTCGGAGCCAGGGGCCGGCGTAGGTCTCGGCGTCGGTGGCGGGTGGAGCGCAGTCGCTCCATGAGCAGGTTCGTCACGATCCGTGTCAGGCAGGCCTTGGGTCGGCCACCTGCGAGCGGTCGGCGGCCGACCACTTCAGCGGACTGACCCCGAGAGCCTGCGCCACCTGCGTGCGCGACAGGTTCAGCCCCTCGCGCAGGGCGCGCCGCTCCCCCGCCGCCGGCAGCGGCGACCTCCTGTCGGGCCCGGCCGGCAGGGCGTCGATCGCGTCGAAGTCCGTCATCGCGCGGCCTCCTCCCGCACTGCCCGGTCGGGCGGGGAGACGCGCCGGCCGGCCGCCCGGCGGCGGGTGTCCGGCAGTGCCTCGGCGGCCCGGGTCGGGCCGGCCATCAGGTCCAGCGCATCGATCCCGAAGTGCACCGCCACGGCGTCGCAGTCGTCGAGACTCCACGCGGCACCGCCCGACTGACGGCGGCTCACCTGCGCCTGGCTCACCCCCAGAGCGGCCGCGAGGTCGGTCTGCGACTCACCGGTGGCGTGCAGCAGCGCCGCCACCGCTGATCGGACACGTTCCGACAGAGTCATCCTCATGACGGCGAATTTAGCATCCAGAACACATGAATCATGCGTATCACGAATACCGGCAAGGCGGCGGTCAGTGATCCTTTCGCGCCCTACAACCTTTCGGAGCCGAGAACGGTCATGAAAGTCAGCGTTCAGATGCCGGCCATAGTGCCGTTACCTTCTGAAGGGGGGCTTGTGAAAGCACGAACGGTCCGAGCGGGTTTACCGGCAATGCGGAACCCCGAAGCATCCCGATTGATCAGTGCATACCGTCGGGTGGTACCGGTGGGCGCGCGGCGAGTGATCGCCGAGCACGTGGACACCGATCTGCGGGAGCAGTTCAAGTCGGGGATCGCCGCCATGACCGAGATGAGGGGGCAGTTACGACGCGGCCGCGTGGCCCGCCGCCACAGGCAACTGCTGGCGGCGCGGGACAGCCTGGTCGTCAGTGTGAACGGCAAGGTGCGCATCGCCCGTGTCATGCCGGAGGCCACGCCGCTTCGGGCCCGCAGATCCAATCTCGACGAGGTGGCGGCCGCGCTGCGCGCCGCGGGCGTCGACTACTTCTGCGTGCGCTCGCCGTCCGAGACCTCGGCCGCGGTCGCGGTCCGCGAGAAGGACCGGCAGGCCGTGTTCAGCGCACTGCGCGAGGCCTGCAGGGTCAGGCCGGGATACGTGGTGCCGGTGCGGGGGAACGCGGCCCGGAAGGAGTCCGCCGTGACCGGCCATGGTCCGGGGCAGTGGAAGCGCGTCTCCGGCTCGGACGTCTTCCGGTGCGCCTGGTACCGCACCGACCGCTCGGGCCGTCTGGTCCTGGGCCTGCGCTACGGCTGCGACATCGAGTTCTGGCGCCAGGAGGACGACCGGCTGGTCTCCCCGCGACGCAACGGGGTCGCGGAGTCCGTCCCGGCGGACGAGGCGGCGGTGGAGGCCGACGAGAGCCTGTTCACCGACCTCGCTCCCCTGCCCGAGGAGCGGGGTCCGACACCGGTGCGGACCCGCCGGGCCTTCGCCGTGGAAGCCGTGGGACGCCGCTCCTTCCCCGTCGACGCGGTCTACACATGGGTCGACGGCTCCGACCCGCACTGGCTGCGTCAGCGAGCCCGGTTCTCCGACCTGCCGTACCACGAAGAGGCGGCCAATGCCGCCCGATATCTCAGCAGGGACGAACTGCGCTACTCCCTGCGTTCACTCCATCTGTACGCGCCCTGGATACGCACGATATACCTGGTGACAGCCGATCAGACTCCGCAGTGGCTGAACACGGATCACCCACGCATCAAGGTGGTCAGCCACAAGGACATTTTCCGTGATCCCGAAGTCCTGCCGACGTTCAACTCACATGCCATAGAGAGCCAGCTCCACCACATCGAGGGGCTGTCGGAGCACTTCCTCTATTTCAATGACGACGTGATCCTCGGGCAGGAGATCCTGCCGCAGCACTTCTTCCTGCCCAATGGCCTGGGCAAGTTCTATCTCTCCCCGGCACTGGTTCCCTTCGGCGACCTGTCCGCCGAGGACCCGCCCGTGGCGGCGGCCGGCAAGAACAACCGCAGACTCATCGCCGAGCGTTTCGGCGACCACATCGTCCGGAAGATGAAGCACGTGCCCCACGCACTGCACCGCAGCATCCTGCGGGAGATCGAGACGGAGTTCCCCGAGGAGCACCGGCGCACCGCGGCGAACCGGTTCCGCGGCGTCGACGACATCTCCGTCGCCTCGTCCCTGCATCACTACTACGCGTTCCACGCCGGGCGTTCCTTCCCCGGGGAGGGACTGGTCTACCGGTACTGCGACGTCGGCAGACCAGGTGTGCAGCGGATGCTGGGCAGGCTGCTGGCCAACCGGGACGTGCACGTCTTCTGCCTGAACGACACCACCTCCACGCACGACGAACAGGGCCACCAGCAGAGCGTGATGTCCCGTTTCCTGGACGAGTACTTCCCCGTGCCCAGCCCCTTCGAGCGCGTGGCGGACAACGCATGAGGCAACTTCCCACCCCGCACAAGGTGATGCGCAAAGGCTACGAAACGCTGCGCTCGGCGCGGTCGTCCCTGGACGCTCTGGTTCTGGTGGGGCCGCGCACGGACGACTGGCCCCGCCTGAGCGCCCAGCACCTCTCCGTCCTGGACGGCCGGACCCTCAACGTCTGTGTCCGCCTGCCGCCCGGGGCATCGGTTCCTGCCCTGGTGCTGGGCTCGGGCTCTTCGTCATGTGCCGTTCCGCTGGCCCTCGTCCGGTGCGGCGACGGAGGGACCGAGGCCCGGGGCACCGTCCTCCTCGGCCTGCGGGAGGCGGACGCCGCGACGGCCGTGCCGGTGCCCGCGGGGGTGCACGCACGCCTTTTGAAGGAGGGCCAGTGGCCGCTGTCGGTCGCGTTCACCGACGCGTCCGGACAGGACCGCCGCCGCGCCCTGGCCAGGGCACCGCAGTTGATGCCCGACGGACCCACCGATCCGCAGCCGGTGCGCGAGGACGGTTCCTACTGCCGGCTCATCGCGTCGGGCACCGGCCGGGCCTACGTGTCCCTGGGCCGGGACGGCCTCCAGGCGGAGATCGTGTCCCTGACCATCGGCTGGTCCGAGCTGACCCTGGAGGGCCGCCTCCTCAACGCACCGGCGGAGGAGTGCCACGGCGGTGTCGAACTGGCCCGCAGGGGCGGCAGGACGACCCGCGTCGTCCCGGCCACCTGGCACGGCGACACGTTCGTGGGCTCGATCCAGGTGGCCGACTTCGGCGCCTTCGGCGACAAGGAGCGCATCTGGGACGTACGCCTGCACCGCGGGCGGCACAGACCACTGAAGATCTCACGGCGGCGGACCGACGTACGCAGCCCCGGAGACGTCTTCCGCATGCCGCACCGGCTGCTGACCGCGGAGGACGGCACCATGCTCCGCATCCACCCCTACTACACGCCCATCGGCAGCCTGGCATTCCGCGCCGCCCACCTCGCAACGGGACGTTGACACCAATGAAGATCACCTTTCTGCTCACCTGGGGCGACGAGATGGGCGGCACGGAGCAGGCCGTCTACACCCAGGCGACACACCTGGCGCCCCGGCACACCGTCGAGGTGGTCAGCGTGTTCAGGACGCGGGAGCGTCCCTTCTTCACCGTGGACGAGCGGGTCGCCGTGCGCTACCTGGTGGACCGCACGGGCCGGACGGAACGCCCGGTACGGCAGAGCGAACTGCGGGCCGAGGAGTGCCGTCGCCTGGCCGGCCTGCCGAGCGAGCTGATCAACCCGAGGTGGGAGGCCACCTTCGACGCCCTCTCCGACATCGAGATGCACCGCACCTTGCGGACCCTCGACACGGACGTCCTCGTCACCACGTCGCCCGCGCTCATGTCCGCCGCCGCCGATCTGGTGCCGTCCCGTGTGATCACGGTCCACCAGGAGCACCGCCCGTCGCAGCTGCGCGGGCCCACGGGCGAGCCGCTGCTGCCGCGGGCTCCCGAGTTCGACGCCGTCGTGGTGCTCACGGAGCGTACGAGGCAGTGGCTGGAGGAGTCGCTCGGCCAGGCGGCACCGCGTCTGGCGGCCATCCCGAACGCGATCCCCGAGGGTTTCCGCCCCCGCTCGAGCCTGACCGGCAAGAGCATCGTGATGCCCCGCCGGCTCGTCCCCGACAAGCAGGTCGACCACGCCATCGTCGCCTTCTCCAAGGCGCTGCCCCGGCACCCCGGCTGGCGGCTGCGCATCTTCGGCGACGGCCCGCAGATGTCCCGGCTGCGCAACCTGGTCCAAGGCCTCGGCCTGCACGAGTCCGTGGAGATCCTGGGCCCCAGCCGGCACATGACCGAGGAGTGGGCCAAGGCGAGCCTGACCATGCTGCCGTCACAGGACGGCGAGGCCTTCCCCCTCGTCCTCCTGGAGGCCTTCGCCGCCGGCGTGCCGGCCGTGGCCTACGACATCGTCACCGGCCCCGCGGAGATCATCCGGCACGGGGTCGACGGCCTGCTCGTCCCGCCCAACGACATCGACGGTCTCGCCGAAGCGATCTCCAAGCTGATGGAGAACGAGGAGCTCCTGTGCTCCTTCGGCGAGAAGGCCTACGAGGGATCGGCGCGCTTCGCCGCCGACGTGATCGTCGAGCAGTGGGAGGAGCTCTTCACCGACCTCGTCGGGCGGCGCGACTCCCCCGAGCGGCTGACCGAACGGGCGGACCGCATGGCCCACCGCCTCGCTCACGGCGGGGCGGGCCGCTTCCACCCCGCGGTCGCGGCGGACCGCACCGCACCGTCCTCCGGCGACCAGCGGGCCCGGGAGGTGGTCATCGGGGCGTCCCACCGCTCCCTCGTCCGGTCCGGCGGCAGACTGTCGGAGGTCCGTGACGACCTTCAGGCCGCGGACGTCATCCAGCGCAACTTCGAGACCGTCGTCACGGCACTGCGGGAGCACGGCATCCCCTTCGTGGTCCTGCGCGACAAGGACGACGCCCCGAGGTCCCGTGTGGCCGTGGACACCGAGCACCAGGTGCTGGTCCACAAGGCGCTGGCCGCGACGTACGAGGGCAAGGCGGTGTACGCGGAACTGCTCAAGCCCCGGACGCACGCCCCGGGGGTGCTCCTCGCCGAACGTCTCGAAGCCGTCGGGGAGGTCGCCGGTCTGCGCGTCTTCCGCCCTGTCGTGACCTCCAGCCGCACGCTGCGCTTCGGGCCCGCCTACGGCTGCGACGTGGAGTTCTGGCGCCGGGTGCCGGCGCAGGAGGGCGGGGACGAGCAGTTCGTCGCGCCGCTGCGCCCGAGCGCCGTGGGCCCCAAGCTGCCGTCTCTGACCGCCGATGCCACGCTGAGGGTGCGCGAGCGCGAATACCCGACGCTGGAACCGTTCACCAAGACGCTGGTGAACGACATCACCTTCCCGATCGACATCGTGTACACGTGGGTCGACGACTCCGACTCCCAGTGGCAGCAGCGGCGGGCCGAGCGACGCGAGGGCCTCGGGCTCGGGCCCGAGGCCCTGGGCGACGAATCCGCCAGGTTCCGCAACCGGGACGAGCTGCGCTACTCCTTGCGTTCGCTCGCCATGTTCGCCCCCTGGGTGCGGAAGATCTACGTGGTCACCGACGACCAGACCCCGAAGTGGCTGGACACCACGCACCCGGGCCTGGAGGTCGTGTCACACCGCGACATATTCTCCGACCCCGGCTACCTGCCGACCTTCAACTCCCACGCCATCGAGACGCAGTTGCACCACATCGACGGCCTGTCCGAGCACTTCCTGTACCTCAACGACGACGTCTTCATCGGCAGACCGCTCAGTGCCCAGAAGTTCTTCCTGCCGAACGGCATGAGCCGCTTCTTCTGGACCCCGACATCCGTACCGGTCGGCGAGCCGACCGAAGCGGACGAGGGCTACTTCGCCGCGGCCAAGAACAACCGCAGACTGCTTCAGGACCGCTTCGCGGTGACGGTGACCAACGGATTCGCGCATGCGCCGTGCCCACTCCGCAAGAGCGTACTGGAGCGGATCGAAGCGGACTTCGGCGAAGACGTGGCCCGTACGGCGGCGAACCCGGTGCGCGGCCGTCAGGACATCTCCATGGCGGCCTCCCTTCACCATCACTACGGCTATGTCACCGGCACCGCCGTGCCCAGCAGCATCCGCTGCGCCTACATCGACGTGGGCACCTACGCACGTCATCCGGAGCTGACCCGCCTGCTCACGATCCGCGGGCACGACGTCTTCTGTCTCGGCGAGTCCCAGGACGCCGAAGTCCCGGCCCAGGAACAGGCCCGCATCATCGCCTCGTTCCTGCCGGCGTACTTCCCGATCAGGAGCCCGTTCGAACGCTGAACGGGGGGACCGGTTCTCCGCGCTGACCGGACGGGCGGCCTCCGTCTCCGGGGCCGCTCGTCCGTCCGGATGGGGAACGGCTCAGCTCAGGCTGTACGCGGTGTACGAAGCCGCCGACCAGTCGGGTGCGCCCGCCGGCGGTGTCAGGGTGATCGTGAGGGCCTTCCTGCCGCGGGTGACGGCGGACGGGATCAGGCAGGTGTCGTCCAGCCGGCGGCGCTCGCCGTTGCGAACATCAGGGACCGGACGGGCGCCAGGGCGTGCCCGGACCCGGCGTGGGAGGCGACTCCCCGGAGGCGCCGGGGGCGGCCGGTGCCACGCCGACTGGCGGTGCGTTCACAGGTGCAACACGATGAAACGTGAATGTGGAGGTGGTATGTCCGTGTCTCGAGGCGGAGGACGAGGCCGTCGATCCGCTGGAGGTCAAGGGCGTCGGGGAGGTCGGTCAGATCGGCGCGGCCGCGGCCGTCGCCGATGCCGTCCACCACTCGACGGGGCGCCGTGTCCGCGAGGCGCCCGTCACCGTCGAAGACCTGCTCTGACACGCCGGTTCACGCCGGTTCACCCCCGGTGAGGGTTCACCCCGGGTGAGAGGGAAGGGACGACCGCACCGGACCCCGAGAACGGTGGGACGATCATGAGCGAGTCGACAGGCGCCACCCACCGGACAGGTGGATCCGCGCAGGGCACGACGGGTATGGCGTCTGTCCTGGTCGATGACCGGGGCATGGTCGTCGAGTGGAGTCCGGCCGCCGAACGCCTGCTGGGCTATCCCGCGCGGCGGATCGTCGGCCGGCCGGCCACGGAACTGCTGGTCACCGGCGCGCCGGGAGACGGAGGGGCCGCCGAGGTGGTGCTCCGCCACCACGACGGGCACCACGTCGGCTGCCGGGTGCGGGTGCGTGCCGGACAGCGGGGTCGGGCGGCGGCCTGCTGGAGGGTCGACGTGATCCCGAGCGAGGCGTACGAAGCGCCCGCTTCCGCTGTCGACCGGGCGCTGCTGGAGGCGTTGTTCACCCGTTCTCCGATCGGCCTGTTCGTCCTCGACCCTCAGTTGCGTCTGATGCGGTACAACGGCGCGGCGGAAGGCATGCAGGGTGTCCGGGTGACCGAGGGGCTGGGCCTGCGGCCCACCGAGGTGTGGCCCGACTTCAACGCCGAGCTGGCCGAGCGGGTGATGACCGACGTCCTGAAGAGCGGGGAGCCGGTCCTCTCCTTCGAAAAGCGCGGTCGTCCGCCCGGTGACCCCGGCCGTGAGCACGTCTACGCGGCGTCCGCGTTCCGTCTGGAGGACCCGGACGGCCGCATCCTCGGAGTGGCCGACGTGGTGGTCGACAACACCGAGCGGCACCGGGCCCGGGAGCGCCTCGCTCTGGTCGCCGAGGCCGGCTCCCGGATCGGAACGACCCTCGGTGTGCTGGACACCGCGGGGGAACTGGCCGATGTGACGGTGCCGCGGCTGGCCGACAGTACGACGGTGGATCTCCTCGAGCCGGTGCTGACCGGCGAGGACGTGCCCGACGGGCCGCGCTCGGCGGGCTGGAGCCTGCGGCGCGCCGCGTCGCGGTCCGTCCGCAGCGACGGCGATTCCGGTGCGTACGGGATCGGTGAGGTCAGCACCGCCGCCGGCGATGCGCCCGCCGCCCAGCTCCTGGCCGACCGCGAACCCCGTCTGGTGCCTGTCGTCGGGGAGGACAGCGCGTGGTTGCTGAGCGATCCGGTCCGTGGCCGGCGGATGCGCGAGGAGGGGGTCCACTCGCTGTTGGCGGTCCCGCTGCTGGTCCGGGACCGCGCGCTGGGCCTCGTCACCTTCTACCGGTGGACCGCACGCGGCGCGTTCGAGGACGACGACCTCACCCTGGCCCAGGACCTCGCCGCCCGCGCCGCCGTCGCCCTGGACAACGCCCGCCGCTATGTGCGCGAACGCAACACCGTGCTGTCGCTGCAACGCGGTCTGCTGCCCCGGGACCTCCCGACCCCGGACGCGGTGCGGGCGGCACACCACTGGGTGCACTCGGGCGCGGGCGGCGACTGGACCGATGTCATCACCCTCCCGGGGGCCCGTGTGGCCCTCGTGGCGGGCAGCACCCCCGGCCGCGGTGTGCGCACCGCGGCCACGATGGGGCGGCTGCGCACGGCCGTGCACACGCTGGCCGCCCTCGATCTGGCACCCGACGAGCTGCTGGCCCGCCTGGAGGACCTGGTCCGGCAGATGGACACCGAGACCGCCGCCCCGGAGAGCGGCAGCCCCGTCGGCGCCACCTGCCTCTACCTGGTCTACGACCCCGTGACCTGCCGCTGCACCGGTTCCGCGGCCGGTCCGGCGGGCCTGGCCGTGGTGGACCCGGACGGCGCCGTGTCCTTCCCCGAGGTCCCGGCCGGACCGCCGCTCGGCCGGCCCGGTCCTCCGCTGACGAAGACCACCCTGACGCCGGCCGAAGGAAGCCGGCTGATCCTGTTCACCCCGGGGCTGCTGCAGGCGTTCCCGGGCGACTCCGGGCGCGCCGAGCTCGAGCGCCTGCTGTCCACGTCGCCCATGTCCCCGCAGGACCTGTGCCTGAAGATCACGGAGGAGCTGGTTCCCGCCGACCCCCCCGACGACGCGGCGGTCCTGGTCGCCTGCACCCGGCCCCTCGATCCGGCGCGCGTCGCCACGTGGGTGCTGCCCGCCGACCCGGCGGCCGTCGCCACCGCACGCTCGCTCACCGCCCGCCAGCTGCGCACCTGGGCCATGGACGACGAGTTGTTCTCCACGGAGCTGATCGTCAGCGAGCTCGTCACCAACGCCATCCGCCACGCCGCGCCGCCCGTGCGACTGCGTCTGATCTGCGACCGGACGCTGAGCGTCGAGGTCTCCGACGGCAGCGGCGCCGCGCCGTACCTGCGGCACGCCCGCACCACCGACGAGGGCGGCCGCGGTCTGCTGCTGGTCTCGCAGTTCGCCCAGCGCTGGGGAAGCCGCGTCGAGGAGCACGGCAAGACGATCTGGGCCGAGGAGCCCCTCACCTCGGCGGCATGACCGCGGATGCGGTGCCGTGAAGCTCGCGTCGCGACTCTGGACATTCTCCTCGAAAAGCCTTAAATCGTAAATCAAGGCACTCACACGCCGAGGGAGGACGTCACATGATCACCGAACTCGCCGTGGAGCGCGTCGAATTCGCCTGCGGTCACTGCTGGCACAAGTGGAGCGTCGACTACGACGTGCAGCACGTCCGCGATGAGCAGGGCGCCGAGTGGGAGTACTTCATCCGCGACGGGCAGGCCGTACCGTCGCCCTACGACCCGCGGGGCGCTCCCGCGTGCCCGCTGTGCGGCCGGCACTGGGTGGGCCGCCTGGTCGCCCGCCGGCCGGTGCCCCTCGCCCGGGAGACCGCCGGCGCCCCGCGCTACAAGATCGCCCCGCTCACGGAGCACCGCCCCGACCGGCACACCGCGCCGCCCTTGGAAGCGCACGCCCACGAACAGCCGCGGCAGAACCCGGGCCTCTCCGTGTGAGGGACCTGCAGGACGAGCGAGACCGGACCGGCGAGAGGACAATCGACGGTGTCGGCGACACGGCCAGCAGGAGACGGAGAGACGATCATGGCTCTGTTCCTGGCGTCGCACTGGGAGAACGGCTGGGCCGTGATGGAGATCAGGGGGGTCCTGGACACCACCACCGCCGAGGAGCTCCGTGACTTCGTGGCCGCCGTGACCGCGAAGCACAAGCACCTGCTCAATCTGATCGCGGACCTGTCCGAGCTGACGTACACGGACGCGGACGCGCTGAGCCCCCTCGTGACCGCCCACACGATGCTGGAACGGGACGGCGGGGAGCTGCGCCTGATCTGTCCCGAAGGGCGCGTGGAGCGGATCCTTCAAGCCAGCGGGCTCGCCCGGGTCCTGTCCGTCTACCCCTCCCTCGACGCGGCCCTCGCGGCCGGGCGACCGACCGGGGGCAACCGGAAACGGGGTCCCGCGCAGTGATCGCCCGCCGCCCGCAGACGGGCGGCGGGCGGCGGGCGGCGGGCGGCGGGCGGCGGGCGGCGGGCGGCGGTCTCCGTGTCCGGGGCATCTGCGCCCGAGGTGGGACATCGGCATCCGGGGCACCGGCGTCCGGCGCACGGGCCGGGCCGCCGACACCCCTCAGGTCATGCCGGTGACGGTGCGGTGTGACTTCCGCGTCCTGGTGGTCAGGCGTGGTCACCCGGCCCGGGGAGCCCGCTCGGCACCTCGGTCCGCGGGGCGGCCCGGAAGATCTCGGCCACCGCGGTGTTGGCGACCGTCACCACCGCCACGGCGCCCGCCGCGACGGGGTGACCCACTCCGTACAAGGCGGCGGCGCCGGCGCCGAACACCAGGGCCTTCACCACCAGGACGAGCGGAAGCCGCGGCCGCAGCCGCGCCCGGGGCGCGGCGAACAACGCCCAGACCACCACGGCCGACAGCGGTGTTCCCACACCGAGCAGGATCCGGAGGGCGCCCCGATGGCCGGCACCGAATCCCCACCAGCTCAGGAAGCCCAGGGCCGCGAGCTCGAGCAGGAACGCCAGGGCTTCGTTGGCGGCGTACCAGGGCCGCGCACCGAGTCCGGCCGCATCAGTCATGTCCCCCGCCATCCGATCTCTCCCGCTGCCGCACGTGTCATGCCGGGCGCGCCGTCCGTCGTCTCGGCGTCCGCCCCCGGCGCCGGCCGGCCCGGCCCGACGTGATCGCCAGGCTACCGCGCCGGGTTCACGCCCGGCAGCCGCTCAGGAGGTGCTGGCAGTGGTGTGGAAGTAGTGGCCCTTGTCCAGGTCGTCGAGGAGGCCGGGGTGGCTCGGCCGCCAGTCCAGCAGCTCGCGGGTGAGAGTGCTCGACGCCGGGCAGTCGAGTCCGAGGAAGCCGCCCAGCCAGGCGAAGTGCTCACCCGCGGCTTCGGGCGCCACCGAGGTCACCGGCACGCCGAGCTGACGGCCGATCACCTCGGCGACGTCGCGGAGCGCGACGCCCTCCTCGGCGGCACCGTGCAGCACGGAGCCCGCCGGGGCCTTCTCGACCGCCAGGCGGAACAGCCGTGCGGCATCGAGGCGGTGGACGGCCGGCCAGCGGTTCGCGCCGTCGCCGATGCAGCCGGAGACCCCCTTGGCCCGGGCGATGGCGACCAGGCTCGCCATGAAGCCGTTGTCCCCCTCGCCGTGGCAGGTCGGAGAGAGCCGCACCACGGAGGAGCGCACGCCCCGCGAGGCGAGTGCGATCACCGCCGCGGCGGTGGTCGCGCGGATGGAGACCGGTGAGCCGTCGGCCGTGGCCATGTCCCGCTCGGTCGCCACCTGCCCCGGCTTGAGGCCGGCGAGCCCGGACGCGAGGACGAAGGGACGGCCGGTGCCGGCCAGCGCGTCACCGAGGGCGTCGACCGCGCGGCGGTCCGCGTCGGCGGCGCCCGCGAAGTCGCCGCCGAAGGCGATGTCGTGCTTGAAGGCGAGGTGGACCACGCCGTCCGACGCGGCGGCGGTGTCGCCCAGGACGTCGAGGTCGTCGATGGTGCCGCGGACCACTTCCGCCCCGGCGGCGGTGAGGGCGGCGGCGGAGGCCTCGGAGCGGGCGAGCCCGGTGACCTGGTGGCCCGCGTCGATGAGCTCGGGAACGAGGGCGGAGCCGATCCAGCCGGACGCCCCGGTCACGAAGATGCGCATGGGAGTATCCCCAGACTTTTGATGTCAGTAACTGTCATCGACGGTAGCACCCGATGTCAGTGACTGTCATCGCGTAGGATCTGCCCATGAGCAGATGGGAGCCGAACGCACGCGGACGCCTGGCGGAGGCGGCGTTGGAGCTCTACAGCGAGCGCGGCTACGAGCAGACCACGGTGGCGGAGATCGCCAGGCGGGCCGGCCTCACCGAGCGGACCTTCTTCCGGCACTACACGGACAAGCGTGAGGTGCTGTTCGGCGGTTCGGGGGCGCTGCAGGAACTGTTCGTGAGCGCGGTCGCCGAGGCACCCGAGTCCGCCGCGCCGATCGACGCGATCGCGGCGGGGCTCGAGGCGGTCTCCGCGGTGTTCGTCGGGCGTCGCGAGCAGTCCCGTCGGCGACAGGCCGTCATCGCGGCCAACGCGGAGCTCCAGGAGCGCGAGCTGATCAAGCTCGCCTCGCTGGCGGCGGCACTCGGCGGCGCCCTGCGCGGGCGCGGTGTCACGGAACCGGCCGCGAGCCTGACCGCCGAGGCGGGTGTCGCCGTCTTCAAGGTCGGCTTCGAGCACTGGATCGCGTCGGCCGGGGAACGCGAGATGGCGCCGTTGATGCGGGAGGCGTTGGACGAGCTCAAGGCCGTGACCGCGGGCGCCCAGGGCACCTCGGGCTGAAGCCGTAGGTCCCTCCAGGGAGTGCCGGGCCCGCGGCACGCGAAGAGAACGGCGCCGGCGGCGCGTCAGAGCACAGCCCCGGCGGCGCTCTCGGCCGAGCCGAGAGTCGTCCGGGCCTCGACCCCGAAGGTCAGGGCCCGCCATGGAACCGATCTCGAATCGCGGCGCGAGCGCGCCTCCGTGTGCGCGCCACGACCTGGAGGTGCTGCCGGCCCAGACGGCGTCGACGGCCACGCCGTAGACCGTCGCCCGGGCGGCCCCCTCGCGAGCGCGCGTGGGCCGTCCGGGCGAAGCGGTCGTCACAGGGTCCTGACGGCATGCCAACGGCCGGCGATCCGCTCTACCGTGCGGGCATGACGTGGACGGCACGACTCCAGCGTCTGCTGACGACCGTCGAGCAGCGCTTCCCCGTCGTGACCGAACTGGCGAACCGCCTGCTGTCCGCGAACCTGCTGGACGCCGGCACGCGACTGGCCGCCCAGGCCTTCCTGGCCGCGGTGCCCGTCCTGTTCGCCGTCGCCGCGTTCGCCCCGCAGAGCGTGCGCGACCAGCTCCGGGATTCGCTGCGCGCCATGTTCGGCCTGACCGGAGCGTCCGACGAGGAACTGCAGCGGGTCCTGACCGACCCCGGTGGCAAGAGCCTGCGCGAGACCACCGGGGTCATCGGCCTGCTGATCACGCTGCTCTCCGCGACCAGCTTCAGCCGTGCCATGTCCCGGGTCTGCGAGCGCGCCTGGCGACTGCCCAGGACCAGCACCCGTGCCGCGGCCTGGCGGTGGGTGGTCTGGCTGCTGGCGCTGGTCCTGGTGGTCTTCCTGCAAGGCCCGATCCGCGACGGCTTCGGCGCCGGAGTGTGGCTCGGTACGCCCCTGCTCTTCATGGTGGCGACGGGCGTGTGGCTCTGGACGCAGCACCTGCTGCTGGCCGCCCGCGTCCCCTGGACACGGTTGCTGCCGGGCGCTCTCCTCGCCGCGGCGGCCACGAGCGCGCTCGGCCTGACCGCCCGGCTCTACATGCCCACGGCGCTCAACCGTGCCCTGTCCGAGTACGGCGCTCTCGGCATGGTCCTGGTCATGCTGTCCTGGCTGATCGTCCTGTGCGCCGCCATCACCTTCGCGGTGACCATCGGTGCCGTCCTGGCGGACGAGCCGCCCTTGAACCGCTATCTGCGACACGGCTGACGGCAGGGCCCCGTCGGCCTCCTGGCCGGCTCGCGGCGGACGGCGAAGGCCTGCGGTCGACGGCAAAAAGGAAAGGCAAGGAGGTCACCCACTCTTGCCACTCTCAACTTATAACACACGGGGGGCCTTGCGGCAAGGCCCCCATCGTGCCGCAGAATCTCCGGCCTGGTCCTGTCGTCCCGCACTGACACGCACACCGGCCGCGAGCGGCCACAGATCGGAGCCATTACGTGAACCCGCTGACGTCCAGCGTGTTTGACCTTGCCGACACCCTCTCCCCCAAGGCCGACCCGGCGCTGATCGCCCGCGACGAGCAGCAGTTCGCGGCCATCGCCAAGACCCTGGAGCTGACGGTCGCCGAACTGTCCGACCGCCTCGACGCCGAGCTGAAGGCGCCCGGTGGAGTGGGCCAGGAGGCGATGGACCGGGACATCGAGGTCCGCCGGCTCAGCGCCCGGCTGCGTACCCTGCGCCGCTTCGGCCTGGACCTGTGCCTCGGGCACATGGTTCCCGACGACGGCGCCGAGCCCGTCTACATCGGACGGCTGGGCCTCACCGACAACGAGGGCCGCCGGCTGCTGATCGACTGGCGTTCCCCGGCCGCCGAGCCGTTCTTCGCGGCGACCCACGCCAACCCGATGGGTCTGGTGAGCCGCCGCAGATACCGGTGGACCCGCGGCCGGATCAGCGACTACTGGGACGAGGTGTTCACCGCCGACGGTCTCGAGGGGTGCGCGGCACTCGACGACCAGTCCGCGTTCATCGCCGGCCTGGGCACCAACCGCTCGTCGCGCATGCGGGACGTGCTCGCCACCATCCAGGCCGACCAGGACGCCATCATCCGGGCGGGATCCCGCGGCGCCCTCGTGGTCGACGGAGGGCCGGGCACGGGCAAGACCGTCGTCGCCCTGCACCGCACCGCCCACCTCCTCTATTCCGACCCGCGCCTCGGCCACCGGCGCGGCGGGGTGCTGTTCGTCGGCCCGCACCGGCCCTACCTGTCCTACGTCTCCGACGTTCTGCCCAGCCTCGGCGAGGAGGGGGTGCAGACCTGCACCGTGCGGGACCTCGTCGCCGAAGGCACCTCGGCGACGGTGGAGACCGACCCGGAGGTGGCCCGTCTGAAGTCGTCCGCGGACATGGTGAAGGCCATCGAAAAGGCCGTCAGGTTCTACGAGGAGCCGCCCACCGAGGCACTGACGGTCACGGTCGACTGGTCCGACCTCCGGCTGACCGCCGGCGACTGGGCCGAGGCCTTCGAGGCGCCGGAACCCGGCACGCCGCACAACGAGGCGCGGGAGCAGATCTGGGAGAAGCTGGCCGAGATCCTGATGGACAAGTACGACGGCGACGTCTCGCCCGACCTGTTCCGCAGGGCGCTGCGGCAGGACGAGGAGCTGAACGCGGCCCTCGGCCGCGCATGGCCGCTGATCGAAGCGGCCGACCTCGTCGGAGACCTGTGGTCGGTCCCGGCCTATCTGCGGATGTGCGCTCCCTGGCTCGGCCCGGAGGAGGTCCGCGGGCTCCAGCGCGCCGACCCCCGGGCCTGGACGGTGTCCGATCTGCCGCTCCTGGACGCCGCACGACAGCGTCTCGGCGACCCGGAGGCCTCCCGGCGCAAGCTCCGGCGGGAGGCCTCCGTCGCCGCCGAACGCGAGTACCGGGCCCAGGTCACCGAGAACCTGCTCAGGACCGACGACGACTGGCAGGGCATGCTGATGACGATGCTGAAGGGCCAGGACCTGCAGAACTCCCTGGTCGACGAGGACGCGCTGCCCCACACCGAACCCGACCTCCTGGCCGGCCCGTTCGCGCACATCGTGGTGGACGAGGCGCAGGAACTGACCGACGCGGAGTGGCAGATGCTGCTGCTGCGCTGCCCGTCCCGCAGCTTCACCATCGTCGGGGACCGCGCGCAGGCCCGGCACGGGTTCACGGAGTCGTGGCAGGAGCGGCTGGCGCGGGTCGGGCTCGACCGGATCGACGTGGCCTCCCTGAGCATCAACTACCGGACACCGGAAGAGGTCATGGCGGAGGCCGAGCCGGTCATCCGGGCGGTGCTCCCGGACGCCAACGTGCCGGCCTCCATCCGCAGCGGCGGCGTCCCCGTCGTCCACGGAGCGGTCAGCGACCTCGACTCGGTCCTCTCCACCTGGCTCGCCGCACATGCCGAGGGGATCGCCTGTGTCATCGGCCGTCCCACGTTCCGCGGCACGTCCTCCCGTGTCCGGTCGCTGACGCCGGAGCTGTCGAAGGGGCTGGAGTTCGACCTGGTCGTCCTCGTCGACCCGGAGAAGTTCGGCGAGGGCGTCGAAGGAGCCGTCGACCGCTACGTCGCGATGACCAGGGCGACCCAGCGACTCGTCGTCCTCACGAGCCGCTGACGGCGGCGCGGGGCGTGCCGCCGGTCCCAGCGGCCTGCGTGCGGTCCCGGGCGATGATGCGCGGATGCGGTACGGCGAAGTCGTACAACCCCTCCCGCACGTCGCGGTGGTTGCGCACCAGGAAGCCCTCCATGCGGAGGCTCACCAACTTCGTTAGTGATCCCTAGTGTTGTGCATGTATGGTCGTGGGTATGGAGTTGCTGCGTATGTCCAAGGCTGCGAAGCGTCTCGGGATACACCCGATGACGCTTCGTCAGTGGGCTGTCGACGGCAAGATCCCGTTCACGTGGGTCGGCCGGGAGCGCCGGTTCTCCTCCGTTGATGTGGAGAACATGAAGCGAGGCAGTGACTCCGCGTCCTCCCGCCCTCGGCTTGAGCTGCTGTATGTGCGCGTGTCCGGCTCGTCCGGGCAGGAGTCCTGAGGCCCAGGAGGCCGAGCTGCGGGCCACTGCGACGGGGAAGGTCGTCAAGGTTGTCCGGGATCGCGGCTCGGGCCTGAAGGAGAACCGGCTCGGCCTGAACCGGGTGTTGACGATGGTGTCGGACGGCTCGGTTACCGTGGTGCGGGTGACGCATGAGGACCGGCTGGCCCGGTTCGGTGTCGGCTGGCTCAAGCGGCTGTTCGCCGTGTATGGCGTCACCGTCGAGGTGCTGCACCCGAAGAAGCTCGGCGGCCGGGACGAACTCCTCGAAGACTTCGTGTCGCTGGTCACCACATTCGCTGGGCGCCTGTATGGGATGCGGTCGGCGGAGAACCGCAGGCGGCTGCTGGCCGAGTCCGGCCAGTGCAGCGACGAGGGCAACGTCGCGTGAGCCGGAAGCTGCCGCTCGCCGGGGGCGAGACCTCCCGCACCGCCTGCGCCCGCGCCCTGATCCGGTCGGGCGTGGACGAGAAGACCGGCGAGCTCCTCACCGCCGGCGCTCTGGCAGAGCGCGTCGGCTGGTGTGTTGACCTCGTGCACGACATGACCGGTTGCCTGCTGGCCGGGCACTGGAACACCTCCGATGTGGACACGCTGGCCTCCGGCCAGGACGCGGGCGGCAGGAAGCTGCCGTCTAATGCGTGGATGGCGCTGCGCCGCCTCGGCTGGACCGTGGGCGCCCCAGATGGGGTGAAGGTCAACGACCGGATCGTGCGCATGGCCCAGGAACAGGCTGGGCGGGCGCTGCGGTCGGCCAAGTGGCGTGCCGATCTGACAGCCGGGGTACTGGCCGCGTGGCCTGCCGACGCGAAGAAGCGCACCTTGGACGAGTGGGATCAGGTGCGGGCCGCGATACCGGGCGGCGAGTACCTTCCGTCCAGCATCATCCGCTCCCGAACCCGCCAGATCGCCTCTTTCGAGCGGAAGAATCGCCGTCTCCCAGCCGACGTGTTCGAACTCGAACCCACGCCCCGCGTCGCCAGGATGCTGCTGCTGGCCGCGTGTGACGGGCAGCAGGCCGCGATCGAACGATCCGACGACCGGCAGCGGATGCTCCTGCGCTTGCAGCTCCCCACCCGCCCCGACCCGCAGAAGTACGCAGACTGGACGTGGGTCGCCTGCCCTGTCACCCTGCCGCCGACGATTCCGGCGAACGCGGTGATCCACCTGCCCACCCTACGGATCACAGGCGGCAAGGTGCGCGCCGACCTCGCCTACACCCACCCCGTCCCGAAAGCACAGCGCACTGGCCACACCGTGGCGTTGGGCGTGGACTGGGGCCTCAATACCCTGCTCAGCGCGGGCACGATCCGGCTGCACGAGGACGGGACGATCACCGCACTCGGTTCCGGCGCACAGTTCCGGGCCGCCGGAGTGCTGGCCAAGCAGTACCGGCTGCGCCGCAACTCGGAGTGCCTGCACGCCAAGACCGACCACTACGCCCGACTCGACAGCCCCGCCCTGGCCAGCAAGCACGCGGTGCTGGCCGAGGAGATCCGCCGCGTCTCGGAGCGCCGCTCGAACCTCAACGACGCCCTGGCGTGGAGCGCGGCCCGCTGGGTCGTGGACCAGGCCATCGCTGTAGGTGCGACCGCGATCTATCTGGAAGACCTGCGGTCGATGGAGGCCGGGGGCATGGGCCGCACTCACAACACGCGCCTGTCCCAGACTGTGCGTGGACAGATCGCCGACCGTATGCGGCACCTCGCCGCCGAACAGGGGATCGCGGTGGTCACCGTGCCGCCCCGCAACACCTCCAAGCACTGCCCGCACTGCCTCGCCCCGCTCCGACACCGCAAATCCCCCGACCGGCCCACCGTCACGGGCTGGAAGTGGGCCATCTGCCCCAACCCCGACTGCGGTTGGCAAGGCGACCGCGACCAGGGCGCCTGGCGGCGTATCGCCGCACGCGGCCTGACCCACCAGACCAAGACCGTCACCGACCGCACCAGCGGCCAGATGGTGATCCGCACGGTGGTGGACACCATGGAAGCCAAAGCCATCATCACCGCCGCCCCGAAGACCAGCCGGCCCGACCGGTCGAAGACCGGCCCCACCCGGCCGCGAACCAACCGCCTCACGCCCAGGCGACGTGAGGTCCCCTCCCCAGCAGGCCGCCCGTGCGGCCCCGCTGGCAAGCGTCCGGAGGGACACGCACCAATGGGCCGGACCCGGCTGCCCCGCGCAGCCCACCGGCACCAGGGCGTGACCACGATCAGCACACCCACCACCAGCCGACACCGGCCACGCGGAGCAGCACTGGGCGCGGGATTCCATCTCCACGCTCATGCTTCCCCGCCCAGGTGGGCAGATCCCACGCCGGACCTTACGGTTCGCATGGGACCGCTTAGCTGATCAGAGACGCTACAGACGGACGACGATCAGGGCGATGTCGTCGTGCCCGCCGCCGCTGACGCCGAGGCGGGACAGCAGGGTGTCGGCCAGGTGGTCCGGGTTGAGCCGCGAGTGTTCGGTGAGGACGTCGGTCAGCCGGTTGAGGCCGGCGTCGATGTCCTCGCCGCGGCGTTCGACGAGGCCGTCGGTGTAGAGGACGAGGGTGTCGCCGGGGGTGTAGGGCGCGGCGGCCTGAGGGCGCGGGACGTGTTCCGGGCGTGTTCCCAGGGGCGGGTCGGTGGCCTGGTCGAGCAGGACGAAGGTGCCGTCGGGGTGGGCCAGGACCGGCGGTGGGTGGCCGGCGTTGCTGTAGGTGATGTGGCGCCGGTGGGTGTCGATGACGGCTTTGACGGCGGTGGTGGCCAGTGCTCCGTCCACCGAGCGGGCGTACAGGCCCAGCACCTCCATGGCCCGGTCGGGCTCGCGCAGGGCGCGGATGGCGGCGGACAGGGCGCTGCGGAGCATGCCCATGACGGCGGCGGCCTCCAGGCCGTGCCCGACGACGTCGCCGACGGCGACGGTGAAGCTGTCGTCGGGGAGGTCCACCACGTCGTACCAGTCGCCGCACACGTTCAGCCCCTTGGCGGCGGGCAGGTAGCGCACGGCGATGTTGCGGTGGCCGGCCAGGTCGGGGGCCTGCAGCATGGCCTCCTGGAGGGTGACGGCGACCTGCCGCTCCCTGGCGTGGGCCTGCCGCAGCTGTTCGTTGAGCAGTTGCAGTTCCCGGGCCCGGGCGTAGAGTTCGGCCTCCATGGCCTGCCGCTCGGTGAGCGTCCGCCCCGCCTGTGGCTGCTCGGTGTGGGAGAGCACGAACGCGGTGACGTCCTCCACCCTGTGGATGATCCACGCCACCTGTCCGTCCGGGCCCAGCACGGGTGTGTTGATCGGGGACCACCAGCGTTCCTCGAACACCCCGGGGTGTTCGGAGACGGGGATGTCGTACTTCTGCACCGCCATCGTGTCCGGCTCCTTCGAGCGCAGCACCCGGTGCAGGGAGGCGCTCAGGTTCCGCACGCCGTCGGCGTCGGGGTCGGCCGGGTTGTCGGGGAACGCGTCGAAGAGGTACCGCCCGACCAGGTCCTCGCGGGGTCGCCGGCTGGCGAGGCAGAAGGCCGCGTTGACGTCGAGGATCACCAGATCGGGGCCGAGCACCACGTACGGACTGGGTGTGGCGGCGAACAACGCCTGGTAGTCGATCGGCGGTGTCGTCACAGGCGCACTCCCGTCCTGTCCGGCGGCCCCTTCCCCTCCCACTATGCGCGTCGGGGGCCACTCGAGCGCGGCCGGTCTCGCGGTGTCGCGGAGCCCCTGACCAGGGCGATGCGGGGCCATCCGTCCTCGCGCCGCGACGAGCGTGCACTGGAGACGGCACTCGGCCCTCGTCGAAGATCACCCGATCGGACGGCTCCGGGCGCGGTGCCGCCCCTGGGGAGAAACCATGTCAAGCGGTCGGGTCTGTCGAGAACTTGAAGGAACCGATTTCTGGACGACCTCACCGTTCGGGTCGCGCGCCTCCCGACGTGCCCGGTCGGGCGGCCGGCTCCGGCCGCAGTCGGACGCGAGTCGGCTCCGGCCCGAAGCAGGCGCAAGATTGAAGTATGTCCGGATGCCGCATCCGATCCAGCTCATCCCCGGCCGCCTGGTTCATGGACAGTGCCGACCGTGGCCGGCGGCGAGGGCGCCCTTCGGTGCTGAGCGTCCGGAGTGTCGTCGGCCAGATGTTCCTGCTGCAGGTGGTGGTCGTGCTGCTGCTCGCTGTCGCAGGGGTCGTCCTGCTGGTCCTGACGACCCAGCGGGAGAGCGTCCGTGAGGCGAGCAGTCGTTCGCTGGCCGTCGCGCAGGGCTTCGCCAGCTCACCGGGTGTCGCGGAAGCCCTCGGGTCCCAGCATCCCACGGCGGCGCTGCAGCCGCGGGTCCAGCAGGCCCAGACGCGCTCCGCCGTCGACTTCATGGGCGTCCTGAACCGGCGCGGAGTCTACGTGGCCCTCTCCTCCATCGTGGGCCGCCCCGGTCTGCACACCACCACGGACATGGCCGATCTGCTGGCCGGGCGGACCGTGACGGAGCAGGGTGTCGGCTCTCTCGGGCCTCAGATCCGGGCCTTCGTCCCGGTCAGGGTACCCGGCGGCCCGGTGGTCGGCGCGGTCGGCGCCGGGGTCACCCTCGAACACGTCAGCGAGAGGGTCACGGCGCAGCTGCCGATGGTGCTGGGCGTCACCGCCGGCGCGGTGGCCGTCACCACGGGCGGGGCGGCGGTGCTCAGCCGACGGCTGTGGCGCCAGACCCGTGGCCTCGGCCCGGCCGAGATCACCCGGATGTACGACCACCACAACGCGGTCCTGCACTCGGTGCGCGAGGGAGTGCTGATCATCGGAGGCGACGGGCGGCTGCTGCTGGCCAACGACGAGGCCCGGCGGCTGCTGGACCTGCCCGCGGACGCCCAGCGACGCCCGGTCTCGGATCTCGGCCTGGACACGCACATGACCGAGTTGCTGACCTCGGAGCAGGTGGTGACCGACAAGGTGCATCTGGCGGGTGATCGCCTGCTGGCGGTGAACGTGCGGCCGACCGCCGCCTACGGCGGACCCGCCGGGAGTGCGGTGACGCTGCGCGACACCACGGAGCTGCGGGCCCTGGCGGGCACGGCCGAGGCGGCCCGGGACCGTCTGAAGCTGCTGTACGACGCCGGGACACGCATCGGCTCCACGCTGGATGTGGTGCGTACCACCGAGGAACTCACGGAGGTGGCGGTGCCCCGCTTCGCCGACGTCGCCACCGTCGAGCTGCTGGAGCCGGTCCTCAAGGGCGACGAGCCCCTCGAGGGGCACACCGGGATGCGCCGTACTGCGGTCGGCGGGCTCCCCGAGGACTCACCGCTGTACCCGCTGGGCGAGCTGGTCGGCTTCTCGCCCACCACACCCGTGGCGGCGGGCGCGGCGGGCGGGCACGCGCTCCTGGAGGCCGATCTGAGGACCGCGGCCGGCTGGCGCACCCAGGATCCCGAGCGGGCCCGAAGACTCCTCGGCCATGGCATCCGCTCGCTGATCACCGTGCCGTTGCGGGCTCGGGGCATGGTGCTGGGGCTGGCCGACTTCTGGCGTCTGCGGAGCACGGAGCCGTTCGTGGAGGAGGATCTGTCCTTCGCCGAGGAGCTGGCGGCACGGGCGGCGGTGGCGATCGACAACGCCCGCCGCTACACCCGCGAGCACACCATGGCGGTGACGTTGCAGCGCAGCCTGCTGCCGCGGGGCGTGCCGGAGCAGTCCGCCCTGGAGGTGGCCCACCGCTACCTGCCCTCGCAGGGCGGCGTGTGCGGCGACTGGTTCGACGTCATTCCGCTGCCCGGCACACGTGTCGCGCTGGTGGTCGGTGACGTCGTGGGCCACGGCCTGCACGCGTCGGCCACCATGGGCCGGCTGCGCACCGCCGTGCACAACTTCTCCGCTCTGGACCTCTCCCCCGACGAGCTCCTGGCCCACCTGGACGAGCTGGTCGCCCATCTGGACCAGCCGGCCGCCGACGCGGACGGCGGCGCGGCCCACGGCATCACCGGTGCCACCTGCCTGTACGCCGTCTACGACCCGGTCTCCGGCGTGTGCACCATCGCCAGCGCCGGGCACCCGGGCCCCGCCCTGGTCCGCCCGGACGGCACGGTCGCCTTCCCGGACACACCCGCCTCGCCCCCGCTCGGCCTGGGCATCGGCCACCCGTTCGAAACGGCCGCGCTGGAGCTGCCGGAGGGCAGCCGGCTGGCCCTGTTCACGGACGGACTGCTCGTGAACCACCGGCGCGATCTCGACACCGGCCTGGCGCTGCTGCGAGACGCCCTGGCCCGCCCCGGCCTCGACCCGGAACAGACCTGCCAGGCGGTCCTGGACGCACTGCTCCCGGAACGCCGCAGCGACGACATCGTCCTGCTCGTCGCCCGCACCCGGCTGACGGACCCCGCCCGGGTCGCCGAGTGGGACGTGCCCCCGGACCCGGCGGCCGTCTCCCGCGTCCGCTCCGAGACCGCCCGTCAGATGGAGGCCTGGGATCTGCACCTGGCCGCCTTCAGCACCGAGCTGATCGTCAGCGAGCTGGTCACCAACGCCATCCGGTACGGCGCCCCGCCCATCCGGTTGCGTCTGCTGCTCGACCGAAGCCTGATCTGCGAGGTCGCCGACGGCTCCAGCACGTCCCCGCACCTGCGCCGCGCCCGGCTCACCGACGAGGGCGGCCGCGGCCTGTTCCTGGTCGCCCGGTTCGCCCAGCGCTGGGGCACCCGGTACACCTCCCGGGGCAAGGTCATCTGGACCGAGCAGGCGCTCCACGGCGCGGCCGCGGAACCCGACACGGACCTCGCCGACGTCCTCCTCGACCACTGGGATGCCTGACCGCGGCCGGGCGCCGGCCTCGCTGCGGGGCCGGCGCCCGATCCGGTGTCACTGGTCGTCGTACTCGTCGTGGCGGCGCCACCAGAAGCCGGTCTCGTTGCGTCCGAGTGGCGCGCGGTCGAGCCACTGGTACATGCCCCACAGCACGTCCAGCCCCCGTTCGTACGTCGAGTAGGTGTGGTACACAACGCCGTCCTGGAGGGCGAACGCGCTCATGCCGGGCCCTTCCCGCCGGTACGTCGGCCAGTCCGTGCCGACCGTGGCGGCCATCTCGACGAGTGCGGGGTCCTCCTCACCGGCCTGCGGGGGCCGTACGTCCATCGGGTGGAAGTTGTACTCGACGAATCCGGACTCCCACTCCTCCTTGGTGTGGGCCACCCCGAAGTCGTGGTTGAAGTCGCTGCCGAACGACGAGGCCCAGGGGAAGTTCCAGCCCATACGCCGCTGGTAGGCCTGGAGTTTCGCCAGCGGCGCCCGTGACACCGCGCACAGCGTGACGTCGTGGTGCGCGAGATGGGCGACGGAGCCGTCGAAGCCGTCCGCGATCGCCGAGCAGGAGGGACACCCCGCCTGGTAGCCCGGCCCGAACATGAAGTGGTAGACGAGCAGCTGCGAGCGCCCCTCGAACAGATCGGCCAGGGACGCCGTTCCCTTGTCCGTCTCGAAGCGGTACTCCTTGTCGATCCGGACCCAGGGCAGCTCCTGCCGCTGCCGCGCCACGGCGTCGCCGCGCCGGGTCAGTTCCTTCTCGGCCTCGAGCAGCTCCAGCCGGGCCGCCAGCCACTCCTGACGTGTTCCGGTCCTGTGGGCGGTCATGGTCTGTCTCCTTCCCTTTTCCCGCCTTCCCGTCTTCCTCCCTCTTTCGTGTTCCTTCCTTTCGGGGGTTCGTCTCTTCCTCGTCTCCGGGTTCGGCTCTTCCTCGCCGGCCCGTACGCCCGTCCTCCCACACGGCCGGGTCAGACGTACCCGGGGCGCCGACGAGTCCGGCCCTAG
>NZ_JAVACL010000011.1:0-180380 GCF_032658145.1 Streptomyces sp. MK7
CGCACCGAGCCGTCCGGCCGGGTCCGCCCCGGCAAGGCCGGCGCGGCGGGCGCCGGGCTCGGTGCGGTGACCGGATTCCTCGGCGTGGGCGGTGGCTTCCTCGCCGTGCCCGCGCTGGTGGGCGTGCTCGGACTGACCATGCGCCGGGCGGTCGGCACCAGCCTGCTGGTCATCACGGTCAACTCGCTCGCGGCCCTGGCCGCCCGGTCCGGCACCGGGACGCACCTGCACTGGGGGGTCGTCGCACCGTTCACCGCGGCGGCGATCCTGGGCGTCTGGGACGGCAAACGCCTGGCGAAGAGGATCCGGGGCAGAGCACTGCAGAGCGTCTTCGCCTACGTGCTGTTCGCGGTCGCCGCGTTCATGCTCACCGACGCGCTCACGTGATCACGATTCTTTCCTGTACGCCCCCTCTCCGACGCGACCCGCCCTACGCAGGGCACGGCATGTGTCTTGGGTCCACAGGACGGTGAAGGCATCAGACATGCCGTGATCCTATGAACGAGCACTGACATCGACCGTGGTGCGCTATAGATGCCCCATGGTGTGGTTGCTGGTGGCAGGAGTGCTCGTGGCATCGCTGGTCACCATGGCGCGGGAAATGCGGCGGAATGTGACGCTCCGCCAGATTCGGCCGACGGCGCTCGAGGTGTCGGCCGAAGTGGTCGGCGACCGGGCCACCCGGAGCGGGAAGCCGGGCGCGTACTTCCTCACGCCGGTCGTGCGCTACCACATCGACGGCAAGCGGTACGAGGCCGAGATCGCCAACGCGACCTACCGTCGCCCTGCCGACGTCGGCTCCTTCACGACCGTCCTCGTCTCGCCGGACTTCCCCTACAGCCCGATGGACCCCTACGGCGGCCTGGGCGCCACGCTCCGCGGCGCCCTCGTCACGGCCGTGCTCAGCACGCTGCTCCTGATCTGGCAGATCGCCCTGCTGTGAGGTGATCTGCCGTCAGTTCCCGGGTTCGCCCAGGACTTCGGTCGCGGAGATCAGTGAGCCGCGTGAGCGGCCGGTGGTCTTGTGCGATGGGGAGTTCCGTTCGATGCTGGCGGTTCTTGATGCCTTGCGTTCGGAGTCGCGAATGAGTGCAGAGAGAAACAGTGCGTACCGCCCGCGCCGCCGCACGGTGCTCGCCGCGGGCGCCCTGGCGGGATGGGCCGCCTTCGGCGCCCAGAAACGGGCGTTCGCCGCACAGGGCGATACGGCGGCCCAGGGCGACACGGCTGCCCAGGGTGATCCGTGGGACGCCGACCCGCGCACGTTCCAGGTCAACCGCGAGACGGCCCGGGCCCGCCTCGTGCCGTACGCGAGCCCGTCCGACGCGCTGCGCGGACGGTTCCAGGAGTCGCCGTACCACCGGTCGCTCAACGGAAGCTGGCGCTTTCAGTGGTCGCGGAACGCCGACCAGCGGCCCGTCGGGTTCCAGGAACCGGACTTCGACGACAGCGGATGGGACCACATCCCCGTGCCCTCCAACTGGGAGATCGAGGGCTACCCGGAGCCGATCTACCTCAACATCAAGTACCCGTGGATCGGCTACGAGACGCCGGTCCCGCCGCAGGTGCCCAAGGACTTCAACCCGGTCGGCTCCTACCGCCGTACCTTCACCGTGCCCGCCGACTGGTCGCGGCGCCGCACGCTGCTGTCGTTCCAGGGCGTGAAGTCGGCCTTCTTCGTGTGGGTCAACGGCGAGCAGGTGGGCTACAGCGAGGACAGCTACACACCCGCCGAGTTCGACGTCACGCCGTATCTGCGCCAGGGCACCAACACCCTCGCGGTGGAGGTGCACCGCTGGTCCGACGGCAGCTGGCTGGAGGACCAGGACATGATCGACCTGTCCGGGATCTTCCGCGACGTCTACCTGTACTCCATCCCACAGGTCCACGTACAGGACCTGTTCGTGCACACCGAACTGGACTCCGCCTACCGTGACGCCGTCCTGACGGTCGACGTCGCCGTACGGGACCGGGGTGGCGACCGCGCGGCCGGGCACCGGGTCACCGCCGAACTCTTCGATCCGCGCGGCCGCCGGCAGCTCCGCCTCTCCGGCGACGCGGGCGACGGCCCGGCGACCCTGAAGGGCGACGTCCGGGCACCCGCGCTGTGGTCCGCGGAGGACCCGAACCTGTACACGCTCGTCGTGACGCTCACCGACCCGAGCGGCCGGACGGCCGACGTCCACAGCACGCGGATCGGCTTCCGCCAAGTGGAGTACGGGCCGGGGCGGTTCACCGTCAACGGCAGGCCGGTGATGTTCCGCGGCACCAACCGCCACGAGACCGACCCCGAGCGCGGTCAGGCCGTCGACGAGGCACGGATGATCCAGGACATCCGCCTGATGAAGCAGCACAACATCAACGCCGTCCGCACCTCGCACTACCCCAACCACCCCCGCTGGCTGGAACTCTGCGACGAGTACGGGCTCTACGTCATCGACGAGACCGACCTGGAGACGCACGGCGTGCGGGCCACGGTGCCCGCATCCCTGCCGGAGTGGACCGACGCCTGCGTGGACCGGCTGCGGTCGATGGTCGAACGGGACAAGAACCATCCGTGCGTCGTCGTCTGGTCGCTCGGCAACGAGGCCGGGCAGGGCGCGAACTTCAAGGTCATGGCCGACTGGGTACACGCCCGCGACGCCTCGCGCCCGGTGCACTACGAGGGCATGAACGCCGTCGCCGACCTGCACAGCGAGATGTACACCAGCCCCGCGGGCGTGGAGGCCTACGGCAGGTCCGGCAACCGGACGCCGTTCATGCTGTGCGAGTACAACCACTCGATGGGCAACAGCGGCGGCAACCTGCAGGAGTACTGGGACGTCTTCGAGCGGTATCCGAACCTGCACGGCGCCTTCGTCTGGGACTGGGTCGACCAGGCCATCCGGCTGCCGGTCCCCGGCGACTCCCGGCACACGTACCTGTCCTTCGGCGGCGACTGGCACGCCGGCTATCCCACGGACGGCAACTTCTGCTGCAACGGCCTGACGGCCGCGGACCGGTCGGTCCACCCCGGGCTGATCGAGGTGAAGAAGTGCTACCAGCCGGTCGGCATCACGGCCGGCGACCTCTCCGTCGCCTCCGGGGGCACCGTCAAGGTCCGCAACAAGCATCTGTTCAGCGGTCTGGAGGCCTACGCGCTGCACTGGTCCGTGACCTGCGACGGCGAGACGGTGCAGCACGGCACGCTCCCGGCTCCGGCGGTGGCGCCCGGCGACGAGGGTGACGTGCGCATCCCGTACCGCAGACCCTCGTCCTCCATATCCGGTGGCGAGTACTTCCTGAACCTCTCCTTCGTGCTGCGCGAGCGGACCCGCTGGGCGGACGCCGGACACGAAGTGGCCGCCGAGCAACTGGCGTTGGACTGGCACGCTCCGGTCTCCGACGACGCCCCGGCGACCGGCCGGCTGACGCTGGCCGAGACCGCGACCGAGGTGAGGATCAGCGGACCGGACGTGGAGGTGGTGCTGTCCAAGTCCTCCGGAACCCTCGCCTCGTACACATGGAAGGGGCGGGCGCTGCTCGCCGAGGGCCCCGTGCCCAACTTCTGGCGCGGGCCCACGGACAACGACATCGGCCGCGGCTTCCAGAAGACGGCCGTGACATGGCGGGACGCGGGCGCCGAGCGCACGGTGACCTCCGTGCGGGCCGCACAGCCCGCGGACGGCGAGGTCGTCGTCGAGGTCGCCTGCACTCTGCCCACGTCCCCGAAGACCGCCACCTGGCACACGGTGTTCCGGGTCCGTGCCGACGGCGAGGTGCGGGTGCGGCACACCCTGGACGCCCCGTCCGGGCTGCCGGACCTGCCCATGGTCGGCGCGCTGCTCACCGTGCCGGACGGGCACGAACGGCTCGGCTGGTTCGGGCGGGGACCCCACGAGAACTACCAGGACCGCAAGACGGCCGCCTTTGTGGGCCGGTGGCACTCCACGGTCGACCAGCAGGTCGCGCCGTACGTACGGCCCCAGCAGACGGGCAACCAGACGGACGTCCGGTGGCTGTCGCTGACCGACCGCTCCGGCCAGGGCCTGGAGGTCGTCGCCGACCCCGCCGCGGGCGAGCCACTGCTGGAGACCAGCGCCCTGCACCACTCGCCCTCGGACCTGGACGGTCCGCGCCACCCGTATCAGCTGACGCGGCGTGACGAGACGATCCTGCTCGTCAACCACCGGCAGATGGGAGTCGGCGGCATCAACTCCTGGGGCGCGGCACCGCTGGAGAAGTACCTCCTGCACTCCGGGCGCACCTACAGCTACGCCTACCGGTTGCGTCCCGCCTCCGGCTGACCCGGATGGAGGGCGGTAGCGGCGGCACGACACTCCGCCGAAGCCCTCACCACACTCGCCCTCATGCTCCGAGGGCGAGTGTGGCGCCCAGCGCGAGCATGGTGAGGGCGACCAGGCCGTCCAGAACTCGCCAGGCGGTGGGCCGGGCCAGCAGGCGGCCCAGCAGCCGGGCGCCGAAGCCGAGCGCCGCGAACCAGCACAGGCTGGCGAGAGCGGCGCCGAGCCCGAAGGTCCAGCGCAGGGGGCCACGGTCGGCGGCGAGGGAGCCGAGGAGGAACACGGTGTCCAGGTAGACGTGCGGGTTGAGCCAGGTCATCGCCAGGCAGGTGAGCACCGCGCGCCTGCGGGACCCGGCGGCTTCGCCCTGCGCCCGCAGTCCGGTGCCGGGCCGGAGGACGCGACGGGCGGCGAGGACACCGTAGGAGCTCAGGAAGACCCCGCCGATGATCCCGACCGCACGGAGCGCGCCCGGCCACGCCACGACGGCCGCCCCGACCCCGCCGACGCCGAGCGCGATGAGCACCGCGTCGGACAGCGCGCAGATGCCGACGACGGCGAGGACGGCGTCCCGGCGCACCCCCTGGCGCAGGACGAACGCGTTCTGGGCGCCGATGGCGACGATCAGGGAGAGTCCGGTGCCGAATCCGGCGGCGGCGACGGCCAGGGCGTGATGGTTCATGGTGCGACGCTAAGGAAGCCGCCGAGGAAAAGTACAGCTAATGTTTCTTACGCAACCTTAGCTATTCTTAGCAGCGTGGCGACGGATCTCCCTGTGGAACAGGTACGGACTCTTCTCGCCGCGGTCGACGAGGGCACCTTCGACGCGGCGGCCGCGGCGCTGCATGTGACGCCGTCGGCGGTCAGCCAGCGGATCAAGGCACTGGAGCAGCGCACCGGCCGTGTGCTGCTCCAGCGCACCAAGCCGGTGCGGCCCACGGAGTCCGGCGCGGTGCTGGTGCGCTTCGCCCGGCAGCTCGCACGGCTGGAGCGCGACGCGTGGGGCGAGCTGGGGCTCAGCGGCGCCGGACAGCCGACGCGGGTGTCCGTCGCGGTGAACGCGGACTCGCTCGCGACCTGGTTCCTGCCGGCCCTGACCCGGGTGACCGGGCTCTGCTTCGAGCTGCACCGGGAGGACGAGGACCACACGGCGACCCTCTTGCGCGAGGGCCTGGTGATGGCCGCGGTGACCTCCTCGGCCGACCCGGTGCCCGGCTGCACGGTCCGCCCGCTCGGCCGGATGCGGTATCTGCCGGTGGCGGAGCCGGGTCTCGCGGCACGCCTGCTGACCGGGCCGCTGCCGGAGGTGCTGCCCGGGGCCCCCGTCGTGGTCTTCGACCGCAAGGACGACTTCCAGGACGGTTTCGTACGCCGGCTGGGCCGCACCTCCGCCGCCGCGGACCGGCACCACGTCCCCACCTCCGAGGGCTTCTGCGAGGCGGTCGCGGCCGGGCTCGGCTGGGGCATGGTCCCGGAGGTCCAGGCCGCGCCTCTGCTGGAAGCGGGCCGTCTGACCCTGCTCGCGCCCGGGGAGTGGATGGACGTCACCCTGCACTGGCAGCAGTGGAAGCTCGACTCCCCGGCACTGGCGGCACTGGCCGACGCGGTCACGGCCACCGCGGCCGAGGCTCTTCGGCAGTGAAGGCTCCTGCCTCGTCGCGGCAGATCCCCGTCTCGGCCGCGACGTGGCCATTGCGGTGCGGCACAGGTCTTTCCCACCGCCACGGATCCAGGGCGTGTTTGCCGCGGGTCAGGCCCGCTTCGAGTTGCTGAAGCACTGCCGGTCCTTCGGACAGGGGGTGAACGTGGGGAGTGCCCGGCCGGAGTACGCCGTGGGTGATGAGTGCCTCGATCTCGGCGAGCAACTCTCGGTGGACCGAAGGGACCGCCGTGACCAGGGCACCGACGCCCCGCGATCATGCACGGCTCCCTCGATGAGCAACTGCCGCCCGCACACGAGATCGTTAGGGTGGCCGCGTGACTGACGAGACCGTGGACAGACCGAACCGTTTCCGCGCCGAGGCGGAATCCCGCGACCTGCCGCCGGAGGAGGTGGAGGAGTGGATACGCGCCGCCCTGCCGGCGGTGTACATGGCAGAGGACGGTGACGGGCCCCTCGCGGCCCGGGTGGGTGGCGACCCGATGCTGCCGCACGGCGTACCGGACCCGTCCGATCCCTTCGTGGCCTCCGTGGACGTCGCGGCCCTTCCCCCGGGCGCCACCAACCTCCCGCTCCCCGCCGACGGTCACCTGCTGTTCTTCGCCGCTCCCGACGTGGGTGGCATCCAGGGACACGTGCCGGACGCCGTGATGTACATCCCCGCCGGGACACCGACCACCCGACGCCCCCTCGAACACAGCCGGCGCAAGCCGTACCAAGCGCGGGAACTGCGCACACTCTGGCACCAGTTGAGCCCTCAGATGCCGGAGAGCTTCGCCCTGGACACATGGGGCGACTTCCCCGACGACGAACAGTTCGAACGCGCTGAAGAGCTCGCCGACGCATGGTCCCACGTGGGCGGCCACCGGCCCTCCTGGACCCTCCAGATCGGCGGCCACCCGGTCTCTCCTCAGAACGACCCGGTCCACTACGCCCGCGACCCCGGCCAGGACGACACCGCCGGGCAGGGCAGCACGGACGGCGAAGCCGGCACCGACGACTGGACTCTCCTGGCCACCTGGAGATGCGGCGACGACGTCTCGGAACTGGACTCGGGCGTGGCCCACTGGGTGATCCGCCGCCGGGACCTGGCGGCCCTGCGCTTCGACCGAGCCCACCGCTACGTCGAAATGGCCTGAACCGTCGGCAGGGACGGGCTCCACGGCGGTGCCCGCTCCGGCCCTGTGTGCGAGTTCGGGCATGCCGGCCCGGCATCTCGGGGTTCTCGAGTCGAACCAGCGCAACCGGATGGGCGTGTCCGTCCTCGCCTGCCGGTTCTGGAACGCGGCGCGGCGCTCCTCGCTCAAGACCGGCGGCAGGCCACCGTACCGGCCGGCGTCCGTACCGCGTCGTGCGTAGAGGGCGAGGGTCCGCTCTCGCGCCTCGCGCCGGTCCACCGCCTGCATGCCCGGCACGACGACCCGTCGACCGAAGACCGGACCGGCCGTCAGGAGGACAAAAAACGAAGGCAAGGAGTTCGCGCACTCCTTGCCACTCTCAACTTATAGCGCACAGGGGGCCTTGCGGCAAGGCCCCCTGTGTGCCGCAGAATCTCCGGCCGGTGGCAGAACCTGAGGACATCAGGTGGCCGGAAGCTGATGACATGGGGGCTTGATGACTGACGTGATCATTGTCGGTGGTGGACCGACCGGGCTGATGCTGGCCGCGGAGTTGCGGCTGCACGGTGTGCGCGTGCTCGTGCTGGAGAAGGAGGCGGAGCCGACCAAGGTGGTCCGCGCGCTCGGACTGCACGTGCGCAGCATCGAGGTGATGGACCAGCGCGGCCTGCTGGAGAGGTTCCTCGCGCTCGGTAAGCAGTACCGCGTCGGCGGCTTCATCGCCGGCATCGACAAGCCCTGGCCCGACCGGCTGGACACCGCACACGGGTACGTCCTGGGCATCCCGCAGCCCGTAACGGCCCGGCTGCTGTCCGAGCACGCCACCGAGCTGGGCGCCGAGATCCGCTCCGGCTGCGAACTGGTCGGGCTCAGCCAGGACGAGGAGGGGGTGACCGCCGAGCTGGCCGACGGCACCCGGCTGCGCTCGCGCTGTCTCGTCGGCTGCGACGGCGGCCGCAGCACCGTGCGCAAGCTGCTCGGCGTCGGCTTCCCCGGGGAGCCCAGCAGGGTCGAGACGCTGCTCGGCGAGATGGAGATCGGCGTGGACCAGGAGACGCTGACCACCGTGATGACCGAGGTCCGCAAGACCCAGAAGCGGTTCGGCTTCGCGCCCCTCGGGGAGGGGGTGTACCGCGTCGTCGTGCCCGCCGAGGGAGTGGCCGAGGACCGTACGGTCCCGCCCACGCTGGAGGAGTTCAAGCAGCAGCTGCGGGCGACCGCCGGCACCGACTTCGGTGTGCACTCGCCGCGCTGGCTCTCCCGCTTCGGCGACGCCACCCGGCAGGCCGAGCGCTATCGCGTCGACCGGGTGCTGCTGGCCGGCGACGCGGCACACGTCCACCCGCCGACCGGCGGGCAGGGCCTCAACCTCGGTATCCAGGACGCGTTCAACCTCGGCTGGAAACTGGCCGCCGAGATCGCCGGCTGGGCGCCCGAGGGGCTCCTGGACAGCTACCAGGACGAACGTCACCCGGTGGCCGCGACCGTGCTGGACCACACCCGCGCGCAGATGCACCTGATGGCCACCGAGCCCGGTCCCCAGGCGGTGCGCCGGCTGGTGGCCGAACTGATGGACTTCGAGGAGGTGAACCGGTACCTCATCGAGAAGATCACCGCGATCGGCGTCCGCTACGACTTCGGTGAAGGGCACGAACTGCTGGGCCGGCGGATGCGGGACGTGGAGCTGAAGCGGGGGCGCCTGTACGAGCTGACGCACGGCGGCCGCGGACTGCTGCTCGACCAGACCGGCCGGCTCTCGGTGGCGGGCTGGGAGGATCGCGTCGACCATGTCGTCGACGTCAGCGCGGAGCTGGATGTGCCGGCGGTGCTGCTGCGGCCGGACGGCCATGTGGCATGGGTCGGTGAGGACCAGCGGGATCTGCTCGGCCGGCTGCCCACGTGGTTCGGCGCCGCCGCCGACTGAGCGCGCGGCCTCGGCCCGAGCCGAACCTTCGCGCCCGCCACGCCACGCCGCACCCGCCACGCCACGCCACGCCGCGCCCGCCACGCCACGCCACGCCGCACCTGCCACGCCGCACCCGCCATGCCTCGGGGTCGCGCCACGCCGCGCCACGCCGCGCCGCGCGGCGGGCGTGGCCGCCGCGACCCCGCCCCGTTCACTAGGCTTACGGGGCATCAGCAGGTCAGCGTGCGAGGGGGGTACGCCGAGCCACACCGCACGGGGCCCCCTCATACCGGTCACCGGCCGCGGTCAGGTCCCGCGGCAGAACGTCGCTGACCCGGTACGAGGTGGAGTCCGGTGGTGGAGAAGCGGATGACGGAGCTCAGCGAAAGCCACGACGATCCGTTCGCCCAGCACCTGGCCGCTGTGGCGGTGCTCGACGACCGTGGAGCCGTGGTCGGCTGGAGCCGGCGGGCCCGGGAACTGCTCGGCCACCCGGACACAGCCGTGATCGGTCGTCCGGCACTCGAGGTCCTCGTCGATCCCCGCGATCTGCCGGCCGTACGACAGGCCGCGGCCAGATGCAGGAGAGCGGGCGGCTGGTTCGGGGTGCTGAGGGTGCGGCACAGCGACGGGCGGCTCGTGGAGATGGGGCTCAGGGCCCATGCGCTCGCCCGCGGCGACGGGATCCGTGAGTGGTTTCTGGCCGGAGCCCTCGCGGTCGACGTCCTGGAGTGGCAGAGGGACCGCGCGGTGCTCGACGGGTTGTACCGCCGGTGCCCCATCGGCCTCGTCGTCCACGGCCCCGACCTGCGGCTGCTCCGGGTCAACCGGGCCATCGAACGCGTCACCGGCGTCCCGGCAGCGGAGTTCCGTGGGCTGCCCACCGGCTGTTTCCTCCTGCCCGACGACGCGCGCAGGGCCGTGGACCGGGTGCGCCGGGTGATCGAGACCGGAAGGCCGATGGTCTACTCCGAGCAGTTCGTCCGCATGGAGTGGGATCCGGCACGCGAGCGGGTCGCGATGGTCTCGTCCTTCCCCATGGAGGACCCCTCCGGCCGCATCCTGGGCGTGGCCGAGATGATCGAGGACATCACCGAACGCTATCGGGCCCAGCGTCGGCTCGCGCTCCTCGACCAGGCCGGCAGCCGTATCGGAACCACCCTCGACGCGGCGGAGACCGCCCGGGAACTGGCCGAGGTGATGGTGCCTCACCTCGCCGACCACGCCTCGGTGGACCTCCTTCAGCAGGTGACCCGCGGTGAGGAACCGGCGCAGGCACTGACAGGGCCCTTCGTGCGCGTCGGGACCAGCGGCGTCGGTGCCCGGCAACCCGGTCCGCCCCACCCCCAGGGCGAGCCGGTGGAGTTCGCACCCGACACACCCGAGGCCAGATGCCTGGCCGAAGGGCGGCCCATCCTGGAGCCCGTGCTCCCGCCCGACTGGTTCTCGTCCCCAAGCCGCCAGGGGCCCCACGCTCCGGAACTCGGCGCACACTCGCTGATCGTCGTACCCCTGGCCGCGCGTGGCCTGGTGCTGGGCGTGATGACCCTGTGGCGTTCGCGCCGGCCCGATCCCTTCGAGGCGGACGACCTCACCCTCGCCCAGGAACTCGCCGCGCGCGCCGCCGTCGCCATCGACAACGCCCGGCGCTTCACCCAGCAGCAGCACACCGCGTTCACCCTCCAGAGCAGCCTGCTGCCCCGTAAGGTCCCGGACCAGTCGGCCGTCGAGGTGGCCCTGCGGTACCTTCCGGCCAGCGCGGCGCCGGGGCTGGGCGGCGACTGGTTCGACGTCATCCCTCTGTCCGGTGCCCGGGTCGCCCTCGTCGTCGGCGACGTGGTGGGACGCGGCATCCACGCGGCCGCCACCATGGGCCGGCTGCGTACCGCCGTGCACACGCTCGCCAGCCTCGACCTGGAACCGGACGAGGTCCTCTCCCGCCTGGACGACCTGGTCCTGCTGCTGGCGGCCGAACAGGAGGCGGCGGGCGAGCGGCCCGTGGGCGAGCAGGCCGTCGGCGCCACCTGCCTGTATGCCGTGTACGACCCGGTCTCCGGGCGTTGCTCCGCGGCCCGCGCCGGCCACCCACCGCCGGTGGTGACGGCCCCGGACGGACAGGCGGCCCTGCTCGACCTGCCCGCCGGACCACCGCTCGGCCTGGGCGGCCTGCCGTTCGAGGCCCGGGACGTGGAACTGGCCGAGGGGAGTCTGTTGTGCCTCTACACCAACGGACTCATCGGCGAACGTCACATCGACGCCGACGCCGGCCTGGCCACCCTGCGCGCGGCGCTCACCCGCCCCGCGGACGCACTGGAACGCACATGCCAAGCAGTCGTCGACTCCCTCGTGCCCGCGCGCCCCAGCGACGACATCGCCCTGCTGATCGCCCGCACGCGCGTGCTGCCACCGGACGACGTCGCCTCCTGGCAGCTGCCACCGGAGCCCGGAAGCGCCGCCCGGGCCCGGGAGCTGACCTCGGCCCAGCTGGCCGAATGGGGCCTGGAGCACCTGGCGTTCACCACCGAGCTGATCGCCAGCGAACTCGTCACCAACGTCTACCGGTACGCCGGCGGCCCCGCCACCCTGCGGCTCATCCGTGAACGGTGTCTGGTGTGCGAGGTCAGCGACACCAGCCACACCTCACCCCACCTGCGCCGCGCCCGCACCACCGACGAGGGCGGGCGCGGGCTGTTCCTGGTGGCCCAGTTGGCCGAACGCTGGGGCACCCGCTACAGCCGCGACGGCAAGACGGTGTGGACCGAACAACCCCTGGGCGGCGCGTTCACCTGACGCCGGGGCGGGACCGCTACTCCTGCCCGGGGACCGCCATCTCCCCGAGCAGGGACCAGTCGTTCTGCTCGACGGTCACGTTGACGATGCGCGGCGTCTCGGCCAGATGGGGCGGCAGCGACTGCTGCGCGGCCTTGAAGTGCGCGGACTGCACATGCGCGGCCCCGGCCTCGTCGTCGCGGAACGCCTCGACCAGCACGTACTCCGTCGAGTCCTCGATGCTGCGCGACCAGTCGAACCACAGGCAGCCCGGCTCGGCGCGGGTGGCCCGGGTGAAGTCAGCGGTGATCTCGGGCCAGCGGTCGGCGTGCTCGGGTCGGACTCGGAACTTGGCGGTGATGAAGATCATGGGCAGCATCGTACGACCTCGTACTGCCGTCGCCGTTCCTGCCGTTGCCGCCGTTGCCGCCGTTGCGCAGGGAGCTCACGCGTGGGCCGGCCCACGCGTGCCGGGCGTCAGCGGGGTGCCATGCGAAGGGCTCCGTCCAGCCGGACGGTTTCGCCGTTGAGCACGGGGCTGGTGAGGATGTGCTCCACCAGAGCGGCGTATTCGTCCGGGGCGCCGAGGCGGGCGGGGCGCGGGACCTGTGCGCCGAGTGCCGCCCGGGCCGTGTCCGGCAGTCCCGCGAGCATGGGCGTCTCGAACAGGCCGGGCGCGATGCTCACCACCCGTATCAGACGACCCGCTGTGAAGCCTTCTTGGAGAGCTGCGTCATACGCCGGCCGTATCGCCTGCCGTGTCCGCCCGCCGGGCCGGCGGTGTCGGCCTGGTCCGGCGTCGCCCGGCGTTCGCGACGACGCTGGTGAGGGCGCCCGCGAGCAGCCCCCAGAAGGCGGATCCGATGCCCAGCAGCGTGACACCGGACGCGGTGGCGAGGAACGTGACGACCGCGGCCTCCCGCGCTGCCTTGTCGGACAGAGCCGTGGTCAGGGAGCTCTCGATCGTGGCCAGCAGACCGACGCCCGCCGTGGCGAGCACCAGGGCGTGCGGCATGGCGGTGAGCAGCGATGCGACCGTGGCACCGAACACGCCGACGCAGAGATAGAAGATCCCGGCCCACACGGCGGCGACGTAGCGCCTGTTCCGGTCCGGGTGCGCCTCCGGGCCGGTGCAGATCGCGGCGGTGATGGAGGAGAGGTTCAGCCCGAACGCACCGAACGGGGCGAGCAGGACGTTGACCGCTCCGGTCCACGTCATCAGCGGCGAGACGGGCACGTCGTAGCCCGAGGCGCGCAGCACGGCGACTCCGGGCAGGTTCTGCGAGGCCATCGTGACCACGAACAGCGGCACACCGACGCTGACGAGCACCTTCCAGTCGAAGTCCGGCGCGACGAAGACCGGCTCGGCGAGCGAGATCCGCAGCCTGTCCAGGCGCCACCCGCCGGTGACGACCGAGGCGAGGACACCACCGGCGAGGGCGAGGAGCACCGCGTACCGCGGCGCGAACCGGCGCGCCAGGAGATAGAGGACGAACACGGGGAAGGCGACCGCGAAGCTGTCGTGCATCGTGCTGAACAGGCCGGTGCCGAACCGCAGCAGCACCCCGGCGAGCAGCGCCGAGGCCAGCGGTACGGGGATGCGGTCCATGGCGCGGGCGAACCACCCGGTCACGCCGGTGACGAGGACGAGCAGTGCCGAGAAGACGAACGCGCCGACGGCCTGCCCCATCGGCACCCCGGCGAGGCTGGTCGAGAGCAGGGCCGCGCCCGGTGTCGACCACGCGGTGACGACGGGAGCGCGATGGCGCAGGGAAAGGCCGGCGCAAGTGATCGCGAGGCCGACGCCGAGCGCGAGCATCCAGGAGCCGATCTCCCTCGGGCCCGCCCCCGCGGCCTTCGCCGCGGTGAACACGAGCGCGGCCGAGCTGGTGACGCCCACGGTGACGGCGATCAGTCCGGCGGCCACGGCCGACGGAGGGGCGGCCGCGCGTATGCGGTCGGTGAAGGAGGACATGCGGGGCAACTTCCGGGGACGAGGGCGGCGGGATGCGGGGCGGAGCGGGGCGCCGGACAGGAGCCGGCGACAGGCTGTCCCGTACCAGCTGTTCCATAAACAGAACGTTTTGTTTGTGGAACACTAGAGAGGAGGGCGGAGACCCGTCAACCACGGCAACGACAGCGGGAGCGCGATCCGGCGATGGGGCTGAACGACGACGTGGGGCGCAGGCTCCGGGAGCTGCGCACGGCCCGGGGCCTGTCCCTCTCGGAGCTGGCGCGGCGCTCCGGCGTGGGCAAAGGCACGCTCTCGGAGCTGGAGAGCGGCACGCGCAATCCCACCCTTGAGACCCTCTACGCCCTGACCACCGCGCTCAACCGGCCGCTCAGCGCGGTACTCAGCGACGACCCGCTCCCGCGCGCCGAGCAGCACGAGGGTGCCGTCTCCGGCAGCGCCGTCACGGCGGTCCTGATCGAGCGGCACGAGGACAAGGACGCGGTCACCGACGTCTTCCGGATCACCATCGCCGCCGGCGCCACACAGGAGTCGGCCGCGCACGTCGCGGGTACGACGGAGAGCCTGATGATCCTGAGCGGCACAGCCGTCGTCGGAGTCCTGGACGCGCCGCGCAGCGCCGGGCCGGGCATGTCGGTGCGCTGGCCCGCCGACACCCCCCACCTCTACAGCGCCCCGCACGGCGATGTGCACGGCATACTCTTCGTACGCTACCCGGCGGCCGCCCTCTGACGCGGGTGAACGGCGGCCGGCAGAACACACAGCACACAACACCACTCAAGGCGCACCTCCACCGCTCTCCCGCACCCATGCCGACGAGTGACCGCAGACGAGTGGCAGCGGACGAGTGGCAGCGGACGCGAGCGGTCCGGCCCGCCGTGACGCCCGATCAGACCGCGTGCACAGCCACGGGTGAGCTGATATTGACCAGGCACGGCCGGACCGGGTGGCGCCTGCCGGGCCGGCACGCCGGCCGCACGGACGTTCCGTTGACCGAGGCGGGTGAGGCCCCGGCCAAGGCACTCGCCCCCCGGCCGGCCGGGGCTCCGCTGGACACCCACTGCTGCTGGGCTGCGGAAACACGGTCGCGGTGCCGCTGTCCTGCACAACCGATAGCATCGAACGACGAGGGAAGGACCGCTCGTCCGAGTACGCATGGTCCCCCCGGGCCACGGTCACCGGGCAAGGCGAGCGCGCGGTCAGAGAATGCACCAAGGTACTCACCATGGCAATCGAGAGCGTTCTGCATCCGGGTCTGATCGTCCCGATCGGGCACGTCGAGCCCGTACCGCGCCGGATCCGCGGGGTGGTCGGCGGCCGCGTCGTCTTCGACACGCGCCGTGCCCTGTATGTATGGGAGTGGCAGGCCTACCCTCAGTTCAGCATCCCGGTCGAGGACCTGGTCGACGGCCTGCTCCGCGATGACCACCGCACGGAGCAACGGGGTGCCGGCCCCGCACGCCGGCACACCCTGCAGGTCGGCTCCGAGGTCCGCGCGGGCGCGGCGTGGGTCTGGGACGAGGGCGCCCCGGAGCCCCTGCATGACACCGTGCGCTTCGAGTGGGACGCCCTGGACTCCTGGTTCGAGGAGGACGAGCCGGTCTTCGTCCATCCGAGGAGCCCGTATTCCCGCGTGGACGCCCTGCGTTCGGCCAGCGCCGTCCGTGTGGAGTCGGACGGGGTCCTGCTGGCGGAGGCACCCGATTGCGTGAAGCTGTTCGAGACCGGTCTGCCGACCCGTTACTACCTTGACCGCACGCACATCGACTGGACCCGGCTGCGGCGCTCCGACACGGTGACCGGGTGCCCGTACAAGGGGACGACGAGCAGCTACTGGTCGTTCGACGGCGACACCGCCTCCCATGAGGACATCGCCTGGACGTACGACTTCCCGACCGTCGAGGCCAGCCGCATCGCGGGTCTGACCGCGTTCTACAACGAGCACGTCGATCTGTACGTCGACGGCGCCTTGCTGCCGAGGCCCACCGACCCCGCCGGTGGAACTGCCGAATAGCACGGCGCCGGGCTGAAGGAGCACGCGGTGACCGACATCGTTCTCGAACCCGCCGCGCAGGACTTCGCCGACGCGACCGCCAGGCCGCCGCTGCTGTACGAACTCGGAGTCGAAGGTGCCCGCGAACTGCTGGACGACGTGCAGGCCCAGCCCGTCCCGAAGCTCGATGTGGACGAGATGTGGATCACTGTTCCCGCCCACGTCGGTGAGGTGAAGGTGCGGATCGTCAAGCCTGTCGGCAGCACCGGTGTCCTGCCTGTGATCCTCTACATGCACGGCGGCGGCTGGATTCTCGGCAACGCCGCCACCCACGACCGCCTTGTCCGCGAACTGGCCGTCGGAGCTCAGGCCGCTCTGGTCTTCGTCGAGTACGACCGCTCCCCGGAGGCCAAGTACCCCGTCGCCATCGAGCAGGCGTACGCCACCGCCCAGTGGATCACCACCAAGGGCGCCGAGGACGGCCTTGACGGCTCCCGGCTGGTCGTCGCCGGTGACTCCGTCGGCGGCAACATGGCCGCCGCGCTCACCCATATGGCCAAGCAGCGAGGTCACGTCACCTTCCTGCACCAGTCCCTTTACTACCCCGTGACCGACGCCGCCCAGAACACCGGGAGCTACCGGACCTTCGCTCACGGTCCGCACCTGACGGCGAAGGCGATGGAGTGGTTCTGGGACGCCTACACCACCGACCCGGCCGAGCGCGCCCAGATCACCGCCTCACCGCTGCGCGCGACACCGGAGGATCTCCGGGGGCTGCCGCCGGCCCTCGTCATCGTGGACGAGAACGACGTGCTGCGCGACGAGGGCGAGGCCTACGCCCGCAAACTCGTCCAGGCCGGAGTGCCGACCACGGGCATCCGCTACAACGCCACCCTGCACGACTTCATGATGCTGAACCCGGTCCGCGGCACCCAGGCCTCGAGCGCCGCGATCGAGCAGGCCGTCCAGGTGCTGCGCAGGGCCCTGGGAACCGGGTCAGTGGGGCACCGGCCGGCGGACCCGGACATCGCATGAACAGGCGATGCCCGTTCCGGCCGGGCAGGGCCTCGCCAGGAGCAGGCATGGTCCAAAGGGCCGAAGACATCGCTTGAACACGTCAAAGCCGTGGCGTGAAAAGACCAAGAATCGAGAACAGCGATAAATCGCCCGGCCTGGCCGTTGACCCACCAGGCAGGGCCGACAAGAATTCACGGGAATGCGAAGGCGGCCGGCACCGCAGATAATGGACCACTGCAATCCTGGAACGGTGCAGGATCATGACGCCCCTCGTACCTGAATTCAAATTCCGGCCGCAGCCGCAGCCCAGCCTGTGGATCTCACGGCCCCGCCTCCTTCGGAGGCTGGATGCCACCTCCGCACCGATCGTGGTCGTCTCGGCACCGGCCGGGTCGGGGAAGACGTCGCTGCTGGCGGAGTGGTCGCAGGAGGCTCGGGCCCGGGGCGAGTGCGCATGGCTCAACCTCGATGCCCGGGACAACGCGCCGGTCCGTCTGTGGGACGGCATCACACGGGCTCTGAGGGAGACCATTCCGACCGTACCCGGGACGTCCAGGGTCCCCGCCGGAGCAGAGGTGCCACGGTCCGAAACCCCTGTCCACGGCCTTCCGCGGGATGTCGCCGACGGCCTTTCCACATTGATTCTCGATGGTCTCGAGTTCCTCACGGACGGCGAGGCTCTGCAGACGCTGGCCGACTTCGTCACCTGGATTCCCGAGGGATTCCGTGTGGTGATCGCGACCCGGCGAGTGGCGGGCGGGCCGATCCCGGCGCTGCGCGCCCGGGGAAGCGTCGCCGAATTCGGGCCCGAGGATCTGCGTTTCACCCCGGAAGAGGCGGAGGAACTTTTCAGGAGCGGGGGAGCGGGCAGCAGAGCTGCCCTGCCGGCCGGGCGGTTCGCGGAACTCTACGCCGTCACCGAGGGCTGGGCGGCAGGCCTGGGCATGGCGGCGCACCTGATCGACAGGCCGGGAGAGATTCCCGCGGAGCCGGAGGACTTCACCCGTGTGGAACGGGCCATCTCGGACTATCTGCGAGCCGAGGTCCTCGACCGCCTGACCACGCGGCAGCGGGACTTCCTCGCGGATGTCAGCGTGCTCGACGAACTGGCTGCCGGACCGTGCTGGGCAGTGACCGGTGAGGCCCGCGCCGGTGCCCTGCTGCGGCAACTCGCTCAGGCGGTCCAGTTCCTCGTTCCCCTCGGGCCCGGGCGCGAGACCCATCGCCTGCACCCCGCCCTGCGCTCCGTCCTGGCCCGGACCGTGGACGCCGAACGGCCGCGTGGGTCGGTCCACCTGCACCAGGCTGCCGCACGATGGTTCGAGCAACGCGGAGAGACGTCGCGCGCGGTCCGGCACGCGGTTCTCGGCGCGGACCTCACGACCGCGGCCGCGGCGGTGCTGCAGGCGTGGGAAGGCGCGGTGGCCGCCGGGCGCCACGCGGATGTGGCCCCCTGGCTGGAGCAACTGCCCAGGGAGCTGGTCGCGGCGGATCCCAGGCTCTGCGTCGTCGGCGCCATGACCGCGCTCGCCGGGGGAGACATGGAGACGGCCTGCCGGTGGCTCGATCTGGCCGATGTGCGCCGCCCCGGGGCTGTCACGTTCGGCGAGCCGTCCGGTGCGATGGACACGACGGCCATCGTGCGGTCGGCGGTGTCCTGCTCGCGAGGGGAGATTCTGACGGCAGCTCGGCTCACCGAGCCCGCAGTGCCCCAGTTGCGTGGACCCGGTCCTCTGACGAGCTGGCGGGCGCTGGGATGCGTCACCCGTGGTCTGGCCCTGATGTGGCACGGAGACTACGAGCAGTCGCAGAGCTGGCTCGGTGAAGCGGCTCGCAGCGCACGGGCGTCGGGCCATGCGCTGGTGCTGGTGCGGGCACTTGGGGCCCAGGCCGCCTGCGCCGGCCTCTCCGGACGGCCGGGACGCGCCGGGACTCTCGGTGCGCAGGCCCTCGAGACGGCCCGCGCAGTGGGTCTGAGCGGCCACTTCGTGACCGCGTTGGCCCATGTCAGCCGCGGGGGTGTGTCGCTCGGCGCCCATGCCCTGGACGAGGCGGACCGATCGCTGGCCGATGCCGAACGGGCCCTGGCCGGCACCGTGTGCCCGGGCGGCGAACCGCACGTCCGCGCCCTGGGCGATCTGCTTCGATCGCAACTGGAAGACCGGCGCGGGAATCGCGATGCGGCGCGAGCGGCATTGCGGAGCGCGGTGGTCACCGCTGGGGCGTGTGAGTCCCCGGGGGTTCTCGGCAGCCTCCTGCCGACGACGCCGGACACGGTGGGCGCGGTGGCCACGGAGTCGGAGGTACGCCGAGACCAGGAACTGTCGGCCGCCGAACGCCGCGTGCTGCGGGCGCTGTGTGGTCCGCTGACCCTCCGTGAGATCGCGGCGGAGCTGTACCTCTCCCACAACACCGTGAAGACCCAGGTGAGGGCGATCTTCCGCAAGCTGGGCGCGCACAGTCGGGCCGGTGCCGTCGCACGGGCCCGTGAGCGAGGGCTTCTGTAGCGGCGAAGCACCGGCCGCGAGGTGGTGACCGTCGCGTATCACCCGGGTGATTGGCCGACGGGGCGCTCGGCTCACCCCATCAGCGTCCACCATCAGGCCGTTCTCTTCCCGACGACCTCCGAGGAGCCTGACGTGCTGCGAACCGGCAAGGACTATCTGGCAGCCCTCAACGACGGCCGCAAGGTGTGGGTGGGCGACGAGCTCATCGACAATGTGGCCACCCATCCGAAGACGCGGGCGTACGCGCAGCGCATCGCGGAGTTCTACGACCTGCACCACCGGCCCGACCTGGCGGACGTCATGACGTTCGTGGACGACGAGGGCCGGCGCCGGTCGATGATGTGGTTCCAGCACCGGTCCAAGGACGACCTGCGGCGCAAGCGCCGTTACATCGAGACGGTGCTGCGGGAGCTCGGCGGCGGATCCACTCCCCGTACGCCGGACGTCAACAACTACGTCCTCATCACCTACGTCGACGACCCCGAGCCCTGGAGCAGTCAGTCCGTCGGCACGGACGGCCGGGACCTGACCGAGGGCATCGCCGACTTCTGGAACCTCGTCCGGGACGGTGACCTGAACACCACGCCCGCCTTCGTGGACCCGCAGACGGACCGGTCCCGGGAGTCGGCACAGGCCGAGTCGCCGGCCCTTCGCGTCGTCGCCACGTCGGAGGAGGGCATCACGGTGCGGGGCGTGAAGGCCATCAGCACCGGAGCGGCCTTCGGCGACTGGATCCACATCGGTGTGTTCTTCCGGCCGGGAATCCAGCCGGAGCAGGTGATCTTCGGAGCCGTCCCCACGAACGCCCCGGGTGTGACGGTCATCTGCCGTGAGAGCAACGTCAGGGACGGCGAGGAGCAGGAGCATCCCCTCGCGTCGCAGGGAGACGAGCTCGACGCGGTCCTGTTGTTCGAGGACGTGCTCATTCCCTGGAACCGTGTGTTCCACATCGGCAACCCGCAGCACGCCTCGCTGTATCCGCAGCGCGTCTTCGACTGGCTGCACTACCAGGCGCTGGTCCGGCAGATGGTGCGTGCCGAGCTGATGCTGGGGCTCGCCCTGCTGATGACGGAGCACATCGGCACGTATCAACTGCCGCCGGTCCAGACCCGGCTGGCGAAGTTCGCCGAGTTCCACCAGACCCTCAAGGCCCATGTCGTCGCCTCCGAGGACGAGGGCTTCACGACTCCGGGCGGCCTCTACAAGCCGAACGTCCTGATGTTCGACTTCGGCCGTGCCTTCTACCTGGAGAACGTCGGCCACATGGTGAACGAGATCATCGACCTGGCAGGCCGTGCGTCGCTGATCTTCCCCACGGAAGGGCAGTGGCAGCGTCCCGAGCTCAGGCCGTGGCTGCAGGCGCTGCAGACGGGCCCGGTCGGGCGGCCGCATGACCGGATGAAGATCAGCCGGGTGATCCGGGACCTGTTCCTCTCCGACTGGGGCAACCGGATCGCCGTGTTCGAGAACTTCAACGGCACTCCACTGCTGGCCATTCGGACGCTCACCATGAAGCGGGCCGAGCTGTCCCCGAGCGGGCCGATCGCCGATCTGGCGCGCCGGGTGTGCGGGATAGAGCTCCCGCAGGAGGACACGCAGGACACCGAGTACATGGCGCAGGCCGACTACGCCCGCCGGCAGGACGCGTCCTGACCGGAACAGAGAGCCCGGGGCCGGAACCGACACAGTCGGTTCCGGCCCCGGGCGGTCACGGGCCTCGGTATTCGGCCCGAGGTGGTTCACATCAGGCCCTGTGCGACGGTCAGCTCGGCGTCGGTCCTGGCGATGATCTTCGTGGTGCTGACACCGGGTGCGCACTCGACGAGGTGCAGTCCGTGGCCGGTGATGTCCAGGACTCCGAGGTCGGTGATGACGCGGTTCACGCATGCCCTGCCGGTCAGCGGGAGCCCGCACTCCCGCAGGGTCTTGGGGGAGCCGTCCTTGGCGGTGTGGGTCATGACGACGATGACGGTGCGGGCGCCGTGGACCAGGTCCATCGCTCCGCCGATCCCTGTGACCATCCTGCCGGGTACGGCCCAGTTGGCGAGGTCGCCGTGTCGGGAGACCTGCATGGCGCCCAGGACGGCGACGTCGATGTGCCTGCCCGCGGATCATCGCGAAGGAGAGCCCGAAGCCTCTCACCGCCAGTGACGCCCCGTCCGGCACGTCGGCCACCCCCTCCCCGGCCGTGGCCACCACCTTGTCCGTCCCGCCCCGCGCTCGCGCGGGCGCGGGGGCGACAGGTCGCAGGGCGTGTGGTGCGGTCATGTCCGACTCCTCCGTATCGACGCATGGAACGGGGAGATGATGCGTCGAGCCGGGGTGAGTGCCGGACGGGCGGACCCGGATCACCCGGGTGATCGGCGCGTCAGGACTCCGGCGGGCCCGCGGCCTCGCGCTCGAGGAACAGCCGGGTCAGCTCGACTCTGGTGTTGATGCCCAGCTTGGTGAAGATGTGCCGCAGATGGGTGTTCACGGTGTGGACGGACAGATAGAGGCGTTCGGCGATGGCGCGGTTGGTGAGGCCCTCCGCGACCAGCGGGGCGACCCTCAGCTCCGACTCGGACAAGCTGTCCCAGCCGGACGTGGCCGCCGGCCGGTGGGGTCCGGGGGCGGCCCGCACACCCAGGTCGCCCAGACGCCGGCGTACCCGGTCGTGGTCGCGGGCGGCGCCGTACCGGCGCAGCAGGACCTGTGCCTCCCGGAGCTGCGGGACGGCCTCGTCGACGGCGCCCTCGCTGATGAGGACATTGCCCAGGTCCTCGTGGGCGGCCGCCAGCGCCAGGACCCGAGGTCCTCGCCGGTAGTCCCGGACGGCGGCTCGGAGCGGCTCCGGGCTGCCCTCGACGAGGCCCTGGACATGGGCGTCGACGGCCCGGGTGACGACGTGGCCGCCTCCCTCGCCCGCGATGCGCCGCAGCACCGCACGGATCGCCTCCGCCGCCTCCCGCCCGCCGCCCCGCAGCGCGATCCGCACCAGCCGCGGCCAGTGGCTGGGCGGTAGGGACGGCAGCCACGCCGGCCCTGTGCCGAACCCGCGGGTGAGGTCGGCCGCCTCCCGGGAGTGGTTCTCCGCGTCCAGCAGAGCCGCCCTGGCCAATGCCAGCCAGGGACCGTGGGGCGGGTTCCCGATGCCGGCCGTCGCCTCGGCGGTCCGCAGTTGCGTCCGTGCCTGGGACAGGTCTCCGCGGCGCACGGCGACATCGGCGAGCACCGCCCGCGCCAGCGGAACCGCACGGGTGATCTCCAGTTCGTCGGCGACCGCCAGGCACGCCTCCGCCTCGACGGCCGCGTCGTCCAGGGCGCCGCGTTCGAGCAGCACCCAGGCGCGGTGGACGTGCCAGTGCGGAAGGGACCAGCCGAGCCCCAGTGCCTCGGCCTGTCGCTGGCCCTCGCGCAGGGTCCGTTCGGCGTCGTCCAGGCGGTCCGTGGCGGTCAGGACCGTGGCCAGCCAGAGCGCGGGCACCCGCGGCGGGCGCAACCGTATGGTGTGCGGTTCGGCGTCCGACCGCTGCCTGGCCTCCTCGGCGAGTTCGACGGCGTCGGACAGCCGGCCGCGGTAGAACGCGATCTGGGACTGGAAGACCATCGCGCTCACCACCACCGCGGTGTCCCGGCTCCTGCGGGCGCCCTCGATCAGCATGCCCCCGATCGCCTCGGCCGACGCGAGCTCGCCCATCGACACCAGCCCGGTGCCCTGCGTCTTGAGCAGTTGGGTGCGCACGTCCTCGCGCAGGTCGGGCAGCGCGAGCGCGAGGCGCGTGTGGGCCATGGCAGTCGTGTCGTCTCCTGCCGCCTGGTGGATCTCGGCCGCGACCAGATGCAGGGCCGCCTGCTGTGCGGCGGCCAGGTCGTCGGAGAGCGTGCTGTTCACCAGGTGGAGTGCCTCCTGGATCCGGCGGGTTCCGGTGAGCTGGTACGCCGCCTCGGTCAGCAGCTCGATCCTGCGCGGGTCGCTCAAGGACAGCCGGTCCGCCGCTTCCAGCGCGAGGTCGGCGGCGGCTTCGGGCACCGTAGCGGCGATGTCGCGGACCGCCCTCAGCAGCGTCCGCATGGCCTCCTGGTCCAGTGGCCCCCCGCCCAGCACGACGTGCCGGATCACCTCGGCCGACGGTGCGCCCGCGGTGCCCAGGAGCTCCCCGGCCTCCCGGTGCAGAGCCGATCTCATGGGGCGGGGGAGTTCCTCGTACACGGCGCGGCGCACCAGCTCGTGCCGGAAGGCCAGACGGTCGCCGTCCTCCGCCAGCAGCTCGGCGCCCAGCGCGGCACTGACCGCGGGCAGGAGCGTTCCGACCCGGCGGTCCAGCATCCGGGCGGCCGTCACGAGGTCGAACCTCCTGCCGAGCACGGAACCGATCTGCAGCAGCCGCATGGCGTCCTCGGGCAGTTCCCCGAGGCGCCGGTGGACGGTGCGCCGGAAACCGGCAGGGACGGGCGGACCGCCGGCGATCGGGGCCTGGCCTCCGCTCCGCTCCAGGGCCCGCAGGAGCTCGACGACGAGGAAGGGGTTGCCGTGCACGTCCCGCAGGAGCGGCGCGAGGCCCGATTCCGGCGCGCGGCCGAGGAGGTCCGCGGCGATCCTCGTGATCGCCTCGGTGTCCAGGGGGCGCAGGACGAGCCGTGTGGCCCCGTTCTCCTCCAAGTAGTCGCGCGCGTGGCGGGCCAGGGCCCGCCCGCTCGCGGTCTGCATACCGAGGATCCACAGGATCCGCGAGTCGACCAGCCGTTTCGGCAGGGCGCGCAGGGCGGACAGCGTGGTGGGGTCCGCCCACTGCGCGTCGTCGACCACGACGGACACCGGCGCCCGCCGGACTCGGCGTTCGAGGATCTCGGCGATACGGTCGAGGACCCAGAAGGGCTGCTCGGCCACCCCTTGTCCAGGTTCTTCGCCGTCGCCCTCGCCGGCCTCCCGCAGCGCGGCCAGCAGCGTGGACCGAGAGGCGTACTGGTCGAGTTCGTCGGCCTCGACACGGACGACATCGAAGCCCTCCGTACGACCGATACGCACGGCTTCCTGCAGGAGCCTCGTCCGGCCCACGCCCGGGGCTCCTTCGACGAGCAGGCACATTCCGCCGCCGCTCCGCACGGCGGTGTGGGCCTCCCGCAGGATCGCGAGCTCGCTGTCCCGGCCGTGAAGAGGGAAGGTCGTCATCACCCTTGGTCCGTGCTCTCCGGTGACCGGTCGGTGATCCAGTCGTTCCGCATGGGTCCAGCATGCCGGATCCTCCGAGCCGGGGTGCCGCACACGTCCGGGCTTCACCCGGGTGACAACGCCTCGCCGGGGGGCCCGAGCGACGGTGTGGGCCCTCCCGGAGGCATGCGGAGAGCGGACGACGATGTCCCGCGAATCACCAGTTCATGCGATGCGGCGGGGGAGCCGTCCTGCGGAGACTGGCGACGTCGGGCCGTGTGCGTCGGTCCCCGTACGACACGGGCCCGTGCTGTTCCGTTTCCGACTTCCCCCAGAGGTGTCCATGTCTCTCGTACTCGACTCCGCGGCCCAACGTCTCCTGTTCCGCGACGCACGCACGGCGAACGCGTTCACGGACGAGGCGGTGACGGACGAGCAGGTGCGTGCCATCCACGACCTGGTGAAGTACGGCCCGACCTCCATGAACCAGCAGCCGCTGCGCGTCGTCCTCGTCCGGTCGGACGAGGCCCGTGAGCGCCTGCTCGGGCACATGGCCGAGGGCAACCGGGCCAAGACCGCGTCGGCTCCGCTGGTGGCCGTTCTCGCGGCGGACTACGAGTTCCACCGGGAACTGCCGAGCCAGTTCCCGCACTTCCCGCAGGCCAAGGACGTCTTCTTCGCCGAGAGGTCGGTGCGGGAGGAGTCAGCACGGCTCAACGCCGCGCTCCAGGTGGGCTACTTCATCGTGGGAGTGCGCGCCGCAGGCCTCGCGGCCGGACCCATGACGGGCTTCGATGCCGAGGGGATCAACAAGGAGTTCTTCCCCGACGGTGAACACGGGGTCCTCGCCGTGGTCAACATCGGCAAGCCCGGCGAGAACGCCTGGTCGCCGCGCCTGCCCCGACTCCACTACGACGAGGTCTTCACCACCGTCTGATCCGGAGCCGGTGCGCGCACGCACCGTGCCGGCGCAGGACACCACATGCGGCCGCCGCCTCCCACCCGGAGGCGGCGGCCGCATGTCGTATCAGGACGTGTGCTGCGCGTCCTGGGGCCGCGCGGGGGTGTCACCGCTGTGGCGGTCCACAGGGTCAGCGTTTGACGCCCTCTCCTGCCCGAGGGCAGGAGATTCTGGTCCGTACCGCTACGCGGTACCACCTCGGGTTCCTGTTTCACAGGCAACTGCCGACCGGTGAGGGTCGGTCTTGCACGGCCTCCGCAGGCCTGACTCCCCGCCCGTCCGGCGGTAGGTCCCACAACTTCGTTGTCAGACAAGGCGATCTTAACCATGCCTCTGCGCCCCTCCGGGCCGCTACGGACAGCATGTCCCACACCTCCACCCTGAGGGGTGGAGCACTGGGCAAGTGTTCGATAGCCGTAGGGAGTCGCGCTGCCGGAGACGACCGCCTGGAGCTGCCGGCGGTACCCGGGTCCCAGCATGTCGACGCACCTCTCTTTCGCCGCGCCGGACGCGGAGAGCTGGGGAACGCCTCGCGGACGGGTGGGCGGACGCTGTCGTCCGCCCACCCGCCCGCGAAGCCCACCGTGATGTGCGGCTTCCGCCCCACCCGTCAGCTTGTGCGCACGGGCACGGCGGCCGAGGGCGCACGTCGCATGCTGCGGAACCCGCCCGCGAAGTACAGGAGCGGCCGCGCCTGCTCCCGGTGCTCGAAGTGCCGTGCGTCGCCGACGAAGATGGTGTGGTCGCCACCGGGGAGCGCCGCGGCGACGTCGCACACGACGTAGGCGATGGCGTCCCTGAGAACCGGTACGCCGTGTTCCGCGTGGAAGTCCACTCCGGCGAACTTGTCGGGTTTGGAGACGGCGAAGTTCATGGCCAGCTCCTCGCTGCCCTCGCCGAGGATGTTCACGGCGAACCGCCCGGAGTTGGTGATCGCCTCACACGTGTACAGGTGGTTGCCGATGCAGACGATGAGCTGGAGCGGGTCCATCGACAGGGAGGCGACAGCACTCGCCGTCATGCCGATCGGGTCGCTCTCGTTGCGCGTCGTGATGACGCTCACGCCGGTGGCGAGCCGGCCCATGGTGGCTCGGAACGCGGCGGTCGGATCGAGGGGTGCAGGCATGGTTGCCTCCGTGGAAGGGTGCTCGGCTGGCTGCCGAGGGACGGGGAAGAGCGTGGGGATGTCCGTCGGCTGACGGACCGTCGGCCTCGACCGTGCCCGGGGCCGGGACCTGGCGGCCCGGGACACGGATGCGATGTCCCGCCCCGGGCCGCGCCGATCAGCGACGGGACAGCGGATCCAGGACGAAGGTGTGCCGCATGGCGGTGTAGGCCTCGTCGGTCGACTGCTGGTGGGGGCCGGTCCCCGCCGCGTAGGTGGCGAAGTCGGCGATGAGCGACTGCTTGACGCCGAAGACGGGGTCCTGGTCGAGGTAGAGGTCGTCCGAGGGGAACAGCATGGTCGTCACCCGCTGGTACCCGGCCGCCTCGATGACCAGGTGGATGTGGGCCGGGCGCATCAGCGGGCGTCCTGTCGCCTTCATCAGTTCACCCACGGTGCCGTCTCCGGGAATCGGATAGCTGGCGGGCCGGACGGAGCGGAAGGCGAAGCGTCCCTGGGCGTCCGTCCGGAACAGGCCGCGCATGGCGGGCTGGGTGAGCCCGGGAACATCGACGTCGTAGTGGCCCGAGCCGTCGCTGTGCCAGATGTCCACGGCCGCTCCGGCGACCGGGTCGCCGTGCTGGTCCAGCACCTGGCCGTCGAAGAAGAGCGGAGCTCCGGGAATGCCCCCGGAGATGTCGTCCCCCGCGTCCCGCGACGGCCGGTCATCCCGGAAGAACGGACCCTGCACGCTGTTCTCCGTGGCCTTGCCGTCCCGGCGGTGGTTGATCGCGTCGACGAGCATGGTGATGCCCAGGACGTCGGACAGGAGGATGAACTCCTGGCGCTGGGGTGAGCACAGCTGACCGGTCCGGGTCAGGAAGTCCACGCCCTCTGCCCATTCCTCCTCGGTCAGGCCGACCTCGCGGACGAAGTCGTGCGCATGACGGACGAGTGAGCCGAGGATCTGCGCCACCCGCGGATCCGCGGTTCCGGCCATGGCGGAGATCACTTCCTCGGTGATGCCCGTGCTGTCCAGGTCTCGCATGTATGTCTCCCTTGCTCTTGGTCGCCACCGCGGACGGCGGGCCGCGGCGGACGTGCATTCTTCGGGGTCATTCGGTCGGTGGGTCCCCGTGCCAGGCGCGGGTGAGGATCCCGGTGGCGGCGCGCCGGTCCACCGGGCGGGGGTTCCAGTAGGCGTCCTCCAGCACTCGGTCGGCGGCCGCCTCGATGCCCGACTCGGGCATGCCGAGTTCGCGCAGCGAGCGGGGGACCCCGAGCCGCCCGGTGAACTCGTACAGCCCCCTCGCCGGGTCGGCGCCGGACAGTGCGGTGCCGATCCGTGCCATCGCCCGCGGCGCGGACGGCGCGTTGAAGGCCACGACGTGCGGCAGCACGACCGCGTGGGTCTCGGCGTGCGGCAGTGCGAACATGCCCCCGAGGACGTGACAGATCTTGTGGTGCAGTGCCATGCCGACCGTGCCCAGACAGGCGCCGGCCAGCCAGGCTCCGTACAGTGCCCCGGAGCGGGCCTCGATGTCGTCCGGTCGTTCCACGACACCGGGGAGATGGGTCGTCAGCGCGGTGAAGGCCTCACCGGCCATCAGGAACGCGAGTGGATCACGGTCTCTGGAATAGAGTGCCTCCACCGCATGGGCGAGCGCGTTGAGCCCACTGGCCGCCGCCATGGCCGGCGGGAGCGTGACGGTGAGATCCACGTCGTAGACCACCGTCCTCAGCCGTACCTCGGGCAGGCGACGTGTCGTCTTCCGTTCGCCGTCGGTCTCGCCCAGGATCGGAGACATCTCCGACCCCGCGTACGTGGTGGGCAGCGCGATGTGCGGAAGTCCGGTGCGCAGCGACACCGCCTTGCCGAGCCCGATCGCCGACCCGCCTCCCACGCTGACCAGGCAGTCGGACTGCTGAGCCGCCACGAAACGCAAGGCCGCCCGGGTGACGTGCAACGGCGTGTGCATGGCCGCTTCGGCGAAAGCGCCCGTGGCCATGTCGCCGAGTGTCTCCTGCACCGCGGCCGCCTGCGCGGCCTGACCGGGTGTGGACAGCACCACGGCCCGCCCGCATCCCAGGGCGGCGACCTCCTGCCCGATGCGGAGCCGAGTGCCGCTGCCGAAGACCACCTTGGTGATCTGCCCCTGGTGCACGAACCCGTCCATTGCGCTGCTCCTCAGCTCGCTCCGCCCCATCGCCTGTCACCTCCCGCACAAAGCCGCGGCGGTGACGGATCCAGCCGCCGACGCACCTCGTCGGCGCCGTCCGGCCGACCGGCGCAACACCATCGGCCGACACCGGCAGTCTCGGCGCGACGGCGAGGGGCGCGCATCGCATGATCTGGTGATTGGCCCCGGGTACCGGGCCTCGCGTGGGCCCCATCCGCTCGTCGAGACACGCGGGTTTTCGGCGAGCTCGGCCATGCGGTGCTCGTGAGCTCGCCGGCTGCCCGTCGTCGGGGATCGCACAAGATCGACCCGCAGCGTGGGTTCCAGGTCCGGACAGTCGCTTGCGGATGGCGTGCTGCAGGGCGCGGACCTTCTCCCGTTCGTCGGCCGTGAGCAAGTCGTCGATATCCGCACGGGCCTGTGCCACCGCTGAGGCCGACCGCGGCCGCGGGGCCATGGACCGCGAACAGGCGGCGGCCGCTTGCCCTCGTCCCCCGCCCCTCCTTGGTCTCCCTGTAGGACGCCAGTGCCACACGGTCGCGGGCGGACAGCTCCGTACGGTCGGGGTCGATGGCCGCGCGCAGCCCAGCGCCTCCGGTGCCGATCACCAGCACCATGGTGGAAGGACGTTGCTCGACGAGAGCCGGGGTCTACTCCGATGGCCGGAGGTGTCAGTCACTACGGCCGGGTCGTCCGGGATCCGTGACACCTCCCGTCGGAGCAGCGGCGGAATCACTCGTTCATGCGATGCGCTTGCGTACCGCCCCGATCCACTGTGGTCAGGTGGCCGAAACGATGCACCGCATGTCCCCCAGGCCGAGTGACCTCGAAGAGGCCGCCTCTGTCTTCGTGCAGCACCGGGCACGTCTCTTCGGAATCGCCTATCGCGTGCTCGGCAGCGTGGTCGAGGCCGAGGATGTGGTTCAGGAGGTGTGGCTGCGCTGGCAGAAGGCCGACCGCCGCGCGGTGGTCAGCCCGGTGGCCTTCCTTTCGAGTGCCACGACCCGCTTGGCCGTCAACGTCGCACAATCGGCGCGTGTGCGCCGGGAGACCTACATCGGCCCGTGGTTGCCCGAGCCCGTCGACACGAGCTCGGACCCGGAGGTGGGCGCCCAGCGAGGAGAGGCCGTGGAGCTGGCCCTGCTGCTGGTGCTGGAGAGGCTGAACCCGACCGAGCGCGCCGCGTACGTACTGCGCGAGGCGTTCGACTACGCCTATCCCGAGATCGCCGAGATCCTTCGGCTCAGTCTCGTCAACGTGCGGAAGATCGTGAGCCGCGCTCGCAGGCGTCTGTCGGAAGAACGGCGGGAGAGCGTGGACAGGGCGGAGCACCGACGCCTCCTGGACGCCTTCGTCTCAGCGGCTCGAACGGGGGACATGGGCTCGCTGGAAGCCCTTCTCACCCCCGATGCCGTCAGCCTGTCCGACGGCAACGGCTTCCGGGGCGCCGCTCGGGTGCCCGTGCTGGGCCGCGCACGCGTGGCGAACCTGGCGACCGCCACCCGGCGGTCCTGGAGTGGCGCGGACCTCAGGCCCGTCGATGCCAACGGCCGTACCGGCCTCATGATCTACCGAGACGGCGAGCCCACCACGTTCCTGACGACAGCCGCATCGCAGGACGGGATCCACACGGTCATGTGGGTGTGGAACCCGAACAAGATCGCGGCCTTCCTGGGATCCCGCATCCGCATCGCAACGGCTCCCGGCAGCGAGTTCCGCGACCGCGGTGGCGCGGTGAGGGGCGCGGGGAGATCGACGGTGGGACCCGACAGACCTTCCGGCTTCCGCGCGGGCGTGCCGGGGCCGCCGGCGACTTCCTGTGAGGAGGCGGAGTGCGAGGTGGCGTGTGCGGACGAGGCGCAATGGCTCATGGCCCCGTTGGGTCCAGCCCCTGTGCTCCACCTCTCCAGGGCGGACAGCGATGGCTTTCCGTGCTGATGCCGGGGGCATGACCCCGCCGTTCGAGGCCGCGCCGGTGATGCTGAACGCGCTCGGTCTGATCACCGCCTGGTCGGACGAGGCCGAAGCGCTTCTGGGCTATACGGGTTCCGAGGTGCTGAGGAAGCCCGTCGACTCGCTCCTGGTCTCCGGTGGCCTCCTCGACGCGTTCGGCGGGGGCGGACTCCCGGCGCGGGGTGCGGTCCGCGAGCAGTACGTCGTGGCCCGGCACCGCGACGGACGCCGTCTGCGACTGATCGTGCGGGTGTCCGTCCTGACCGACGACGGCGGAGCCGGGTCACGACTGCTCCAGGCCTTCCCGGCCGAGCAGGTGACCTGGCACGGCGTGGACCGGTCGGCCGTCAGACGGCTGCTGGAGGACGCACCGGTCGGCGTGGCCGTGCTGGATCCGGACCTGCGCTGCGTGTGGCTCAACGACGCGCAGACCCGCGTCGGCGGAGTGCCCCGCGAGCAGCGCCTGGGCCAGGGACTGGACGCCGTGTTCCCTCCCTCCCGGGCCGCCGAACTGGGGGCGCGGATACGCCGGGTGCTGGACACCGGTGTGCCACTGATCGATCACGAGTACCAGGGCGGAACGATGGCCGATCCCGCCGGTCGCGCCTACTCGGCTTCCTTCGCCCGGCTCCAGGGACCGCACGACCGTGTTCTCGGTGTGGCGTGCCTCGTGCTGGACGTGACCGAGCGATGGCGCGCCCGGCAGCGCAGGCAGCTCATGAGTGAGCTCGGCGACCGCATCGAAGACAGCCGCGACATCACGCGGACGGCGCAGAGCATCGCGCACACCGCGGTTCCGCTGCTCGGGGACTATGCCGCCGTCGATCTGCTGGACACAGCCGTCCCCGGCGGGGCACTTCCGGACGGACGCGCCCGTCGACGGGTCCCGCTGCGCCGGGCCGGGCAGGAGTCCCTGCGGCCGCTCTCGACGTCGGGGCCGGCCGTGGGTGACGAGGTGCGGACGCAGCCGTCGTCAGTGACGGCGCGTGCGGTCTCCGAGGGCCGGGCACTGCTCGACCAGATCGAACGGCCGGTGAGTGAGGCCGCTTCGGCCGAGCAGCATGCGGACGGACACCTCGCCGCGCTGGTCAGGGACTTCGGGCCGCACTCGCTCATCGCCGCCCCCATCACTTCTCCGGACGGCGTGCTCGGAGTGATGTCCGTGGCACGGGCGCTGCGGTCCGGACCCTTCACGGAGGACGACCTCCTGTTCGTCCAGCAGTTCACCACTCGGGCCGCGGCCTCCCTCGCCCGCGCACATCGATACAGCAGGGAGCACGCCACGGCGCTGGCTCTGCAGCGGAGCCTGCTGCCGCACAGTCTGCCGCCGCACAGCCCGGCACGAGGGTCTCTGCCCGAGGTGGGCTGGCGCTACCGGCCCGCCGACACGCACGGAGGAGTCGGCGGAGACTGGTTCGACGTCATCCCACTGCCAGGTGCCCGTCTCGCGCTGGTGGTCGGCGACGTGGTCGGACACGGGGTGCATGCGGCCGCCACCATGGGTCAGCTGAGGACCGCCGTGCAGACCCTGGCTGCCATGGACCTGACGCCGGAGGAGCTGCTGGCGAACCTGGACGACCTGGTCGTCCGGCTCGCCGCGGAGGAGACGGCCGACGGGGAGCGGCTTCGCTTCGGGCCGGTGGGCACGACATGCCTGTACATCGTGTACGACCCCGTTCTCGGGGAGTGCACGGCGGCCGGTGCGGGCCACCCGCCGCTGGCCGTGCTGGCACCGGACGGCACGGTCACCTTCCTGGATCTGCCGTCGGCGCCGCCACTCGGTGTGGCGACGCTCTCGATCGAGTCGGTGCGGTGGAAGCTGCGCGAGGACAGCCTGCTGGTCCTCTTCACCGACGGGCTGATCACGTGCGGCGGCCGGGATCTCGGCACGGGGATGACGCGGCTGTCCGAGGCCCTGGCGAATGCCGGGTGCGGTTCGCAGTCTTCCTTGGACGAGTTGTGCGGCAGGGTGGCCGCCGACGTTCTCGACCAGCCGCTCTGGGACGACGCGGCGCTGCTCATGGCCCGCACCCACCTCCTGGCTGCCGACCGGGTGGCCCGCTGGGATCTTCCCACCGATCCGGCCGTCGTGACGTCGTGCCGGGAACTGGCCGTGCGTCAACTGGCCGAGTGGGGGCTGGAGGAGCTGGCGTTCACGACCGAACTGATCGTCAGCGAACTGGTCACCAACGCGGTCCGCTACGGCAAGGGCCCACTCACCCTCCGCTTGATCCACCACGATGTCCTCATCTGCGAAGTCTTCGACAGGAGCAACACCTCGCCCCGGCTCCGGAACGCGCGGTCGCTGGACGAGGGCGGCCGAGGTCTGTTCCTCGTCGCCCAGCTCAGCAAGCGGTGGGGCGTCCGGTACACCGAACCGGGCAAGGTCGTCTGGGCCGAGCAGGATCTCCCCTGACGCACCCGGTCGTAGCCTCGGCCCCGGCATGGCGAGGCCCGGCCGGGCCGACCCGGCGGAGCGCAGGCATGACGAGCAGGCCGGGTCGGGGACGGAGCGGACCGCCATGAGCACCATGGAGTCTGCTCAGTGGCTCAGCAGCCGCTGCACCAGGGGAAGCAGTTCCCGCGGGTCCGCCGCCGCCAACTCCTCGAACGCACCGGCGCTGCGTCCCATCAGCACCCCGATGAACGCGGCCGTCGCCACCTCGGCCCGCAGCTGCGGCCGGTCAAGTCCCTGCCCCGCGAAGACCTCCGTCAAGGGGGCGACCATCCGGACCCGAAGCTCCTCGCGTGTCGCGCTCTCGACCGCCGCATCATGAGGGCGCTGGACCGCGGCCTGGAAGACGGGGCCGGGCCCGCGCCGCCCGACGCGTTCGAAGAGCTCCCGCAGCCGCTCGGTGTGGAGCAGGTCCAACGGCACGTCGTCGCCCGTCTCGGCGCGCAGAACAGCGATGAAGAGCTGAGTCTTGCCGCCGAAGTAACGGGCGATCAGGGCCTGGTCCACTCCGGCGCGTTCGCCGATGTCGCGCACAGTGGTGCGTTCGAACCCGCGCTCGGCGAGCAACTCGCCCGCGGCCTTGACCAACAGCTGTCTGGTGCGCGCCGAATCCCTTCGGCGCGCGGGCCTTACGGCGCTCATCGACGCGACGTCCCTTCTTCTGCCGTCTGCCCACCCCTGCAGCCGACTCTGCCACGGCCTCGTGGCCTCCGGCGCGCCAGGGGCCACGCCCTTCGGATGCAGTCGTGCACCAGGCGTCCGGGTGACAGGTCGCTGGGAGGTGAGCCGCATCACGTGGACGGCTGCACCTACGGCACCGGGTAGTAGCCACGAGCCGTCCCACGCGGTGCGGCTGCCAGGTGTCCGGACTCCGGGCGACGGTTCCCCGGGCGGTTCAGTACTAGGCGGCCTCGTGACAACCGTCCGCCGCCAGGGCGCCGGATTCCCCTACAGTCGCTATGTCAGCAAGTGCTGACTTGGCGGGCCGGAGGGGGGCCCGCCACGTCCCCGGGAGCCTCACCAGGAGATGTGCTCGTGCAGCAAGACGCCATGACGCCCGACTTGAGTCCGGACAGGAGCCGGCCCCGGCACCGGGCGGGTACGCGCACCGACGCGGCGCCGGTCCGACGTGGCCTGACCGGCTCCCAGGCGGTGCTGGCCCCGGTCGTCACCGTGCTCACCATCGGACTGGTCTTCGTGGCTGTCTTTCTCGCCGCCTTCCACACGCCCAAGGCCCACCGACTGCCGGTGGCGGTGGCCGCTCCGGACCGGGCGGCGGCACTCTTCGACGTGAGGCTGCAGCGCGTGGCGCCCGACGCGTTCCAGGTCGAGCGCTACCGGGACGAGGACGCCGCCAGGTCGGCGGTCGAGCACCGCGCCGCGTACGCGGCCTACCTGGACACCTCCGGCCCGCCCCGGCTTCTGTACGCGGGTGCCAACGGCCTGGCGGTCAAGGCGATGATCACGCCGCTCGGCCACGCCGCCGCCCCCGAGGGCAGCAGGACGCGGGTGCTGGACATCCTTCCGCTGTCGAAGGGGGACAGCCGCGGCCTGTCGGTCTTCTACGCCTCCTTCGGACTCGTCCTGGCGGGCTTCCTGTTCGGTCAGATGACGTACCAGCTGGCGCCACGGCTGTCCTTCGCGCAACGCGTGCTCAGTCTCACGATCTTCGCGGTCGTGGGAGGACTGGCCACCGCGCTCATCGCGAGCACCGTCTTCGACGCGATCCCGGGGTCCTTCATCGCCCTGGCCGGCGTCATCGCGCTCATGGCGGGGGCCGTCGCGGCCGGAACCGTCCTGCTCATCCGGATCTTCGGGCCGCTCGGCGTCCCGCTGGGCTCGATCTTCATGCTGGTGATGGGCAACGCCACCAGCGGCGGAGTCCTGCCCCCGTCGTTCCTTCCCGGCTGGCTGCAGCCGCTGGCCTCGGTGATGCCCGCCGGTGTCGGGGTGCGGGCCATCAACGGGCTCGCCTACTTCCACAACGACGGGGTCGGGGACGGCGTGACCATCCTCTCCGTCTGGGTGGTGTTCTGCATCGGGGCCATCTTCAGCCTCGACCAGATCGCCGCGTCGACGGCCATCGTCCATGTCGCCCACCGCGGAAAGCCTTCCGGAGCGGGCGCCTGAGGTGTAGTACCTCGCCCGGAGTGCCCCACTCGTCGCCACCGAGCTCGGCGAACGCAGCAACTCGCCCTGCGCCGGCACGTGCTCCGCAGCCACCTCGGCACGGAACGCGAGAGCCGGCTCAGGCGTTCGCCCGCCTGTGCCCGGGGCCACGAGAAGCGCGTCCGCGGCCTCGACGGCCGCCTGTACGTGCTCGGGGCCAGGATGCTCCGGACTCGCAGCCGGCGTCCCCATGAGACCCGCATCACATGGGTTCGGGTGTCACACCTTGCCGGGCTGTCCGGTCAGTAGTGCGTAACCGCGACTCTGACAGAAGGGCCCAGACCCATGGATCCGCGTCTCGACTACTACGGCAACTCCCTCGGGGGCAAGGTGCTGAAGCACCTTGTCTCGGCCAGCAAGGTGCTGGCGGGCTCGACGCTGCCGGCCACTGTCCAGCACCTGGTGGAGATCCGCGCCAGCCAGATCAACGGCTGCGGCTTCTGCACCGACATGCACACCAAGGAGGCCACCCACGCAGGGGAGACCTCGGTGCGGCTCAACCTGATCGCCGCCTGGCGGGAGGCGACGGTCTTCACGGAGGCCGAGCGTGCCGTACTGGAACTGACCGAGCAGGGCACCCGTGTCGCGGACGCGGCAGGCGGGGTGACCGAAGAGGCCTGGGCGAACGCCGCGAAGCACTTCGACGAGGACCAGCTGACCGCCCTGGCCTCCCTCATCGCCATCATCAACGCCTACAACCGGATCAACATCATCACCCAGCAGCCGGCCGGCGGCTACAAGGTCGGCATGTTCGGCTGAGTCGGCGCGCTCCGTCCAGTGGGACGCGTCCGGTCCGTCACTCCGCCGCCCCGGCCTCCAGCGGACAGGTGGATCCCGGACACCGGCCGACCGCGGTGCGCCAGAACGAGTGCGGGCCGTTCCCGGCCGGCAGTGGCACCCCGCGTACCCGTCCTGCTGGACCGGTCCGCCCATGCCCGCCAGGCACGCACACCACACGATCCACGGCGGTGTCCGTGCGGCGGGCCCCGCATTGTGGAGGTCGCTGACGGAGGGCAGGGTGGTGTCAGGAACCCCCCTCCGAAGCAGAAGGCGCTCGGCGAGTCACGGATGCGGGCCGTGCTCCGTGTCGAGCGTGAAACGAGTTGTACGAGCCCTGAACCGGCGACGTGAGTTCGTCTGTCCGTCCGTTCCGGGCAGAGCCACGGAGGTGCAGCACCATGCAGGAAATGGATTCAGAGAACGGCTTCGGCCCCAAGATGCTGGCGGACGTCAAGCCTCCCTTCATCCCCGAGGGCGCGTCGGCGATGACCACCCTCGTCGAGTGGCCCTCCGGTCACCCCGGAATGCCCCCGCACCGCCATTCGGGGCCGGCTTTCGGCTATGTGCTCGAGGGTGCCATCCGCTTCGAACTCGAGGGTGAGCCGGAGCGCGTGATCAAGGCTGGTGAGACGTTGTGGGAGCCGGGCGGTGACAAGATCCACTACCAGAACGGCAACGCCCTGTCGGACGCGCCGTCCAAGTTCATCGTGGTCATGATGTGCGCCCCGGGCCAGCCCATGTACACCCTGGTCGAGGAGGAGGAACTGAAGGAGCGGGCCCATCTGCGCGCCCCGCGGCCCACCGACTGATCGGCGGCCCGTTCGCACAGGTCGCTTCCGGATGGAACCCGTCCGCTTCGTGGGAGGGCGCGATCAGGCATGAGCGCCGCCGATGTCGTGGACTGCATGCTGACGGCGCTGTTCGTGGCCGCGGCCCTCCGCTCGCTGCGGCAGGCGGTCCTGTTCCGGAGCCAACAACGGCGTGGCCGGGTCGACCATCTCCTGCACGCCGTCATGGCCCTCGCCATGGCGGTGATGCCGTGGAACGTCGGGCGCATGCCGTCGGGGATTCCGCAGACGGCCTTCTTCGCGGCCGCCGCATTGTGGTTCCCGCTGACCGCTGACCGCTGACCGCTGACCGCTGACCGCTGTCAGGGGCCGGCGGGGGGCGAGACCGATCGCGGTCGCACGGAGACTCAAGTCGGTCTTGGTTTGTCGTCCCGTCCTCGCGGGATGGTTCGGTCGATCATGAGGAGACAAATCGTGACAGTCCAGTCCAGGGAATTCGCCTTCGGTCTGCCGTGGGAAGCCCTCTACGGGTACAGCCAGGCCGTGCAGGCCGGCGACACGCTCTACATCTCCGGACAGCTGTCGCACGACAGTGCCGGGGCGTTCGTCGGGGCCGGCGACTTCGAGCTCCAGGTGAAGACGACTCTCGACAACCTCGACCGGGTGCTGGAACACTTCGGCGCCCGCCGCGACCAGATCGTCGAGACCACCGTCCTCGTCAAGGACCTGCGGGAACACTTCGACACGGTCGCCCGCCTGCATGCCGCTTACTGCGGCGACCACCGGCCCACCAGCACCGTCATGGGAGTGACCGACCTAGCGCTGCCCGACCAGCTCGTCGAGATAGGCGCGGTCGTCCGCCTGGACCTGACGCACTAGCTGGATGTTCGAGCGCTCGCCTCGCTCAACGCGGCGTACCTGATCGGGGGCCGTCGGCCTCACGGTGCTGCCTTCGCCAGGTCGACGGTGTCGTAGATCGGGAAGACGTGGTGCAGGCCGGTGATGGCGAAGATCCGCCGGATGTCGGGATGGCTGATGGCCAGTCTCAGCTCTCCGCCGTGGGGTGCGATGAGGTTCCGGATGCCGACGAGCGCGCCCAGGCCCGTGGAGTCCATGAACTGCACACCGAGCAGGTCGAGGATCAGACGGTGGTGGCCTGCCCGGATCCGGGCGAAGACGTGCTCACGGATCCGCGGTGCGGTGTACATGTCCGCCTCGCCGCGGATCTCCACGATGGTCCATTCGTTCTCTTCGCGGTGGCTGATCTCGAATTCGTGCCGCATGACCGGACAACCGGAATGCCTTGGGGAGAGGTTGCGGCCTACCGTCGCCGCACATTCGTTCCGCATATGCACGAACGAATGGCCAAAGGATCATCAGGGTGCGAACGCCTGGCCAACGGTTCACCCGTGGGGTGGAGAGACAGTGGCGCCCCATGAAGGTACGTTTCACCACCTCGATTCCTACGCCCCCCTCGGTCGGGAGTCGAGGCCCGCGGCTCCGCCCCCTTGTACGCAGCCCGTACAACCCCCAGGGCGGCGGAGCCGCACCCACCGCACGGCCGGAGACCGGTGTGTCGGCCGATGTGGCGAGCAGGGGCAGGCTGTCTGACACAGGGGGATGCGCGGCCTGCCCCTGCGCCCGGGGGAAAGCCGTGCGCGCCGACGAAAACTCCCTGTAGCAGCCCTGTAACGCGACTGGTGTTGTGTTCGGACGGGAGTGTTCCGGTCTGGCGGAGGTGGGCGGTGATCGTGGACCATCGGGGTCAGCTCCCCGGTCCGCTACGGGAGTTCACGACGTACCTGGACGGTCTGCTGGCGCGGCTCGACCCGGCCCGCGGATGGTGCGGGATCTTCTGGCAGCGCGATCCCGAGGGCATGCGGGCCTGCGTCGAGGGGCGTGAGGTGCCGCCCTGGGACGTGATGGAGGCGTTGCTGCACGACCTCACCGCGGACCATCGTCCCGCGGCCCTCGCCCTCGAGCGTGACCGGGCACGCGCCCTGTACGCGGCCGCGGTCACCGCGTACGACACTCGGCCCGGCGGGCGGGAGGCCCTCGGCGACCGGCTGGACGTGATGCTCCGCGAGCAGCGGTACGCGGCCGAACGCCAGGCCGAGCTGAGCCGTGACCTCGCCACGGCGACCACACCGGACCGGGCCGACGCCCTCCGTGCCGACCTGGCCTGGGCCCACGACGACTTCGAACGCGCGACCGCGCGCTGCGCGGAGATCCGCTCCCGCCTGGCGGACCTCGACCGGGCCACGACGCCCGTCGGCCGGCGTCCGGGGACCCCGAGTGCCATGGGCGTCCCGGGCGGCGAGGCGGGCCCGGCCCTGGCGCCCGGCACGGACGGCTACGGCGCCGCAGGCACTGTTCTTGGTTCCCAGGACGGACACGGCCCGCAGGCCGGAGCGCGACCCGGCCGGGAGGGAACGCCGGCCGGCCCGGAACTCGGGCAGGGCCGACTCGCGGAGGCTCCGGCGCCCGCGCCCCCGGTCGCCGAACCACCGCGGAAACGGCGGCGCGGCAGCGCGCGGTTCGCCGGGATGACGGAGGCCGAGGACGCGGCCCCGGAAGTCGTCCCCCTCCTTCCCCCGCAGACCGCCGCCCACCGCCCCACACCCCGCGGCGCGCGCTTCGCGGGAGCCGCCGCCGGCGCCGTCCCGGAGCGGACGGCGACGTCCGGAACTCCCGTCGACGACACGGCGCGACAGCTGATCGCCCGGACGGTCCGGACCCTGCTGCGGCTGCGCGGTGAAGGCCGCGGCGGCGAGGCGCACGCCCTGCTGATCGAGGCCGTCCACTGGCCCGCGCCCCATCTGCCGCCCCTCGCGGCGGAGTTGGAGCGCGCCGGGCTGGGCGCCGACTGGACCACGCTGCTCTGGGAGGCGGCCTCGCTGCCCGCGGAGCGGCTGGTGGAGGCCGCCGACGCGCTTCTTGCGGCGGGCCGGGGCGCCGACAGCGAGCAGATCGTACGGCAGGGGGTCGCGCGGCCCGCACCCGAGATCGGCGAGGCCGTGCTCGGCCTGGCCGCCAGGGGCCGCGACCGCGAGGTGCGCGTCCTGCTCGACGCGTACGTCCGCGTGCGCACTCCCGAGCAGGCGGCCCGCAGCGCCGAAGCCGATCCGTGGCGCCTGGTACCGCTTCTGCTGGACGCGGCCCGCTCCGTCTCCGACGAGCGCCACTGGGACCTGCTCCACGCCCTCAGAGTCGCCGGCCTCGCCACCTGACGGAGAGCGGCAGGTCGGCGGTCGTGAAGTCGCCGAAGTACGCCGCCCGTTGTCAGGACAGCGGCTTCTGGAACCAGGCGACGTCCCAGAAACTCCCGAACTTCCGACCGACTTGTTCGTAGACGCCCACCGGCCGGAACCCGAAGCGTTCGTGGAGCCGCTGCGACGCTTCGTTGGGCATGGTGACTCCGGCGAGCGCCATATGAAGGTCTTCGTGCTCCAGCACGTCGAAGAGCGCGGTGTACAGCAGGCTGCCGATGCCACGGCCCACGTGCTCGGGCGCCACATAGGCACTGGTTTCCACGGAGGTCGCGTACGCCTGCTTCGGGCGGAAGGCGCTGCTGGTCGCGTAGCCGAGGAGCTTTCCGCCCTCTTCGGCGACGAGGAGCCGGTGTGGACCAGAGTCGGGATGGGCCAGCAGCCACGGCCGGCGCTGGTCCACGGTGAACGGCTCGATGTCGAAGGTGATCGGTGTCTCGGTGACGTAGTGGTTGTAGATCCGGGTCAGCTCTTCGAGGTCGTCCTCGGTGCCGGGCCGGATCTGCGTCCCGGAGTCAGCCGCGTGTCCGTTCACGTTCGTGCTCACGGGTACGACGGTACGCGGCGTTGGTTACATCGTGGTTTCCTCCGGGCCGTGACCGGCTCGTCCGCGGCCGCCTCGGCCGGCTCATCGGCCGGCTTCCCGTCAGGCGGGATTGTCCCCGTGTGTGAGCGTCTCCCAGGCCACGAACAGGGCGTTGGTGCCGGCCGGCCGGTTCTGCTGGGTCAGGGCCTGGGTGTTGGTCATGGCGATGCCGAGCCGGTTGTGGAGGGCGTTGTAGCCGACCTCGGTGACCGGGCCGAGGCCCCGCTTGACCGAACCGCCGCACAGCCAGCTGGGCACGGAGGCGCCCAGCTCGTACTTGGACTGGAACCCCAGGGCCTGGCGCAGCCGCTCGCCGACGTCGGTGCCGTAGAGGTCCTGCCCTTGAATTCTGCTGGTCTCGGCGACGTGCGAGATGGCGGAGATGCCGTACCCGGTGTGGGTGAAGTCGCGGCACGTCTCCTGGGTGAGTCCGGTGACGAAGGTGGACTGGCCCTGCCAGTAGGAGACGATCTTGTCCCTGGTGTTCAGGTTCTGGCTCGGCACGGTCTTGGGCAGATCACCGTCGGAGGCCAGATAGACGTACGCCGCGGTGCGGGTGCGGAACTTGGCCATGGCCGTGTCGTAGGACGCCTTGTCCTCCAGGAAGACGGAGATGCCGACGGCGGCCTCCATCATCGAGAGCTCCCAGTTGCCGTTGGAGTTGGAGCCCTTGATGACCACCGGCAGATAGACGTTGCGCAGCATGGTGGCGAAGCGGCCGGCGTTCGGCCAGCCGCCGGTGTAGGTGTACTTGATGATCTCGGCGGCCTTGGGCCAGGAGGAGCCGGCCCAGCCGGTCTGCAGCGGCGCGTTGCTGTCGGTGTGGCTCTGGATCACGGCCGACCAGGCGTCCATGATCTCGATGGCCTTCTGGGCGTAGCGTGCGTCGCGGGTGATGTACCAGACGAGCGCGTCCGTGTACGCGGCGATGGCGTCCTGGCGTTCGTCGGTGCAGCCGTAGTTCGGGTTGGAGTACGACCCGCACTCCACGGTCGCCCAGGGCTTCGGCGTGCGGCTGAGGCCGGCGTAGGAGCTCGCCGCCATCTGGTCGTAGGCGCCCTTCCAGGGCTGGGCCCCTGCCAGCACCTGGCCCCGGGCGAAGTCCAGTTGGGCCCGGGAGACGGTCACGCCCGGGTGGACGAACGTGGTGGGTGCGGCCTCGGCGCGCTGGGCCCGCGGCAGGAGCAGGCCGCAGGTGAGGACGGCGACCAGCGCGAGCAGAAGTGCGGCTCGGGGTCTGCGGCGGGAGTGTGGGGGAGCGGCAGGCATACGACGACCATCCGTTCTTGTATGTGAACGACGTGTGAGGGGTTGAACGTATGTGCTCGCCGTGACCATAGGTACGAACTAATGGACCGTCAAGAGGTGGGCAGGCAAGGACGTCGAAGCGCTGGTCAGCAGGCGCCGTCACAGGGGAGGATGGTCGCCATGACGGACGAAGGCCTCTGCATCGACCCCACCAAGCCGAGCATCGCGCGCGTCTACGACTACCTGCTCGGCGGCAAGGACAACTACGCCGTGGACCGGGAGATCGGCGACGTGTTCAAACGCGACCTGCCTGGCTCGGTGGCCATCGCCTTCGCCAACCGCGCGGCCCTGATCCGGGCGGTCGGGGAGATCGTGACGACCACGGACGTACGGCAGTTCATCGACCTGGGCAGTGGTCTTCCGACGGCCGACAACGTCCACCAGGTCGCGCAACGGCACGCTCCGGAGTCGAGGGTCGTGTACGTCGACATCGACCCCCAGGTACTGGTCCACGGCCGTGCGCTGCTGGAGGAGAACGACCGGACCCGGGTCGTGGCGGCCGACGTACGCAAGCCCGACGACATCCGTAGCCATCCGGACACCCTGGAACTGATCGACTTCGATCGCCCCGTCGCCGTCATGTTCAGCGCCATCCTTCACCACGTCAACGACGAGGAGGACCCGACCGCGATCGTCCGCTACTGGCGTGAACAGGTGCCCTCCGGCAGCCACTTCTTCGTCAGCCACTTCCGTTCCGGCAACAACCCGGAAACCCTGGAGGCCGAGAGAATCCTCCAGCAGACCTTCGGCCGCGGCCGCTGGCGCACCGACGCGGAGATCGAATCCCTGCTGGACGGCCTGGAGATCCTCGACCCCGGAATCGTCCCCGCGTCCCTGTGGCGGCCCGACACCGTGGACAACCGGTGGAACACCGGCGGCGAACGAGAGCTCACCGTCTGGGAGCGCCTCATCGCCGCCGGACTGGCCCGGAAGGCGTAGTCGGTACGCCGGGGACCTCGCCCACGCGCACTGCCGCGCGTACTGCGCCTCGACCATGTGGAGTCGTCACACACGTCTGGCCTCACCTGCATGCGCCGTGCACATGTCGGATCCGGTCGTCGGGCCGTATCGTGCGCGGCACGCGGCCGGACGATCGCAGCTCGGTGCGCGACGAGATGAGGAGTCGCCGAACATGACGCGTCACGCCGAGGCCCCTCGCCACGAGGCCCCGCCGCAAACCGATCCGTACGAAGAACTGAGGGTGCCCGTCAGCGGCGGCGAACTCGCCGTGCTGCGCTGGCCGGCGGCCGAACCAGGCGCTCCCGTCGTGCTCGCGGTGCACGGCATCACCGCCAACGCGCTCTCCTGGGCCAGGATCGCCCACCACCTCGCGGGCCGGGCCACCGTGATCGCGCCCGATCTGCGGGGCCGGGGCGGCAGCGGGTCGCTGCCCGGGCCGTACGGCATCGCCGCACACGCCGAGGATGTGGCCGCCATCGCCGACGCGTTCGGGCTGCGGGAGGCGGTGCTCGCCGGTCACTCGATGGGCGCCTTCGTCAGCGCGTTCACCGGCGTGCACCATCCCTCGAGGTTCGGCTCGCTCGTCCTCGTCGACGGCGGGCTCGGCTTCCCCGCACCGACCCATCTCGACCCGGACGCCCTGCTGGACGCCGTCATCGGCCCGGCGATGCGCCGGCTGGCCATGACCTTCCCCGACCGGCAGGCCTACCGCGACTACTGGCGGGCTCATCCGGCCTTCGCCGACTCGTGGTCGCCGTGGGTGGACGCCTACATCCAACGCGACCTCGTCGGCGCGGAGCCGCGACTGCGCTCGTCCTGCGTCCGCGACGCCGTACGCGAAGACGGCACCCAGGTGCTGTGCGATCCGGAGGTCCTGGCCGCGCCGGGCCGACTGGAGCTTCCGGCCCGGCTGCTGTGGGCCGACCGGGGCCTGATGGACGAGCCCCAGGGGCTGTACGACGAGCGGCGACTGGCCGCCGCGGGCCTCGATCCCGCCCGGCTGGCCACCCACCGGGTGGCCGGCGTCAACCACTACACCGTGCTCGTCGGCGACGACGGTGCGCGCACGGTGGCCGGCCATCTGCTCGACGCGGCGGGCGTGAGCGGCGGCACGTCCGGTACACGTGGCTGACGGGTGGACGTGGGCCAGTACGCGGGGTTCCGTGGGGAGCAGTCGTTTCCGGATGCAGGGGAGTGAGCTATGCGGGTTCCGATGACGGTCGCGGACTTCCTCGAGCGGGCCGAGCTGGGTTTCGCCTCCGACACCGGTGTGGTGGACGAGCCGGATCAGCCCGGCGTGCCAGTACCGGAGTCGACGTACGGGCGGCTGGGCGAGCGCGTACGGGCCTGGCAGGCGGGGCTGGACGCGCTGGGCGTGGGTGAGGGCGAGCGGGTGGCGGTGGTCGGCCACAACTCAGCACGGCTGCTGGAGCTGCTGTTCGCCGTGCCGATGAGCGGGCGGATCTGCGTACCGGTCAACTTCCGCCTGGGACCCGATGAGGTCGAATACGTGGTGCGGCAGAGCGGCGCGTCGGTGCTGCTCGTCGACCCGGAGCTGGACGAGGCGCTGTCCGGGGTCAAGGCGCGCCACCGGTTCGTGCTCGGCGAGCAGACCGACTCCGAGGTGATGCGGTTCGGTGTCGCCCCCCGCCCGTGGTCCCAGCCGGACGAGGACGCCACCGCGACGATCAACTACACGTCAGGGACCACCGCCCGCCCGAAGGGCGTGCAGCTGACCCACCGCAACATCTGGGTGAACGGGATGACCTTCGGGCTGCACACCCGGGCGTGGGAGCGCGACGTCTACCTGCACACCCTGCCGATGTTCCACTGCAACGGCTGGGGCATGCCGTACGTGATGGCCGGCCTCGGCGTGAAGCAGGTGGTGCTGCGCAAGGTCGACGGCGCGGAGATCCTGCGCCGGGTCGACCGGCACGGTGTGACGCTCATGTGCGGCGCGCCGGCGGTGTGGAAGGCGGTCCTGGACGCGGCGGCGTCCTGGGAGGGAGAGATCCCCGGCCGTGACCGGGTGCGGATCGTGTGCGCGGGGGCTCCGCCGCCGAGCACGCTGATCCAGCGGGTGGGGGAGGAACTCGGCTGGGAGTTCACACAGATCTACGGCCTGACCGAGACGTCCCCGCTGCTCACGTTCAACCGGTCCAGGCCCGCCGACGCGTCACTTCCCGCGGAGGAGCGGGCGCGCAAGCTGTCCCGTGCGGGACTGCCCGCCCTGGGAGTCAGGCTGAAGGTCTCCGAGACGGGCGAGGTGCTGGCCCGGTCGAACGTCGTGCTCGACGGGTACTGGGACAAGCCGGAGGAGACCGCGGCGGCCCTGGAGGGCGGGTGGTTCCACACCGGTGACGGGGGCAGCGTCGACGCCTTGGACGGTCACCTGACGATCTCCGACCGGAAGAAGGACGTGATCATCACCGGCGGCGAGAACGTGTCCTCGATCGAGGTGGAGGACGTGATCTTCAGCCACCCGGCGGTCGCCGAGGTCGCCGTCATCGGGGTGCCGGACGAGAAGTGGGGCGAGACGATCAAGGCTCTCGTGGTGCTCGCCGAGGGAGCCACGGCGACCGAGTCCGACATCATCGCCCACTGCAAGCAGCGCATGGCCGGCTACAAGGCGCCGACGAGTGTCGAGTTCCGCGATGCCATCCCTCGTACGGCCACCGGCAAGATCCAGAAGTTCAAGCTGCGCCGGCCCTACTGGTCCGGACTGGACCGGAAGGTCAACTGACCGATGAGCGCGGCTCCCGGAAGCACGCGCCAACCGGCGCCCTCGTAGAACGTCCGCAGCGGGCGGGCCGGCTTCTGCTGTGTGGTCACGCGGCGGCGCACAGGTGTCAGTGCGAGGCCGGCGGAGACGCCGGTCGGCCCAGGGCGCCGTCGACGCAGCCTGACATCCAGTCCTCGGTGGTTTTCACGCCGTCCGTCTCAGCGTGCTCACCGCACTCCGACCTCGCCGCACCGTCGTAGGCGGAAGACGCGTTCACGGGATTGCCGAGATGCGTCGCCGGCAGCCCCCGGCCGAAGTGATAGCCCTTTTCGTACTGGTCACCAGGGCTGCCCGCGCATCCGGCCACAAGCACCAGGGGAGCTGCCAGGAGTGCCGGTATGTGCCTCTTCATCCCATGTCCTGACGGCGTGCTCGCAGTGCGCTCTCAGGTGCCACGTGCGGATCTTAATGCGTGTAACGGACGTGAAAACCCTGTGGAAACGGTGTCGGTGGGGCCGCTTATGCTGCACCGGACGATCACAGCGGACCAGGGGAGGGCGCGGCATGTTCGGCAAGCTGTTCGGCAAGGGCGGTGGGGAGAGACCCGCGGCGGATCCGCACGCTCTTCCCGCCCCGCGCAGGCAGCGGAACGGCATGTACACGCTGCAGGCGCTTGGGGACGCGCGGGTGCCGGCGCTGGTGGAGGCGGCCGGCGCGGGTGACTGGGAGGCGGTCAAGTCGGCGCTGGCCCCCTTCGATCTCGGCCGCGACCACCAGGTCCTGGGTGAGCTCGCCGACGTGGACGGTGTGCAGGACTGGATCGGCCGGGCCGTCGAGGAGGACAAGGAGCACCGGGCGACGGCCCTGCTGATATCCGGGGCGCGTCACGTCATGTGGGGCTGGGAGGCGCGTACTTCCGCCCGTGCCGTGGACGTCACGCCGGAGCAGTGGCGGATCTTCCACGAGCGGCTGCGCATCGCCGAGGAGCAGCTTTTGGAGGCCGCCGAGTTGCGGCCGGACTGGGTCACTCCGTGGCGTCGCCTCCTCACCTCCGGCCGTGGCATGTCGCTGGGCTCCGCCGTCAACGAGACCCGGCTCGACGCCGCCCTGCGCCGCGACCCACTGGACCTGGAAACCCATGTCGAGTGGGTCTCGCAGCTTCAGCCCCGCTGGGGCGGCGAGCCGGGCCAGGCCCTGGCGTTCGCCCGCGAGGCGTTCGCCGGCGCGCCCGAGGGCCATCGCCTCGGCTGTGTCATCGCCATGGCGCACATCGAGGAGTGGGTGGAGTCGGACAGCGAGGACTGCCTCGACACCCCTGAGACCCACGCGGAGTTGAGGGACGCGGCCAAGCGCAGCATCCTCCATCCCGACTACGAACGTCGCCCGGGCTGGCAGGAGGACTTCAATATTTTCGCCATGGCCCTGTCGCTGGCCGCCGAGAGCATCGTGTGCCCGCGTGTCTTTTACGAACTGGACGGTGCCTACACCCCGTGGCCCTGGAAGTACATGGCACGGCCGGAGAAGATGTACGCCCACTTCCGGCGCCGCGCCTGAGCCCGCCACCTCGCCCGTCCTTCTCCCTCACCCCACTCCGGACTGCCCGATGACTCTGCCCGACACCGCTGCGAACCAGGCCGGCGCCGACCGCACCTTCCAGGTGGATCTGCGCGGCCTCGTCGATCTCCTCTCCCACCACCTCTACTCCAGTCCCCGCGTCTATCTGCGCGAACTGATGCAGAACGCGGTGGACGCGCTCACCGCCCGGCAGCGCCTCGAACCGGCCGCCCCCGCCGACGCCTTCGGTGTCCGCCTGTACGCCGACGGTTCGGTCGTGCGCGTCGAGGACGACGGCATCGGCCTCACCGAGGCCGACGTGCACGGCTTCCTCGCCACGATCGGCCGCAGCAGCAAGCGCGCCGATAAGATCGCCGAGCAACGCGGCGACTTCATCGGCCAGTTCGGCATCGGCCTGCTCTCCTGCTTCCTGGTCGCGGACGAGATCCATGTCCTCAGCCGCACCGCCCGCACCCCCGACGCACCTGCCGTGGAATGGCGGGGACGCGGCGACGGCAGCTACGCCGTCCGTACGCTGCCCGCCTCCGCACGCCCCCGGCCCGGCACCACCGTCACCCTGACGCCGCGCGCCGACGCGGGCGAGTGGACCCGGCCGGCCCGGGTGCACGCGCTGGCCCGCCACTTCGGCTCCCTGCTGCGCCACCCGGTGACCTTCGACGACGGCGCAGGAGGCCCCGGTGGCCCTGGCGCGTCCGTCAACCCCGAGCCCGCCCCCTGGGCGCGCACGTACCCCACGCCCGGATCCCGTTCCCGCGCGCTGACCGCCTACGGCGAGGAGGTCTTCGGGTTCACGCCGCTGGACACCATCGAACTGGACCTGCCGGCCGTCGGATTGAAGGGCATCGCGTGCGTGCTGCCCGAGTCGGTGCCGGCCGGGCGCCGCCACGGCCACCGCGTGCACGTCAAGGGCATGCTGCTGTCCGAGCAGGCCGAGGAGATCCTGCCCGAATGGGCGTTCTTCGTCCGCTGCGTCGTCGACGCCGAGAGCCTGCGCCCGACCGCGTCCCGTGAGTCCCTGTACGAGGACGACACCCTCGCCGCCGTCCGCGACGCCCTCGCCGAGCGGCTGCGCGCCTGGATCGCCCGGGCCGCAGCCAGCGACCCGGACCTGCTGGGCCGCTTCCTCCAGGCCCACCACCTGGCCGTGAAGTCGCTCGCGGTGCACGACGACGAGATCCTGCGCATGCTGCTGCCCTGGCTGCCGTTCGAGACCACCGACGGGCACTGCACCCTCGACGAGTTCGCGCGCACCCACCGCACCGTCCTCGTGACATCCAGCGTGGAGGAGTTCCGGCAGGTCGCGGCGATCGCCTCGGCCGCCGGGCTCGGCGTCGTCAACGGCGGCTACACCTACGACCGCGAACTGGTCCACCGGCTCCCCGAGATCAGGCCCGAGGCCACGGTCGCCGACCTCGACCCGGCGACCCTCACCGCCCACCTCGACCCCGTCGACCGGGAGACGGAACTGGCCGCCGCGGCCTACCTCGCCCAGGCCCGGGACGCCCTCGCCGTCTTCGACTGCGACGTCGCGCTGCGCACCTTCCAGCCCGCCTCCGCCCCCGCCCTCCTCGTCGACAGCCGCGAGGCCCGGCACGAGCGCACCCGCTCCCAGCTCGCCCGTGAGCAGGAGGGCGGCGTGTGGGGCGACATCCTCGGCGCCCTGCGCCAGGAGGTCCCGCGGGCCCAGCTGATCCTCAACCAGCTCAACCCGCTGGTCCGCACCGCCGTCACCATCGACGAGCCCGAGCTGGCCCGCACCAGCGCCGAAGCCCTCTACGGGCAGGCCGCGATGCTGTCCCGGCGCCCGCTCAGGCCCGCCGAGTCGAGCCTCATCAACCGCTCCTTCCTCGACCTTCTCGCCCACGCCCTCCGCAAGGACAGCTGACGATGCCGACCGCACCCCAGACCACCGACGAGCTGTACCAGGCTCTCCAGCAGAACCAGCGGCGCCCCTACGGCCGCACCCGCACCGTCACCGCCGAGGAACTGGTCGACGCCGCCGAGCAGTTCGCCGAGCCGCTCCCGCTCGCCCGCGCCCTGCTCGAACTCCAGGAGGCCTACACCTACGGCTCCGAACCCCGGAAGTCGCCGGTCGTCTTCGCCCGTCTGCTCACCCTCTTCGACGAGCAGCCCGACGTCTTCGACGAACGCCTGCGCCACCTGCTGTTCTGGCGGTTCAAGTGGGTGGCGGGCGCCCTGCGCCAGCTGCCCGAGATACCGCTGGCCGGCCTGCGCCAGTGGCTGACGGAGATGCGCGACCGGTACGAGAAGGCAGGCCTCGGCCTCCAGCCGTACTACGGACAGGCCTACCAGCTCGCCGCCCACATCGGTGAGGACACCGCCCTCGCCTACGAGCTGTGGGCGGGCCGCACCCGCACCCGGCTCAGCGACTGCGAGGCCTGCGAGATCTGCGAGCGCGCCCGGTACCACCTCGCCGCGAACGACGACGAACGCGCACTGCGCGTCTGGGAGCCGGTCCTCGCCGGAAAGGAGTCCTGCCAGGAGGAACCCGCCCGATCCGTCTCGTACGCGCTGCTGCCCCTGCTGCGCACCGGCCGCACCGACCGTGCCCGCGAACTGCACCTCACCGGCTACCGCCTCGCCCGCCGCAACCCCTCGATGTCCGGCGAGGTCGGCCGGCACCTGGAGTTCTGCGCGCTGACCGGCAACGAGGCACGCGGCCTGGAACTGCTCGCCGAGAACCGGATCCTCTTCGACGAGGTGGACTCGCCGCTGGACCAGCTGGACTTCCTCACCGGCGTCGAAGTCCTCCTGAAGCGCGTCGAGCACCTCGGCCACGGCGAACTGCCCGCCGCCGGACACGCGGGCCGCACCTGGACGGTGGCCGGCCTGCGCGCCGAGGTGCGGAGCCGCGCCGACGACCTCGCCGCCCGCTTCGACGCCCGCAACGGAACCACCAGCCACACCGACCGCCGCAGGGCCCGCCTCGACCGCGCCCCGCTCCTGGACACGCTGGAACTGACCCTGCGCACCCGCAGCCTCGACGACGTGGCTCCCACCTCCCCGGCCGCCGCACCCACCGCCGCCTCCCCGGCCCCCGCCGTCCCCGATACGCTGCCCGAACTGATCGTCCGGGCACGGACGTCGGACGAGCAGGGGCACCCGGACGCACGCGCCTGCTGGGCGCGACTGCGTACGCTCGTCGCCGCCCCCGACTACACCCATCCCGATGACCCGGCCGTGGGCCCGCTCCTCCAGCTGCGCGCGGACCTGCTGGCCGAGGAGGCCAACCGGGCCGGCGAGAAGGACGAGTTCACCGACTCCGCCGCCCTCCACGAGCAGGCCGCGGCCCTGTACGACGACGCCGGCCTGCCGGGCCACGCGGCGCTCGCCCGCGCCGGCGCCCTGCTGGCCACCGCCGAGCTCCCCGCGCAGGGCCCGGACGGAGCCGAAGCGAAGGCCGCCGCACTGACCGCCGCCCACGCGTCCATGGTCCGTCTGCACGAGGAGACACCCGGCCTCGCGCCGTACCAGGAGGCCCGCGTGCTGCGGCTCCGGGCGACCGCGCTCGGCCTGCGCCTGCAGACGTCGAGGAGCGAGGAGCACGTCGCACCGGTCTTCGCCGAGGTGGACCTGCTGCTCGCGTTCGCCACCCGGCACGAGATCGTCGGGCAGATCTCCGGCGGCCTGCTGCTGCGCGCCAGCACCTACGCCATCTCCGGCGACCTGCCCGCCGCGGTCACCGAGATCGACGCCCTCCTCGACCGGCTGAAGGCGCACGGCCCCGCCTGGCATCTGCCCCGCACGCTCGGACTGCGCGGCCGGATCCAACTCGCCCTCCGCGACGCGCAGACCGCGTACACGAACCTGACCGAGGCCCTGCGACTGGCCGCCGACTGGCCGGCCGACGCGGTCGACGCCACCCGCCTCCACGGTGATCTGGCCGAGGCCTGCATGCACCTGGGCCGCCCCGACGAGGCACTGCGGCACCTGACGCGCTCGGCGGAGCTCGGCCTGCGCCACGGCAGCCGGACGGACGCGTTCTGCGCCTACGGCAACGCCGCCCAGCTCAGCCTCGACCTGGGCCGCGTCGAGGACTGCATCGCCCTGCTCGACTCCCTGCTGGCCGAACCCGACGTCGCCGCCGGAGAGCTGGACGACCGCCTCGTCGCCCAGCTGCGCCTGACCCGCGCCCGCGCGCTGCACGCGGGGGAGGACCTCAAGGCCGCCACGGCGGAGTTCGTCGCCCTCGCGGCCGAGTCGGCAGGCTGGGACGACGACCCGGGGAGCCACGCCATGATCGCCGCGGAGACGGCCGTACTCCTCGGCGAGTCCGGCGAGTTCGGCCGGGCCCGCGAGGCCGCGGACCAGGCACTCGCCGCCCACACCCGGGAGCCGCGCTACGAGCAGCTCAGCAGCTGCCTGCGCGAACTCGCCCGCCTCCAGGCCAAGCAGCAGGGCCCCGAGGGCCTGGCCGACGCCCGCGCCTTCCTCGACGACGCAGGCCGGGTAGCCGACGAGGCCCGCGCCGCCGAGTACCAGGCCCACGGCCGCTCCCTGGACACGGCGCTGGCCTACGAGCACGGGCGGGTCAACGCCTACGCCGGCGAGTACGAGGACGCCCTGGCCGCTCTGGAGAAGGCCCTCGCTCTGCTCGGCGAGCCGGGGCCGGAGGACGACCGCGCCGGCGAGTGGGCCGAGTGCGTCCGCCTCGCGGGCGCCGTGGAGGGCATCTACCTGGAGCGCCCCGCCCCCGCCCTCACCCGACTCGACGCCGCCGTCTCCCGCCTGACCGCGCTGGGCCACACCGAGGAGGCCGAACCCCTCGCCTCCTTGGCGGCCCGGCTGCGCGACGAGGAGTGACGCTTGGCACTCCGGTGCCGGGGCAACAGCCCACCCCGGCACCGGAGTGCGGATCCCGCAGGACGAGGTGCGGCACAGGCGGTCAGTCCTCGCGGACGGCCTCGCCCACGAGCCTGCGCAGTTCACGGTCGAGGGCGGGCAGATGGTGTGTCCTGCCCGTGACGGTGAACCATGTGCGGAGCTCGAGAGTGAGCGCGATGCGACAGAGCGGAAGACGCGGACGCCAGGCCTCGGACCACTCGCCGGGCCGCCGCCCGGGTGCACGGACGCCGAACCCGGACAGCCTGGGCTCGCCGTCCTGGCTCACAGCAGGGCGGCCAGTTTCTCCACGCTGCGGGCGCCCTCACGCCGTACGCCCAGGGGCACCAGCGCGGCACGGGACGGCAACCGGACACCTCCGGTGAACGCCACCCGCGTGCCCGGGCCTTCGGGGGTCGCCGCCATGCCGATCAGCAGGAACCGGCTCTGCAGCCAGCACCAGCCTGCCGCGTCCCGGGGCTCGGACTTCCGATCGCACGGGACATCGCGCGGGCGCACGGGGGGACGCTGCGCGTGGTAGCGGGGGACGCGGGGACGGGACGGGTGCACGCCTACGGGCGTGCGTCCCCCGGACGCGGGAAGGAGCCGTCGGGACGCAGCGGGGCGCGGGGCGCCGTTCAGATCCAGAAGGGCGCCGGGGGGACCTTGTAGGTCCCGGAGGCGGTGAGCCCCGTGCCGGGGGAGCGGCCGCTGAGCCAGGCGAGGAGATCGGCCTGCCGCCCGCTGACCGTGGGGCCGCCGGTCCCCAGGGCGTGGACGAGGCCGGTGTCGGTCGCTTCCAGACGCAGCGGCGGGGTGTCCTGCCGCCGGGCGAGTGCCCGGACGATGTCGTCGGTGATCCATCGGGCGGTGTCGGCGGGTATGTCGGAGAAGCCGTAGCCGGCGTCCAGGTCGGCGTGGTGGATCTCCAGTTCACGCAGCAGGGTGGGCACGAGGGTCGTGGGCGTCCGCGACTCGCCGGTGCGCATCCGGACCTCGGTGTGCCAGGCGGCCGGGGGCAGGGCTCGCACCGCCTCCTCGAAGCGGGCGACGGCGTCGCGGACGTCGGCGACCAGGTCGGCGACGGGCCGTCCGGCCCCGGCCTCGATCTCGGCGGCGCGGGCCTCCATGCTCGCGTACTGCGGTGTCTCGACAGCCGTACGCGCCCAGGTGAGCAGTCGGCACAGGCTGTCCATGGCGCGCGCGACATGGGTGATGACATGGCCGCGGGTCCAGGGCGGCACCAGCGTGTCCCCGGCGACCTGGGCGTCGGTGAGGGAGGTGACGGTGGCGGCGAACCGGTCCGTGGACGCGGCGATCGGCTCCAGAGCCCCGATGTCCTGCATGACGCCCCTGACGAGTATCCACGATGCGGAAGTATCTGGCCGGATTACGGAAATGCTGCTCGACTGTAAGTACGGCGCTTCCGCGGCGTCAACCAGCTCACCGCGCCCGCGTGTTCAACGGCGACGGACCTCGCCCCCAGGACCCGCACATCAAGACGCCGCCGCGGTCACCGTCCGTTCCGGGATGCCTCCATACCGATGAGTAACGTTAGGACGGAGGCGCAGAAGGCGGCACAGGGCCGAGGCGGGAGACGCATCCCTTCTGTCACACCGTGGTACGCGGGATGGTGACCGATGGCGGCGGGCGAGAGGCAGCGACACAGCGAGGCCGCGCGCCGCCGGAGACGGAAGGAGCGACGGTGGGTACAGCACCAGAGACCTTGCAGCATGCGGAACCGACGCGGGAAGAGGCCCGCGACAGCGAGCGCTCCTGGTTCCTCGACACCGACACCGGGGAGCTGAAGCCCGACGAGCCGGATCAGCGGTCCGGTCGCGACCCGCAGGCCGGGGCGCGCGCCGTCAGGGTGTCCCGCTGGACCTTCGATTGACCGAGCTGCCCGGGGACCGCGTCTGGGCCCGGCACCGGCGGCGCACTGGCTCCGTTCTGATCGTCGGTGCGGGAGCGGTGGGCGGATTCCTGGCCGAAGAGCTGGCACGGATCGGGTTCAGCCCGCTTCGGCTGATCGATCCCGACACGCTCGAGGTCGAGAACCTCGTTCGGCACCCGCTCGGTGCCACCGCCCTGGGACGGCCCAAAGCCCCCGCACTGGCCGAGAAGATCCGCCGCGACTTCCCGCCGTGCGACAGCACCGGTCTTCGCGCCGACTTCCTCGGGCTGCCGGCCGACCGGCAGCGGACGCTGGTGGGCGACGCCGACGTGGTGGTGGCCGCGACCGACTCTGCCGCGTGCCAACGTCACGTCAACCGGGTCGCGTTGGCGGTCGGCAGACCCGCGGTGTACCCGGCGCTCTGGGTGGACCCCAGAATCCGTGACGCCGAGGTCGGCGAGATCCTGTGGGTGCTTCCCGGCAGGCGTACGCCCTGCTATGAGTGCGCGGCGGCGTTCCGGGGCGCGGCGTCGGACACCGAGGCCGCCCGCGGCGCCCGGGTGGACATCCAGCTGGTCTCTCTGGTCACGGCGCACGTCGTGGCCGCGCTGGCTCACCCCGGTGACGACCTCTCGGCGATCCTCGACCGAGAGCGCACCGCCATCTACCTCCACGGGTTCACCCCCACCTCGGCCGGCGTGCGGCCCGTCTTCCCGGCCTCGGGGCTGAGCAGCCGCAGCGTCCGGGTCCCTTTCCCGGTCCGGCCGTGTGCCGCGTGCCGTGGCTGGCGTTACGTGGCCACGTCCGAGGGGTCGGCCACGCACGGAACGGGTGAGCGGGGCCTCGTCGGGCAGCCGCGACCCGGTCGCCCGACCGCCGTCGTCTTCGCCGCACTCCTTCTGATCACGATGGTGCTGTTCATCGTCGCGCTCGCCGAAGGCTCGCACACGTGAACCCCGTCCCTCCGTCGGTGAGCCACCCCACCAACCGGCCGGCGGCGCTCGGAGCGAGTTCAGTAGCGGTGGCCAGGCCAGTGCGGGTCCTCCCAGCGGGCGGGACCGGTGAGTCCTATGAGCCGTATCCGGTGGAGCAGTTCCTCGGGCGCGTCCCGGCCCCGCAGCCGTGCCGGGGCGTGACGGACCAGCCATCCCGCGAGCTCGGTGCGCAACGCATCGGCGTCGTGCCATGTGTCCCAGGGAAGTCGGTCTCCCAGCAGGTCGTACTCCCAGTGGGCGGCGGCTTCGGCCAGATGCCGGTCGGCGACCGGATGATCGAGCGCCTCCCAGGTACGGAGCCATGGGCCGAGCACGGAGGACGCCTCCGTGCACAGCGCGAGAACCTCGTACACGGGAACAGCGGGATCCGGTTCGGTGAGGCTGTGAGCCCACCAGGCATGCAGGAACTCCGACACCGCCGCGCTCTGGTGCGTGGGCCACTGCTGCCAGTGGCCACGCGTGAAGGAGAGCCCGACCTCGTCCATGCCGAACAGGGGCTCCACCAGCCCGCCGACCAGTGCTCTGGCGAACTGGGGGAGGATGCGGCGCAGTACAGCGCCGTGGTCCGTCCAGTCGGGGGCACGCCATGTGCGATGCAGAAGGTCCGGATCGAGCTCCACGTCCGGGACCTTCAACAGCGCGAGCTCTTCCTCGCTGCCCCAGTGGCAGTCGCACTGTGTCTCGTCATCGCGGGCGGTCATACCGCGGAAGGTGACGGCCAAGCGGTCCATGGCGCGGTCGAGTCGGAGTCGTGAGGGACCGTCGGGGAGGAGGGTCATCGTCGTCGGCACAGCCTTTTGGGACTCCAGCCGGCTTCCGCCAACCGAAGATCGCAGCCTAGCGTCCCTGTTCGTTCGACGCGAGCGAGTGCGGCTCGTGCTGCTCGCGGTCCTGGCTGTCGCGGGCGGGGCGGCGGCGGGGCGCCTGGAGATGACGGTCGTGACGGATCACGGGGAGCACACCTCGTTCGTCCTCGGCATGGTCGCCGGCTCCTCGGATCCCGGAACCGAGGACGTGGTCGACGCGATCCTCGCCGGCACCACCCTGACCTGAACCCGGTCCGCGCGTTCTCGCGAAGACCGGGTGCGGCCGCTCGCCCGGCCGTGGCCGCGCGCGCCGCAGTCACCGCTTCGCGCACCTCGGGTAGGAGGCGCCCTCGGAGCACGAGTTGTAGACCGAACTCGACACGTCGAACTCGACCTCGTCCCCCTTCGAGGTACGGACGGTCAGTTCGTACTCGGTGTGGCACGAACGGCGCTTCTTCTTGCCGGTCCCCTTGGACTTGCACTCGCGGTCGGTGTCCTTCGCTATCACCTTCCCGGCGGGACCAGGCTTGTGCTGACCGGCACAGCCGGTGAGGGCGAGTGCGGCGACCGCGGTGACGGCGAGGGCCAGACGGATACGCATGAGTCGGTGTTCTCCTGTCCTGGGCGACGTGACCATTCCGCGTCGTGCGGCGGAAAAGTCCGGTTCACGCTAGCGGGGTGGTGTCCAGGGCGGGACGGGGTCCGGCTGAGGTGTGCCGTCGGCGTGGGCGCCGGTGTGCGGCGGGGTGGCGGTGCGAGGTCTTGGCGCGGTCGGTGCCGTGAGCACGGCCAGGCAGCCGACCACCGACGCGATGCCGGCCCATCCCAGTGCGGACAGGCGTTCGCCGACGACCAGGACGGCCAGTACGGCGGCGACGGCGGGCTCCAGCAGGGAGAGGGTGGTCCCGGTGCTCGCCGGGACATGCGCGAGGCCCCAGCCGAAGAGGACGTAGCCGGCGGACATGGGCACCAGGGCCATGTAGGCGCCGACGGCCGTGTCGGGCCAGCTGTCGACGAGCGGGGCGCCGGTGGCCAGCAACACGGGCATCAGCAGTACGCCGCCGAGGCCGAAGACCGTGCCCATGGCCGCGGCGGAGCTGACACCACGGCTGATCAGGCGGTGCGCCGCCCAGGAGTACAGGGCGTAGGTGAGGCCGGCGACCAGGCCGAGCCCTACGCCGAGCACGATGGACCCGGCTGAGCGGGTGGCGGGGCCGGAGTGGGCTCCGGTGGATTCGGCCGCGCAGAGCAGCACCGTGCCGGTCAGGCCCAGGGCGGCGCCAGCCGTCCAGCGGCGGGTGAGGCGGCGTCCGTCCAAGACGCGTTCGACGAGGGCCGAGGCGAGCGGGGCCGAGCCGATCGACACCACCGTCCCCGCGGCGACTCCGGCCAGGTGCATGGAGCTGTAGAACGCCAGGGGGTAGGCGCCCACCGCCAGACCGCCGAGGAGGACCACTCCGCGCCGCGTGCGGAGCGCGGGTGCTTCCCGGCGGATGCGCGGGACGGCGACGAGCGCCTGCAGCAGCCCCCCGCATCCCATGGCGACGGCGCCGATCGCGAGAGGTCCCACGTCGGGAGCGAAGGTCGCCGCGGTGCCGGTGGTGCCCCAGAGCACCGACGCCAGCAGCACGCACAGCGAGCCCACGCCCGTCGAGCCGGTCAGGTGTCCGGCGGGCCGCGTCACAGCCGGTCCAGCAGGTCGGCCGCGATCGTCCGGGCGTGCTCGAGCCGGGTGCCCGCGCCCTCCAGACCGGCGCGGGCCATCGCGCCCTCCAGCAGGAACGCCAGATGCTCCGCCACCGCACGGGCCCGCTCGGGCTGATCGGGCAGGAGGTCCGCGACGTGCTCGGCGAGCAGGGACTCGACTTCCTCCTTGTGTCGGCGTACGACGAGGCGCCCCTCGTCCCCCGCGGGCAGCTCGGCGGCCGCGTTGAGCAGACCGCACCCCCGGAAGCCGTGCTCGTAGGCGAAGGCCGCGAGGTCCGCGTACGCGTCGAAGACGGCGAGGACGCCGCCGCGCGCGCCCTCCGCCTCGGCCAGCCGCTGCCGGTACAGGCCCAGCCACTCCTCGTGCCGCGCGTCGAGGTAGGCGATCACCAGGTCGGCTTTGGAGGAGAAGTTGTTGTACAGGCTCATCTTGGCCACGCCCGCTTCGGCGGTGATCGTGTCGATGCCCGTGGCGGCGACACCGTCGGCGTAGAAGCGGCGGGACGCGGCGGCGAGCAACCTCTCGCGCGCGGGTCTCCGCCGCCTGCTGGGCTCCGGTGCGGCGGCGTCGGTCCTGTTCATCGCGTCCCCTCCAGTCATTAGGTAGGTCAGTCTACCTATTGGGATGCGATGTGGCGGGCGTCAGCTTGTGGTCGGCTGACGCGAGCGCGCCGGAGCCTCGTGGGTGGCGGCCCAGGACGCGAGCAGGCGCAGGCCCTCTTCCGAGGGCGAGCCGGGCTCGGCGGTGTAGATGGTCAGGGTGAGGCCGGGTTCGGCGGCCATGTCGAGGCCTTCGAAGGCGAGGGTGAGTTCGCCGACGACCGAATGATGGAACCGCTTCGTTCCGGTGCCGTGGTGGCGGACGTTGTGGGCGCCCCAGCGGGTGCGGAACTCCTCGCTGCGGGTGGACAGCTCCCCGACGAGGTCGTGCAGATCCTTGTCCTAGGGTTACGGCCCGCCTCGGTGCGCAGGATGCCGACGGCCATGTCGGCGAAGAGGCCCCAGTCGGGGTAGAAGCGGCGGGAGGCGGGGTCGAGGAAGTTGAAGCGGGCGAGGTTCGCCTGGTTCGCGGGGCCGGCGTAGACGTCGTGGTAGAAGGCGCGGGCGAGCTGGTTGGCGGCGAGGAGGTCCATGCGGCCGTTGCGGACGAAGGCGGGTCCGGCGGTGATGGCGTCCAGGGTCCGCTGCAGGCTGCGGTGGGGCTTCGACTGGTCCTTGGACCGGCGCCGCCGGGGGCGGGTGAGGGCGTCGGAGCCGTCGGCGGCCTGCGCGAGGTGGAGGAGGTGGGCGCGTTCGGCGGCGTCCAGCTGGAGGGCGCGGGCAACGGCCTCCAGGACGGCCGGGGAAGGGCCCGCGAGGCTTCCGCGTTCCAGTTTGGCGTAGTACTCGACGCTCATGTCGGCCAGGGCGGCAACCTCGCTGCTGCGCAGGCCGGCACGCGGCGCCGGGGGCCTGCGGGCAGTCCGGCCTGCTCGGGGGTGATCTTGGCGCGCCGCGAGGTGAGGAACTCGCGGACCTCTTCACGGTTGTCCACCCCTCGACCGTACGTCGCGCAGGCCGGGGGGAGAAGTGTAGTGCCGGTACACCCCTCCCCCGGCCTCGCTGCCCGCGCGCAAGAGCGGTCGTCCGGGAGAGACGGCACTTCGACCACCCCGGACGTGCCCGGGCCCGCCGCGCGCGCCGTCGCGCCGCTGCCGGCGGTGACGGCCTGCGGGTGCGCCGGGCAGGGTCTAGCCCGTCGAGTCCGGCTTGAAGTCCTGGCCGAGGAGTCCGAGCAGCACCTCGTCCAGGAACTCGCCCATCACCCAGGCCGAGGAGCGCAGCACGCCTTCGCGTACGAAGCCGTTGCGCTCCGCGGCGCGCAGCATCGCGGCGTTGTCGGAGAGGGTCTCGATCTGCAGCCGGTGCAGGCCGCGCACCACGAAACCGTAGTGGCACAGCACCGCGACCACGTCGGTGCCGTAGCCCTTGCCGCGGCAGGACGGCAGCAGCCCCAACCCGATGTGCGCCGACCGGTTGTGAGTGTCTATGCCCCACAGCGTCGCGGTCCCGACCAGTGTGCCGCCGTCCAACTCCACCACGGAGAACGGGACGTGCCCCTGCTCCTTGTCGTCCACCACGAGCCGGGGATCCTTCGAACCGGGCGTGATCGGCCGCCATGGCCCGCCTTCGGCCCGCGAGGAGTTGACCACGTCGTCGTAGAGCTCGGTCCGCAGGATCGGGATGTCGTCCTCGTGCCGGGCCCTGAGCCCGACCTTGTCGCCCTTCAACATGCGGGCTTCCTATCCGACCGGGCCGGCCGGCGGCAATCCAATAAGGACCCCTAAAACCGCGTATGGACGGGGCTGCGGACGACCGGCACCATGGGAGCGCTTCCATGTCCTGTGTCCGAAAGCGTGCCTTATGCAGAGCCAGACCAAGCGCAGCGTGACCCCCGACGAACTCGACACCATGCTCCGTTCCTCCGCGGGTGTCGGGTGCCGGGTGGAGGCAGAACTGGCCGACGGCTGGTTCAACACCGCCTACCGTGTCGCGCTGGACGACGGCCGGCCCGCCGTGGTCAAGATCGCCCCGCCGGCCGATGTCGCGGTCCTGCGCTACGAGCTGGGCATTCTCGGAACGGAGGCCATGGTCTACCGGCGCATCGCCGGCCTCCCGGACGGCGGGGTGCCGGCCCCCTCCCTGCTGCACGCGGACAAGGAGTTCCTCATCCTCTCCCACCTGGTGGGCACCCCCTGGGACAAGGCGACCGACAGCCTGCCACCCACCGTCCACGCGGCGCTGCGCCGCGAGCTGGGCGCGATCACCGCACGGCTGCACACCCTGGCACCGGAGGACGGCCGGTTCGGGTACCCGGCCGCCGAGTCGGCGCTGTCCGCCACCGACTGGCGGACGGCGTTCACCGCCATGGTGGACGCGCTCCTGGACGACGCCGAGCGCTGGCAGTCCCCGCTCGGCGTGTCCCACGCCGACATACGCGAACTGGTCGCCGACGGCGGGTACGCCCTCGATGAGGTCGCCGAACCCCGACTGGTCCACTTCGACCTGTGGCCGGGCAACATCTTCGTCCACTCCACCGACGACGGGAAGCACGCCCGGATCACCGGACTCATCGACCATGAGCGGGCGTTCTGGGGCGATCCCGCCGCCGAACTCGTCTCCTTGGCCTTCGGCGGGGACGCCGGCCCGGACAGCGACCTCGTCGCGGGCTACACCGAGGCCGGAGGCAGCCTGGACTTCGGCCCCGCGTTCCGCCACCGGCTCGCCCTCTACCACCTCTATCTCGGCCTGCTGCTCGTCATCGAGTGCGGCCCCCGCGGCTTCGGCTCCGACCACCTCGCCCTCTGCCGTCGCACCCTCGCCGACAGCGTGGCCAGGCTCCGGACACCGGGGTAGGCGCCCAGGGAGGCCGGGCCGCGCGCGAAGGAGGTGGCCGCCCGGGGTGCCACGGCGGCGCAGCCGACCGGCTCGTCGCCGTCGCAGCCGCCGTGGCGTGCCGCCGTCAGGGCGTGGAGACGACGTCGCCGACCTCGTCGCGGGCCGCCGGCGCCGTGCCCTCGCGCCGGGCGCCGGCGGGTCCGGCGCCGCTCAGGCCGACGGCGCCGAACGACGCTTCCCCGAACGCCGGCTGACGGAACCGAACCGACGGACGCCGGCCCGGCGAGGCCTCCGGGACCGGGCGGGGATTTTACGGCGTCAGAGCATCAGCAGCAGCCGCGTGTTCGGCACGAGCTTCCGGTTCACGCTGGTGCTCTGCACGAAGATGGTGAAGTCGTCGTTGTGGTCCGGCTTGACGCGGACTTCCACGTCCGGCAGGCCGAGCAGGGCTCGGGCCTCCGGCCCCGTGTACACCCGGTCCGTGTTCTTCTCCAGCACCGCGATCTGCTTCCGCGCCTGGACCTTCTCCGACTTGCTCAGCTGGTAGAACGCGCCACCGGTACGGTAGGTGTGCCCGCGCTCGACGACCCAGTCCCGGATCGCCGCCTCACGATCCACCGGGAGCAACTGGTACTCCGACGGACTCACCGGGGTGAGGCCGGCCGCCTCGATGGTGTCCTTGTTGACCGCCTCCGCACCCGTGGAGAACACCGCCCGCGATCCCCGGATGCCCTTGGTGCGGCCCACCATGAACTTCTCGGTGGCCAGCTGGATGACATGCCCGGCCTCCTCCAGACCCTGTGTGCTCGTGGCGTCCCAGATGGCGACGTTGTCCTTCGGGAAACCGCACTGCATGGCCTCGCGCCTGCCCATCTGGTCCGGCACCAGGACGGCCAGCGTCCAGTTGTCCTCCTGCGTCTTGATCATCTCGGCCACGGCCTCGACCAGTTCACGCGGATCCCTGGCAGGGGCGTCCGGGCAGCGATGACTGGCGTTCTCCTGCCCGTCGGTGAGTATGAACGTCAGGAAGCTGTGGTCGCCGTACAGTTGCGCGGTCTGCGCCAGCTCCCGCTGCGACTTCAGCGCGGCCGCCAGCAGAGCGGTCATGCCACCGACCCGGTACAGCTGCTTCAGCGACGGCATCCGCAGCACGTCCTTGTCGTAGATGACGCACTCCACCTTGTCGGCGAAGACGTACACCGTGACGCGGGTTTCCTGGTCCAGCTCCCTCGATCGCCGGGCCAGGTACGCGATCTGCTGGTCGGCGACCTCGACGACCGTGCGGCTCAGGTGCGACATGGACGAACTGGCGTCCAGCACAAGAGCGACATGGTTGATGTAGTTCTGGGTTCCGGACATGACGGCTCCCCCCTCGTTCTTTCCGAGTCGATGCTCCTATCGTTCCACCCACCACTGACAATCGATCTTGGCTCCCGGGCGGCACCAGGTCGCCCGGTCGCTCCCGGTCGGCCACGATGACGTCCACGCCTTGTGCCTGGAGCGAGTCGAGGTCGGCCGGCGGGATGCCGGGGTCGGCGACGACAAGGTGGCCGGATCATTCCGCCCGGGTCGTCGTGCCCGTCCCGGCGACGTGGCACCGCACGCGGTCGGCGCCGCCCCCGACGGCGCCGACGCCCCGCGTCTGTACGGAGTCCACGACGGCGGGGCCGTGTACACCGTCGGCTCCGGGCACAGCGTCTTCACCCCGGCCCCCTGACGCACCGCCGCCACCAGCCGGGGACGTACGACGCCGGCGGCACGGGCCGGCGTGGGCGCTTCCGGCTCTCCCGCGACTACCCGCCCGAATTTGTCGGCTTGCCCGAGGCGTTACCTGGACGACCATGTGCGCCGCGCGGTGTCGGTATGGACCAGAGTCGGACCGGAGGCCGAGCAGCGGGCGGTGAACGGACTCCGGGACGACCTTTCCTCAGGCCGGTGGGCCAGAGCGCAACCGCGACCTGGTCATCCTCGACGCGGCAGCACTCGGCCTCCGTCTCCTCGTGCCCTGAACCCTCGTGTGCGAGAACGCCGCGACGTAACCGACCCGCCGGCGGACTCCGTAGACGTTGCCGCGGCGGCCATTGGCCCCGCAGACCGGCCGATCGTGCTGGTGCGACTGCCCTGCCTCGCGAACCGCACTATCGCGGACGCGTTCCGTCCAGGAGGTTGTTCACGAGCGCGTCGATGAAGTCGTCGGTGACGGGTTCGTCGGGGATGAGCAGTCGGTGGTAGACAGCGCCCCAGAGCTGGTCGACGAGGACCTGTACGTCGATGTCGGTGCGGATCTGGCCGCGTGCCTGTGCCCGCTGGAGACGTTCTCCCGCCAGCCGGCGCCGGTGCGACGAATACAGCTGCCGGTAGGCACTGGCCAGGTCCTCGTCCGTCTGTGACTCGCCGATCAGTTCGGCCAGCACCCGCCCGCCCGGAGTCCGGGTCATCACGTGAGCGAACGCGCGAAGCTGGGTGAGCAGGTCGGCCCGGATGTCTCCGGTGTCGGGAAAGGCGAGCGTTTCCTGGACGGCGTGGAAGTAGCCGTCCAGGGCGAGTGCTCCTTTGGAGGGCCACCATTTGTAGAGGGTGGTCTTGCTGACGCCCGACGCCCTGGCGACGCGTTCGAAGGTGAGCGCGGCAATGCCTTCGCCGAGCAGCAGGTCCCCGACGGTGTGCAGGACGTCTGCGCGGACCTCGTCCGCGGGACGGCGTCCCCGTCCGCGACCGGTGCCTTCCTTGCCCGCGGGGCCGTCCGCCTGGTTCGCCATGTGTGCTCCTGCTCGGTTGCCGGGGTCGTCAGTTTGCAGGTGGGCGCTGTCCGCGGTCGAGCCGGCGTGTCGCGTCACTGGACGGAGAGCAGGTCGGCGAGGTCGATGCGGGTGAGGAATTCCCGGCGGATGCGGTCGGCGATCTCGGAGACCTCCTCGGAGCCGTCGTCGGCGGGGTCGACGTGAACGCGGTAGGGGCGCTGTCCGGCGGGCAGGGCGACGATGCGGGCGATCTCTTCGGAGACCAGCGACGCGGTCGCGCCCTCTGGGGCGAGGGAGGCGAGCTTGGCCGCCACCTGGTCCATCAGGCCGGCGTACCTGGTCTCGTATTCGGCCTCGACGGTGGTGTCGTCGGGGTGGCCGGAGTGGGCGAAGTGGTTGGTCCCGCTGGTGAACGAGCCGGGGACGACGATCGTGGTCTCCACGCCCCAGCGGGCGAGTTCACCGGCGTAGGACACCGCGAGGGAGTCCATGGCGGCCTTGGCGGCGAAGTAGGGGGCGAGGTAAGGCGGGGTGCCGCCTTTGACGCTGGAGCTGGACACCCAGAGCACGAGGCCTTGTCCGCGCCGGCGCATGCCCGGCAGCGCGGCGCGGTTGACGCGCTGGGTGGACAGTACGTTCACGTCGTAGAGCTCGGCCAGCTGGGCGGGGGTGAACGCCTCGGCCGGTCCGGTCACCATGTGCCCGGCATTGTGGATGAGCACGTCGATGTGGCCGTGCTCGGCCTCGATCCGTGCGATGGCGGTGTCGACCGAGTCTTGGGAGTTCACGTCGAGTTCGATGGAGCGCAGGTCGACGTGGTGCTCCTTGGCGTAGTCGGCGGCGGCCTGGACCTGGGGCGCGTTGCGGCCCGTGGTCTGGCGCATGCCGGCGTAGACGGTGTGGCCGGCGTCGGCCAGCGCGCGGGCGGTGAGGGCCCCGAAACCGCTGGAGGCGCCGGTGATGACGACGATGTCGCCGGTGGTGGACATGGATGTGGTTCCTCTCGGTCGTGACGGCGCGGTGCGGGATCTCGGCGTGCGGCAGGCGTCAGGCAAGGCCGCCGTTGGCGTAGATGATCTGCCCGTTGACCCAGCGGGCGGGGCCGGCGAGGAACGAGACGACCTCGGCGATGTCCTCGGGGCGGCCGAGCCGCTCGAGCGGGGTCGCCCGGGCGAAGTTGGCGATGGCATCGTCGTCCTTGCCGTCCAGGAACAGCGGGGTGGCGGTGGGGCCGGGCGCGACGGCGTTGACGGTGATGTCCTGGCCCCTCAGCTCACGGGCCAAGGTGAGGGTCAGGCCCTCGACCGCGGCCTTGCTGGCGACGTAGGCGCCGTAGGTCGGCAGTTGGGTGCGGACGACCGAGGTCGAGAAGTTGACGAGCGCGCCGCCACGGCGGATCCTGCGCGCGGCCTGCTGGGAGACCACGAAGGTGCCGCGGATGTTCGTGCGGTGCATGCGATCCAGGTCGGCGAGGTCGAGCTTCGCGATCGGCGCGAGGATCATGATGCCTGCGGTGTTCACGACCACGTCGATGCCGCCGAAGGCCGACTCGACCGCGTCGAACGCCGTGCTCATCGCGGTCTCGTCGGCTACATCGCCTCCCACGGCGAGGGCCCGGCCGCCGGCCGCGGTGATCGCGGCCACGGTGTCCTCGGCCCGGGTCTGGTTTCCCGCGTACTGCACTGCGACGGCGAGGCCGTCCTCGGCGAGGCGCTCGGCCACGACACGGCCGATTCCGCCCGAGCCGCCGGTGACCAGTGCGACGCGGTCGGTGGTGGGGGTGCTCATGGGTTCTCCCTCTCAGTCCTTCAAATGAACGGCACGTTCATATAAGCATGAAATGAACGCGCTGTCCATATGTTGGTTCGGGAGCCTCGCGGGTCGGTCTGCGCGGCCCCGGTCGGGGTTCAAGTCCAAGCCCGGCCCGGCCGCCCCGAGCCGGGGTCCGGCAGTCGCATTCCGTACGGGCCGCTCGAGCGGCGCCGCCGGGCCGAGAAGCCCGCCGAGTCGCTCGGAGGTGGTCCCGTCGGCGAAGTGCCGGGTCTCGGTCATCGGCCGGCGCTTGGGCCGGACGGGTCGCGGCCCCCGTGACCTCCCCTCTCGGGAGCGCTCCCATGATGGCGGAAAATGCATCCCGCCCAAGGGATTACGTGCCCACGTCAAGCTGGCTAGGCTCAGCCCGGTTGCGCGGGAGCGCTCCCATGAATGCCCGCAGCATCCCACCCTCACCCCCTGGGGGCCCTTCCCCCGAGAGCACGGAGGACGACTGTGACACCCCTCATCCGCACCCCGCACCCGGCCGGGGCGGCTGATCCTGCGCGCGGGTCGCGGCTGCGCAGGGCGACCGCGCTCGGCCTGGCCGCAGGCCTCGCCGCCGCCGGTATCGCGCTGAGCACCATGGTCACCGCGGGCGCCGCGGTGCAGGGCAGCCTCCCCGCCGGCACCCAGTTCTACAAGGACCCCGACTCCCAGGTCGCCCGCTGGGTCGCCGCCAACCCCGGCGACTCCCGCCAGCCGGTCATCTCCCGGCGGATCGCCTCCCAGCCGCAGGCGATCTGGTTCGCCAACTACCGCCCCTCCACCGTCACCAACGACGTCAAGGCCGTCACGACGGCCGCGGCCGCCGCCGGACAGGTGCCGGTACTGGCCGTCTACGAGATCCCCAACCGCGACTGCGGCGGCGCCTCCGCGGGCGGCGCGCCGGACCTGGCCTCGTACGACACCTGGGTGCGCAACTTCGCCGCCGGGCTGGGCAGCGGTCAGTCGATCATCATCCTGGAGCCCGACTCCATCGCCCTGACCACCTGCCTCTCCGCCCAGCAGCAGGCCGACCGGTTCGCCTCGCTCTCCCGGGCGGCGGCCACCATCCACGCCGCCTCGCCCAACGCCAAGGTCTACCTGGACGGCGGCCATTCGGCCTGGAACAGCGCCTCGGAGCAGGCCAACCGGCTGCGCGGCGCCGGCATCCTGACCAACGCCGACGGCCTCTTCACCAACGTCTCCAACTTCAACACCACGGCGAACGAGGTCAACTTCGCCAAGAACGTGCTGGCCGCCCTGGGCAACCCGGCCCATCTGCACGCCGTGGTGGACACCAGCCGCAACGGCAACGGTCCGGCCCCCGGCGGGGCATGGTGCGACCCGTCCGGCCGGGCGATCGGCAACTACCCCACGGCCGACACCGGGGACCCGGCGATCGACGCCTTCCTCTGGGTGAAGCCCCCGGGTGAGGCGGACGGCTGCGCCGGCGCCGCGGGTACCTTCCTGCCGGACGTGGCCTATGAGCTGGCCTCCGCCGGATCGTCGGACCCGACCACGCCGCCCACGACGCCCCCGCCGACCACCACCCCGCCCACGACGCCCCCGCCCACGACGACGCCACCGGCCGGCGCCGCCTGCTCCGTCAGCTACAAGGTCGCCAACGCCTGGTCCGGCGGCTTCACCGCGGACGTGACCGTGCGCAACACCGGCAGCAGCTCCGTCAACGGCTGGTCGCTCAAATGGACCTTCCCCGCCGACCAGAAGATCACCAGCGCGTGGAACGCCAAGACCACCCAGTCCGGCGCGACGGTGACCGCCACCGACCTGGGCTACAACGGAACCATCCCGGCCGGCGGCTCCACCGGCTTCGGATTCCAGGGGACAGGCTCCGGCACCGCCTCACCCACCGCCTTCACCCTCAACGGCGCCACGTGCACCGTCTCCTGACACCGCACCGCCCGCTCCACCGCGGCCGCCGCCCCGTATCCACCGGGGCGGCCGCCGCGGCCTGTCTGCTGAGTGATCACCGGCCGGCGGTCAGGTCGTGGTGCCCGCGCCTCCCTGCGCAGGTCACGTACCCGGCCTCGCTGGGACGGTCATCTCCACCTCGACCGTCCGGCCTGCGGCGGAAGTGCCTCGGGGTCGAGCATGCCGGGCAGCAGCGAGGACCAGTTGCCCGGTGCGCGGCCGTCACCGCATGAGGGCGGTGAACAGGTCCGGGTCCCCTTCGAAGCGATCCGCGGCCAGCCCCTGCGTGGGGTAGTCCAGACGGCGGGCCCGGATCCGTTCGACGACCAGCGAGACCGCCTCGGCCGCGGCCATCTGCCCGTCCTCGGGTGTCGCGACGTGGTCGACGGGGTGGCGGCCGGTGGGGCCGCCGGCGGCGATGCCGGCCGACGACCGGCCCTGGTGGTGGTGCGTGAGGTCGAACCAGAGGCACACCTCCTCGGCCGTCTTGATATCGACATCGGCCGCGACCACCGACCAGCCGCCGCCGGTGTCCCGCGCGTGCAGCGTGACCACGTCGCTGTCGCTCCGGCCGGCTATGACGAGTTCGCCTTGTGGAGTTCGCCGAGTTCGGCGGCCTCGGTGAGCGTGGGCGCCGTGGAGCTGACGCGTTTCGCGATCGGCTCGCCGAGCTCTCCACGCAGCTGATCCGTGAAAACCAAACGGTCGTGGTGGAGGACCTGGCGGTGGGCGGCCTGGCGCGCACCCGGCCGGCCAGGAGTGTGCACGATGCGGGCTGGGCCCAGTTCGTGGGCATGCTCGCCTACAAGGCCGACCGGTACGGCCGCACCCTGGTCAAGGTCGGCCGGTTCGAGCCCACCAGCCAGGTGTGCTCGGCCTGCGGCCACCCAGGCGGTCGTAAACCCCTCAACGTGCGGGAGTGGACCTGCCCGGCCTGCGGCACGGTCCACGACCGGGACCACAACGCCGCGAAGAACATCAAGGCCGCCGGACTGGCGGTGACGGCCTGTGGAGCGAAGGTAAGACCGGGACCTGTTCCGGCACAGCGCGGAGAAGCAGGAAGCCACGGAATCCGGACCGGAGCCGGTGCCGCGTAGCGGCACAGCATCGGAGTGGAAGGCCAGAATCCCCGGGCTTCAGCCCGAGGAGCAAGTCAACGAGGGTGGGAGTACGGGTTGCCGCCGTCCCACTGGGTGGCACCGGGGCAAAACCTTGCCACAGGGGGCGAGTTGGCCGGTATGGGCGCGGTCGGCAAGGCTGGTGAAGACCAGGTGGAGAATCTGGCAGGGCGCAGGGGGGAGGGCATGACCGTGGCGTCCGGTCACTCACCCGGCTCCACATCCGCGGCCCGAAGGAGTCCGGCGGGAGTCGCATCACCCGTACGCCGGGCCTGACGTGCAGCGGATTGACGTGACCGCAAGCCTAGGATCCGTCACTGGACAACAGATGTCTGCCGTGCCTGGAACCGGCGGGTCGCGGGTCATGAGCGAAGGAGACAGGATGTCGCACCGTGCCGGCAGAACCCGGTGGCGACGGTTCGCGCTCATCCTGACGCCCAGTGTCGCAGCCTGCGCCGCCCTCGGCATCGCCATGGCCCAGGGAGCACTCGCCGCGTCGTTCCTCATCTCCGGTCAGAGGTTCCAGGTCAGAGTGGACACGCTGACCGTCCGCGGGTTCAGCATGTACGTCATGGTGGACGTGACCAAGAAGGGCGAGCGAGTGCCGGTCCTGGTCACCGGCGCCCGGCACGCGACGATCAGCGGGCTGTGCCAGTCGGTTCCGATCGACCTGCCGCTGCTGGGCCCGCACACCCTGAAGATCACCGGCGGAGAGGAACGCCCCGCCACGGCGTCGAACATGTTCCTCGACGCGACGACCGAGTCGGTCGGGCAGGCGGACTTCCGGGACATCGACATCGGCATCGCGCAGGGTGCGATCACCAAGGGACCGATCGACCCGGGCGACAGGAATTCCCGCTTCTTCGACCCCAGCGGCTTCGGGCAGCAGGCCCAGTCGGCCACATTGCACCATGTGGACGTGACCGTGGTCGCGATCTCCGCCGGCACGTTCGACATCCCCGGCCTGCGCCTGCGGATCGAGAAGGGCCACCACGAATGCTCCTGACCCCGGTGCTCCTGACCCCGGCGGGACCACTCGCGGTGGGCCCGGCGTCCACCCCACTCGGCTCTTCGCGTACGCGGCACCGCTGACCAGGACGGCACGTGATCACCCATCTCTCCGGCAAACGCCCCCGGCCGCGCGCCCTCACGGCGCACACCCGGCGCAGGTTCAGAACCTGGCGCGGCGAACGCCCCTTCTGGGCAGGGCTCTTCACCTCTGTGGCGGGCCTGCCCATCCTGTACTGGCCGTACGCCGACCTGGACCTGGGCGGAGTTCCGCTGGCCCTCTCGACCACATCCGGTGCCGGATCCCTGATCATCGGAGTTCTGCTCGTCGTCCTGGGACTCACCCTCTGGTACCGCCCCCACCTGCGCGTGTTCGCGGGGATCGCCACGCTGCTGCTCGCCCTCGTCTCATTCCCCGTCGCCAACCTCGGCGGACTGTTCCTCGGGCTGATCAGCGGCCTGATCGGCGGCAGCCTGGCCTGCTCCTGGATCCCGCCCGACGCCGCCGAACCGTCCACCGTCACCGCGCACCAGGAGTCCACGACCGTGCCGCCAGGAGACAGCCGACGTGGCACCTGACCACACCCACCGGAAGACGCACCTCTTCCGCCACCCCTTCGGCCTCCGCTTCGGCCCCGAGCCCCACCGTCCGGACCGCACCCGGCCGTCCGGTCACGTGCCCGGCCGGCCGCCACGGCCCATCGCCCGCGCGCTTGCCCTGATCAGCGTGCACTTGGCCCTGCACCTTCCCACCCCCTGGCCCTCGCCGACGGACCCGGTCTCCACCCCCGGCGGCACAGCCACGGCCACGGCACTGGTGAGCGCCCTTCCGGCACCCACGCCCACCGCACCACCGTCACCGGGCATCACACCGACCCCCGTGAGCGCCGTCCCAGAACCGGCCGGTACCCCGTCGGCGATCCCCGACGCCGGAGTGACCACCCCCGCGCACGGCGCACAGGCCTCCGGGAGTAGCGCACCGGCGGCAACGAGCACCACGCCGTCGTCCCCCGGCACACCACCACTCGACCCGCCGCCGGCCCGCCCCGCGGACGCCCCCTGGGTGCTCCGCGCCGACCGACTCGTACTGCGCGCCGCCGCTTTCCGCGGCGTGGTCACCGTGCGCAGCGGAGCCGGCACCGTCGAGGCGCTGAAGTTCACCGCACGATCGGTGGACGCCGTCAGCTTCGGCATGACCGCGGGCAAAGGCCGCGCGGTGATGCGGCTGGGGACGAGAGCCGGTACCACGTCCACGCTCAAGGGGCACGGCGGCGACAACACGGTGACGCTCTACCTCCGCGTGCTGTCCGGCACGCTCACAGACCTGGGCGGCGCCCCGCTCCCGGCCGACCGTACCGTCACCGTCACACCCGACTCCGTGCCTGACTGGCTGGCGGACCTGGCCAGCCCCGCCCGCGCGATCACCTTCGTGAACGTGACCGTCTCGCCCCTCACACAGTCCGGCGCACACCTGTCCATCCCAGGGCCGCTGTTCCAGGCCGGGGTCAGGTGACCGGCGGGCGCATCAGCAAGGAGCCGGTGCCGGTCGGGACGGTGGGCCGGTCCCTGCGCACACCTGTACCTCATCGCACCTCCCGCGCGAACGGTGCGAGGGTGATCCGGTCGATCGGCGGAGCGTAGCGGGAGCGGAGCAGGATGCCGGGGAAGGTGTCCGAGGCGTAGGTGGTGCCGTCGAAGTTCGGCTGCTCCTCGGAGCGGAAGGTGATCGTGTTCTGCCCCTTGGTGAGGTGGACGGGGACGGTCAGCTCCCAGAAATTGTTCGGGTGGAAGGCGTGGGGGAAGCCGACCCGTTGCACAGCGCCGCCGTTGACGGTGATGTCGGCGTGGCGGGCGAGCGGGTCGGGGTTGTAGTGGGTGGCTTCGGACTGTTCGGGGTTGGAGTACCGCACGCGGAGGGCGTAGAGGCCGGTGCGGTCGGTGGCGACGGTGAAGGTCGCGGTGTTGCCGTTGCCGGGATCGCCGCCGATGCCGGTGATCGCCGTGCCGTCGGTGGCCTGGGAGAGCGGCGTGAGCGTGGCCGAGCCGGCGAGCTCGGCGTCGTGCGCCTCGTACGTACGCGCCTTCAGGGCGCCCTGAGTGGGTGTGACGGTGAGGCGGTCGACGAGCGTGGCGGGTGAACCTCCGGTGAGCGTGACCTTGTTGATGCCGCCCGAGAGGGAGACCGCCACGCTGGCCCTGGCCCTGGCCCGGTGGAGGACGTCCCGTTGACGGAGAGCAGGGCGTTGCCGGCGCCGAGCATGTCGACCCGCAGGGTGGCCTCGCGGTCGGCGGGGGAGTAGACCCAGAACGTGGCCGTCGCGCCGTGCGAGAGTCGGGCGGCGCCCGAGCCCGTGGCGGGGGTTCCGGCGTGTTGCGGCAGGTCGTAGACCGGTTGTGCCCCGCCGCCCAGCCAGGCCAGTTCGCCCTCGTACACCTGGGTGGCGGCCGGAGGCTCGGGCAGGGAGAGGGTGAGGCGGTCGACGATGGCGTCGCCCTGGGTGGCGCGTTTGCCGTCGAGGCTCTTCGCGGCGAGCGTGAGGGTGTGCTTGCCCCTGGTGAGGTGGATCTTGGTGTCCGTGTGGTCCCAGACCACCCACTTGTAACCGAGCGGCAGGTACAGTTCCCGCTCGCTCTCCGCCGTGCCGTCCACGCGCAGGAAGACGTTGGTGGGGCCCTGCTCCTTCACCTTGTCGAAGGTGTTGAGGGAGTTGGCGAAGACGCTCAGGTCGTAGGTGCCGTCCTCGGGCACGTCCACCGTGAAGTCGAGTGCGACGTCGGAGCCGGTGCGCAGCCCGCCCACGTCGTAGCCGCCGGAGGTGCAGAACTTCGACACGTCACGTGGTGAGCCCTCAGGGCCGTTCTTCGAGTAGCCGGCCCCGGTGTGGGCGGCGTCCTCCGCCTCGTACGAACCCTGCCGGCGCACCGGCGGCGACTGGGTGCCCTTCGCCTTCCCGGCCGGGCTGAGGACGATCTCGTACGCCGAGGACTCCTTCAGCTTCGGCAGCGCGCCGTCGCCGAAGTCGACGACGGCCTTGCCGTCGTCACCGACCTTCAGGTTCGTCTCCGTGAGCAGCTTCGGGCCGGAGGAGTCGCCGATCTGTCCGCTCCACTCGATCTCCCGGACCCAGGCGTGGACGCGGTCCCCGAAGACCTTCTTCGGGATGTTGTCGAAGGTGATGTGGCCGTCGCCGGTGGAGCCGCCGAAGAGCAGCCGCGCCTGCCGCTTGTCCTTGTCGAGTGAGGCGACGCCTTGCAGGGTGTAGTTCTCGCCGGGGAACGGTGGTGTCACCTTCACGGTGTGTCCGCTCATCGAGGCGTACGAGTGCAGCAGCCACCACTGACCGTTCCCCCGGTTCGACTGGACTGCGGAGTCGGAGAGGTTGCCGTCGATGTTCCAGTACGCGATGTCGGCGTCCACCTTGGACTCCTCGATCGCGGCGACCCACTGGATCATCTGGCCCGGGACGGAGGTGTGGTAGTTGAAGGCGTACTCGTTGATGTTGATCGGGAGTTCGGTGCCCTCGTGGTCGGTGCCCTTGAACAACTCCTTCTCCCAGGCCCGGTACTTGGCGACGCTCTGGCGCACCGCTTCGGGGTGGCTCAGCTCGTGCCAGGTGATGACGTCGGGGAGGGTGCCGGCGGTCAGGGTGTGCGTGAGGAAGCCCCTCACCTGGTCGTGGAGAACGCTGGTGCTGGGACCGGCGATGCGGGCCTTCGGCATCTTGCCCCTGATGAGCCGGCAGACCTCGTTCCAGGCGGCGAAGTAGTCGTGCGGGTCGTTGAGCCAGCTGACCTTGTCGTAGCTCCACTCGCCGGTGCCGAACATGTTGCCCTCGGGCTCGTTGAACGGCACGAAGACGATGTTCTTCTGGTATTTCGCGGGCAGTTGCAGGACCTGGTCGACCTGCCGCGCGATCTTCTCCTTGTAGAGGTTGAGTTTCTCCTCGGGGGTGTCGCCCGGCCACTCGTACGGGAAGCCGCGGTGGATGTCGGTCATGTAGATGTACACGTCACCGTCGGTGGCGTCGGCCAGTGGCCTGACCACCTCCAGCGCGTCGGCGCCGGGTGCTGCGGGCCGTCCTGCGCCTTGGTGGACACGGTCCGCAGGCCCATCCCTTGGATGAGGTTGTCGGTGGGGACGTCCGGCCCGTACACACCGTAGAGGGTGCCGGAGGCGCCGCCGTGGAAGGCGCCGGTGTCCGAGCCGAGGTCGACCTCCAGTTGTCCCTCGCGGACGACGGTGACCGTCGCCCGCACCGCACGCCCGGCCGCGACTCCCGCCACCGTGAACGTCCCCGGCGCGGCGTACTTCTCCGGTGGCACGGCGCCCCAGGCGATCGGCGTGTCGCGGTCGAAGCCGTCGGAGAAGGAGGAGCGGACGGCTGCCGGGAGGGACGGGGCGGCCCCCGTCGTCGTGCGGACGTCGAACGACGTCCTCGAGAGCTGCTGGAGGGTGGGCACGCGCCCGACCGTACCGGCCACCTGCTCCGGGGTGAGCGCGGTGTGCCACACGGTGAAGTCGTCGATCGCTCCCTTGAACAGCGGATCCGGATGGAGCGACTTGCCGATGTAACCGGCGGCCGTGGCAGAACCGCCCAACAGGTCGCGGGCCTTGACGCCGGTCGCGGCGGAGGAGACGGGTACGCCGTCGAGGTAGGTCGTGATGCGCCGGGCGGAGCTGTCCAGGGTGACGGTGACGGTGCGCCACTGATCCGCGGGAAGCGCCGCGTAGCCGCTCACCTGAGCCTCCGCGCCGCCTCCGCCGGTGGTCACGGCGGTGCGCAGCACCCCGCCGTTGTCGGACGGGGTGGTGAAGAGGTACTTCGTGGTGTCGGTGCCCAGGTCGAAGATCCGTTGCCAGGACGAGCCGTCACCGCTCCACTTCATCCGGGCGGAGACCGTCAGGTCGGCCGCGTCCCCGAGCACTTCGCGGGGCAGACGGACGTACGCGCCGTCGGAGTCGGGCGCGCCGCCGGGCAAGGCCAGAGCGGTGCCCCCGTCCGCGCCCGTGACGGGGCGTGCGGTGGAGCCGTTCACCAGGCTCGCCGTGAGGGCGTTGCCGGAGCTGTCAGCGATCTTTCCGGAGGCGATGTCGTCCTGGTCGAAGGTGTAGTGGGCCGGGGCGGGTCCGCCGCCTGTGCGGGGGCGGACGGCGCGGTCAGCAGGCCCGCGCCGAGAGCGACGGCCAAGGCGGCCGGGACCCGGAGTCGTCGGGCAGGTCTGTCAGCGGATGGCATGGATCGCGTCCTCAATCCCTTGAGTGAGCAGCGCTGTCGAACCGGTTCGCACCAGATGCGCAAAGGTGCGAGTAACTGGGTGACGGAGCCGGGAGTGTCGGCCCGTGCTGCGGGGCCGTGGAGCAGGTGGACCCGCGGTCGGCGGGTGCGTCGCTTCATCGAACCGGTTCGGCGAAGCTAGCATCGGGACGCGCCGCCATCAATCCCTCCGACGCGGTGGGCCGCTGGAGCCGCGGTCGTACGGACCGTGTGCGTCAGGGGTGTTGACAGAGGGGCCCCGCTTTCCTACCTTCGCTTCACGCGAACCGGTTCGACGACCGGCCCTCGCCCCCCATCTCATTCCATCCCTGACGACCGGCGGTCGCTCATGTCGTCAAGAGCGTCGAACCGGTTCGAGCAAGGAGTCGTCGTGAACATCGGTGAGATCGCCCGGCGGGCCGGTGTCTCGCGGAGCACCGTGTCGTACGCGCTGAGCGGCAAGCGCCCGGTGTCGGAGGAGACGCGCCGGAAGATCCAGCGGGTCATCGACGAGCTGGGCTACCGGCCCAATGCCAGCGCGCGCGCCCTGGCCAATGGCCGGACCCGCACGATCGGCCTGGTCTTCCCGCCGGCCGGGAACCACTACACGGGGATGCAGCTGGATTTCATCGGCAGTGTGGTGGAGGCGGCCGCGGCCTACGACTACGACGTGCTGCTGTCACCCAGCGGCATGGACAGTGACCGCTCCTTTCAGCGGCTGCTGGGGGAGCGGCGGGTCGACGGCGCGATCCTGATGGAGATCAGGCTGGAGGACGACCGGGTCGATCACCTGGCCGCCCTGGACTTCCCCGCCGTCGCCATCGGCCGTACCGCCCGTCCGGAGGGCGGCTGGTGGGTCGGCCTGGACCACACCGCGCTGGCGGCAGCCTGCGTCCACCACCTCGCCGACCTCGGCCACCACCGGGTCGCCTTCGTCAACCGGCCCGAACAACTCCTGCGAGCGGGGTACGAGTCGGCGCACCGGGGACTGGAGGGGTTCACCAAGGCCGCGGCCGAGCGCGGGCTGTCCGTACGCACGTACTGCTGCGGGGACGACGCAGCGTCGGGCCAGAGCTGCGTGGAGCAGATACTGCACGACGAGCCGGCCACCACGGCGCTGGTCACACTGAACGAGGCCGCCCTGGGCGGGCTGTACCGGGGGCTCGCCCGGGCGGGCCGCCATGTGCCGCGCGACTTCTCCGTCACCGGGGTCGTGGCCGGCCGATGGGCGGAGACGGTGACACCGCAGCTCACCGCGGCCGACGTACCGGCGGAAGAGATGGGCCGCCGGGCCGTGGACCTGCTGGTCGAGCGGCTCGGCCGTCCTGACGGCCCCGCCCGGCACCACCTGCTCGTGCCGCCGATCTCGCTGCGGGCCAGCACCGGGCCCGCCACCGGCACATCCGCCGCCGAAGCCTGACCTGCACCAGTCGTCGATCATTCCCCCTCTGCGTCACTCCCCACGTCGCTCCCGGCACCCGACGCCCTCACCGTCGCCGTTCGGCGTGCCCGCCGTCGCCCGTCATCCCGCCCCCGTCACCCCGATCCCACGGCACCCGTGTGCCAAGAACGAAGGACCCGCCATGCACAGTTCCTCCCGGCGGCTGCTGACCGCCGCGGCTCTGTCGACAGCAGTCGCCCTCCTCGGCGCCGCCTGCTCCTCCGGCTCGGGCAGCAGCAGCAAGGGCGCGGACAGCCGCACCTACACCGTCTGGGACCCGTACCCGCAGTTCGACAAGGCCTCGGCCTGGGCGAAGCTGCTGAACCAGTGCGGCACCAAAGCCGGCGTGGAGATCAAGCGAACCGGCTTCGACACCAGCGACCTGGGCAACAAGACGCTGCTGGCGGCCCAGCAGGGCAACTCGCCGGACGTCCTGATCGTGGACAACCCGGTGGTGTCGACCCTGGCCGAGGCGGGCGTGCTCACCACGACCGCCGACAACAAGCTCGACACCTCGAAGGCGGACCCCAACCTCCTCGCGGCCGGACAGTCGGGCGGCAAGACGTACGGCATGCCGATCGGAGCCAACACACTCGCGCTCTACTACAACAAGAAGGTGCTCCAGGCGGCCGGGGTCGACACAGCCTCCGTCAAGGACTGGACGTCGCTGACGACGGCGCTCGCGAAGGTCAAGAAGGCGGGCAGGAAGGGCATCACCTTCTCGGCGATCGGCACGGAGGAGGGCAGCTTCCAGTTCCTGCCGTGGTTCTGGGGCGCGGGCGCCCAGCTGACCCGACTCGACTCCGCCCAGGGCGTGTCCGCGCTGTCGCTGTGGAAGGACTGGCTGAAGCAGGGCTACGCGCCCAACTCGGTGCTCAACAACACCCAGACGACCAGCTGGCAGGAGTTCGCCAGTGGCGACTACGCGTTCGCGGAGAACGGCACCTGGCAGCTCGCGAACGCCGAGAAGACCGGCTTCGACTACGGGGTGCTGCCCATCCCCGCCGCCTCGGGAGGTACCGCGGCGGCCCCGACCGGCGGTGAGTTCGTCACCATCCCGGTGCAGAGCGACACCGGCCGCTACGCCACCTCCGAGAAGCTGGCCACCTGCCTCACCAGCACCCAGAACCTGTACGACACCGACACCACACTGTCCTACGTGGCCCCCACCGGCGAGGTCCAGGACAAGCAGGTCGAGGCGAATCCCGGGCTGAAGCCCTGGGTCGACGCCGTCAAGTCGGCCAAGGGACGCACCAGTGACGACCTTGGCACCAAGTACCCGAAGATATCCGAACAGTTGTGGAAGGCCGTCCAGTCCGCTCTCAGCGGGTCCAAGTCGCCCAAGGACGCGCTCACCTCGGCACAGGCCGCGGTGAAGTGACGTGGGCCCGGTGAAGCAGACCGCACTTCCGCCGGACCACGGGCCCGTGCGGGCCCGGAACGAGGCGGTCACGGCAGCTCCACCGGCGGCCGGAGGCAGTACCCGGCGCCGGCCCGCCTCCACGCAGTGGGCCGCCTGGGGCTTCCTCGCCCCGGTGACCCTCTATCTCGCTCTCTTCTACGCCTATCCGCTCTATCGCAACATCGATCTCAGCCTGCGCAACTACACGGTCCGCTCCTTCGTGCAGGGCGATGCGCCCTTCACGGGCCTGAAGAACTACCGGACCGTCTTCGACGACCCGGTCTTCGTCCCGGCCCTGCTCCACACCGTGGTCTTCACCGCTGTGTGCCTGGCCTTCCAGTACGTCATCGGCCTGACCCTGGCGGTCTTCTTCAACCAGCACTTCCGGCTGTCGGCGACCCTGCGCGCCCTGTTCCTGGTGCCCTGGCTGTTGCCGCTGATCGTGTCCGCCTCCACCTGGTCGTGGATGCTCAACAGCGACTCCGGAATCGTCAACGCCGCCCTGCACATCATCGGCGTCGGGCCGGTGAACTGGCTGACCTCACCGTCGTGGTCGCTGACCTCCGTGATCATCGCCAACATCTGGATCGGCGTCCCCTTCAACCTGGTGGTCCTCTACAGCGGCCTGCAGTCGATCCCGGCCGGGCTGTACGAGGCCGCCGCCCTCGACGGGGCGGGCGCCTGGCGCCGGTTCTGGAGCATCACCTTCCCGCTGCTTCGCCCGGTCTCGGCGATCACGCTGCTGCTGGGGCTGGTCTACACGCTCAAGGTCTTCGACATCATCTGGATCACGACCAAGGGCGGCCCGGCGGACTCGTCCACCACCTTCGCCACCTGGTCCTACCAGCTCGGCTTCGGCAATCTGCTGCCTGCCTTCGGCCCCGGCGCGGCCGTGGGAAACCTGCTCGTCGTCGCCGCCCTGGTGTTCGGTCTGGTCTACGTCCGGGTCCAGCGAAAGCAGGCGCTGTCATGAACCGAGACCCCAGAGTCGCGTGGGCCAAGACGGCCGTCGGCCTGCTGCTGACCGCGGTCATGCTCTTCCCGGTCTACTGGATGCTCAACGTCTCCCTCACCCGCGACCAGGACATGCGCAAGAGCCCACCGGACGTGTTCCCCGTCCACGGCACACTGGCCGGCTACCGTACGGTCCTCGACGAGCAGTTGCCGTACCTCGGCACCAGCCTCGTCATCGGACTGGGCACCGTCGTCGTGACCGTGGCCCTTGCCGCACCGGCCGGCTACGCGCTGGCCAAGCTGCGCCCGCGCGGCGGCGGCATCCTGAGCTTCGTCCTGCTGGCCGCGCAGATGATCCCCGGCATCATCATGGCGATGGGCTTCTACGCCATCTATCTCCAGGTCGGCCTGCTCCAGACGGTCCCCGGACTGATCGTCGCCGATTCCACCCTGGCCGTGCCCTTCGCCGTGCTCATCTTCACCGCGTTCATCTCCGGCATACCCGGTGAACTGCTCCAGGCCGCGAAGACCGACGGCGCCGGATCCCTGCGCACCTTCTGGTCGATCGTCCTGCCGATGAGCCGCAACGCCCTCGTCACGGTGTCCCTGTTCGCCTTCCTGTGGTCCTGGTCGGACTTCGTCTTCGCCGGCACCCTCGTCAACGGCGGCGCCCACGAGCCGATCACCCTCGGCATCTACCACTACATCGGCAACAACAACCAGCAGTGGAACGCCATCATGGCCACCGCCGTCGTGGCCTCCTTGCCGGCCGCGGTCATCCTCGTCCTCGCCCAGCGCCATGTCGCCGCCGGCGTGACCGCCGGCGCCGTCAAGGACTGACCTCTTCCCCCTTCGTCACCGGCTCCACCGTCTGCCCGTCGGACGGTGGATGCCCCCTGCCCGAGAAACGAGTCACCCCTATGACCGCCGCCCGATCCGGTCCGGCCTTCTCCGTCCACGACATTCCGTTCAGCACGCAAGGGTCCTGGTTCGACATCTCGCCCGTGGTGGCGGAGAAGACGTACGCCGAGGACCTCCACCTCGTCTCCCACCAGAACGGCATGCACGCCGTTCTACGTCTGACCCCCCTGCGTCCGGGGACCGGCGACCGCGCCGACACCCGAGTCGAGGCCACACCTGGCCTGCTCAGCTGGATCGGTGGGAGCGGGCGCGTCGACCTCGCCTACGCATCGCCGGACACCGTTCGACTGCGCGGGAGCGGCCTGGACCTGAGGATCTCGGCAGCCGCGCAGGCCCTCACCCCGTTCAGCGGCACCTACTTCTTCCGCGACCCGGCAGCCGACGCGCACGTGTTCACGTCGTACGAGACCGGACGCCGCTACCGGGTCACCGTGCTCGCCGGCGCCGTCGCCCGCACAGCCGGAGGCCAGGCACTCGGCAACGGCGACCGCGGCCTCGTCACGACCGCCGGCGCGGACGGCAGCTGGGAGATAGCGCTCGAGGAACTCGACGCGTCCCGTCCGCCCTACAGGTCATCGGCGGCCTTCGGCGAGACCGTGGCGTCCGCGCGGAGAGCGTTCGCCGGCTTCCTCGAGGCGGTGGCGCCCTGGCGCTCCTCCACCACCCCGGCCGCCGAACTCGCCGCGTACGTCCTCTGGTCGGCGACGGTACGCCCGACAGGACTGGTCACCCGGCCTGCCGTACTCATGTCCAAACACTGGATGGACAAGGTGTGGAGCTGGGATCACTGCTTCAATGCCCTGGCCCTGGCTCCCGGATGCCCCGAACTCGCTCAGGACCAGTTCGCCCTGCCCTTCGACCACCAGGACCCCGGTGGCGCCCTGCCCGACTCGGTCACCCACTCCGAGGTCCTGTACAACTTCGTGAAACCGCCCATCCACGGCTGGGCCCACGGCCACCTGCGGCGCCGCCTGCCGACGCCTCCCAGCGCCGCCGAACTCGCCGAGACCTACGGCCGGTTGGAACGGTGGACGGACTTCTGGCTCACCGCACGGCGAGCCCCCGGCAGCGAACTGGCCCACTACCAGCACGGCAACGACAGCGGCTGGGACAACGCCACCACCTTCGACCCCGAGCGGGTGGTGGTCACCGCCGACCTGGCCGCCTTCCTCATCCTCCAGGTGCGCGAACTCGAGGACCTGGCAGTGGAATTGGGGCGAACGGACCAAGCGGGGCGATGGGCGCGAGTCGCGGAGGATCTCCGTGCGGCGCTGCTCGACCAACTCTGGACCGGCGAGAAGTTCGTGGCGCGCGGCGCCGGCACCGGGAACACCTGGAGCAGCGCCGGCCTCCTGGACCTGATGCCCATCGTGTTGGGTGCACATCTGCCCGGCGACGTCAGCAGCGCCCTGGCCGACCGCATCAAGGCGCACCTGACGCCGTACGGCCTGGCCACCGAACTGCCCACCTCACCGCACTACGACGCCGACGGCTACTGGCGCGGTCCCATCTGGGCCCCCGCCACCGTCCTCGTCGAGGACGGTCTGCGCAGGGCCGGCCACCACCGGCTGGCAGACGACATCGGTGCCCGCTTCCGCTCCCTGTGCGAGACCCACGGCTTCGCCGAGAACTTCGACGCCCTCACCGGAACGGGCCTGCGCGACCGCGCCTACACCTGGACCGCCAGCAGCTATCTCCTGCTCGCCGAGGCACACATCCGACGTGGCGGCAAGTGACCGGCCACCCCGGCTCCGGAGCCCAGGAGCCCCGGACCCGCCCCTCATCCCTCCAGCAGCCCCGCAGGAACCCCGGGACTGGACGATGAGACCGGACCTCACGCAGTACCTGGGCGGACGGTGAGGATCTGCTGTGCGTGGCCCACCGGACCGGTGATGTCGTGCAGGACGGTGCTGGTGAGACCCTGACCGGTGGGGCGAAGGTGGGCGGATTCCAGGGATCTTCGCAACACTCTGAGTGTTGCGACAATCCTGGCCAGTGCCGCATGAGGCAACGGTCGCCCAGGAGCGCGCGGTCGCGGCGCCCGGCGAGGGTGGCCGGGTCCACCGCGGTGACCATGGCGCGCAGCGGGTCGAGGGTCACCGGCGGCGCCTGCCGCCTGCCCTGGCCCTTCTCGGCACGCTCGCGGCGGTGGGTCCTGAGGACGCGGCGGGCGCCCTCGGTGTCGGGCAGGCCCGTGTATCCGCTGACGCGGTGTGCGGTGCGGATCGCGGCGATCGCCTGCTCGATGCTCGCCGGGGCCTGGTCGAGGTCGGCGAGATGGTTGACGTACTCGGTCAGGGTGGCGGCCTCGGCGGGCAGCGCCGCCACACCGTGCCCGTCGCACCACGCGGTGAAGCGGTCGAGCCGGCGTGCGTAGGCGCGGCGGGTGTTGTCCGGGACGGACTGCCGGATGCGCTCTTGGGCGCCGGCCGACAGCTCGATGCCCGGCCGTCCGTCGGCGGGGACGAGTTCGGCGCGTGGCGGGGTGGTCGTCATGCCGATCACTCTGACCCTCGATAACGCTTATCGAGGGTCAGACCGACGGGCTGTCGGAGCCGGGAAGGGCAGGGGACAGCGGACGACACGGACAGACACGGGAGACACCGGCCGGGAGGTGAGCGGGACCGAGAAGGATCAGCCGAACGGGAACCGACGGCTCGTCATGCGATTCTTGAGCTCGCGGCTGTGTGGCGGTGCACGCATGACAGAGACGCTCGGCCGGGAGATTCCTGGCCGAGCGTCTCTGTGTGCTGGCGGCGACCGCTCACTGATCACGCGCGGCCGACGTGGGGTTCAGTGAGCCCCTTCAGAGTGACCACGGATCAGGTGACGTCTCGGACGACGGAGCCGAGTGGCGTGGCGCCATTCATTCAGGCCCTGGCCCCGTCAATGGCCGAGACCGTTTCACTCACATGAGCTGAGGTTGAAAGAGCTCAGTGAGATGCCCTTGTGGTCCCTGGTCTGCTTAACGTCTGCAGTAGCGAGTGCGTGTCGCCTGCCCCGGCCGCTCGCTTTTCGGTTCTAGTACTGGGGGTGGGCCCACGTCGAGGTGCAGGTATCACCGAAGGCGCCGTTCCAACCGCACACTCGGAAGGCGGTGACATCCTTCCCCAAGTTCATCGAGGTCGCGCCGTACACCGGGCTGTAGTACTGGTGCATGGTCGAGTCTCCCTCCAGGTAGTAGTCGGCGTGGGCCTGGTAGCCACTATTTGAATACACCCAAATCCAGGACGCCGCACCGTTGCCGGGGTTGTTGTCGACCTGGGCCTCGTAGTATTTGCTCTCCGCTCCGGCGGACGCCGTGCAGCGGTACCCATCGCATGAGACGGATCCGCTGGCCGCTGCGGGCAGGGCGAGTCCCAGCCCGGCCACGGCGACCGTGGCGGCGACGAGACCTGCCTGGGTGAACCTTTTGAGCTTCATTTTGCCGTTCTCCCTCACTACGACTGAAGTATGCAGTGGACCGGCCTTGTCGGGGATGGCAGTGGCCGGTCGCTTTCGTGGGTCGCATCACGCATGCCCCGCCGGCGAAGCTGTCGCGTGAGCTGCGTCATGGTCCCCACTCGGGGTCTCCTGGAGCACTCCAAAAGACCCTTGCCTCACAACAGCGTCTGTACGGACTGCTCTCTTACCTGTGGTTCCGTGGTCTTTCGATCTCATGATCGGCCGACCAGTGGAGGTCTCCTGTCCGCCTGAGGGTCCCGCTTCCCTTCGAGGGGTGCTGACCAGGTCGGTGGGGCTTGAGGGGCCGACGTCTCTCGTGTCAGGAGGCGCAGGGCAGCGCGGTGGGATCGATGTGACAAATCCAACTTGCGACTCATACCGTGTAATTAATCGCTCGCCAGCTTCGGCTAGTGAACCGGTTCGACGCCCTGTGGGGCCTTAACGCCATCGCACGCTGTGTCGTGGCGTCGGGCAGGTGTGCTACGTCAACGTCAGGGAGGGGCGGCGGTTTTCGTTCCGATGTTCCTCGCCCCCCGGCTCTGAGGGGCCTGTCAGGTCCAAAGGGGGCCTGGCACCGAGGAACCGGTTCCAGCCCCTCACTACGCGCGCGAGGCGCTCCCTCCCGGCCCCAACGCCCGGCGCGCTGTACGGGCCGCTGAGACGCCCCTCAGACGCCTCTCGGACGGGAGCGCCGTCCGTCCCGGCTGCGGCCCGCTCAACGGCGAGCAGACGCTCACCAGGTGCCCCCTGCACTGGAGTTGAGGAGAGGGACGGACCGGAGCCCAGGGCGCGACGCGTGATCATCCCTGCATCATCCCTCTCGTCCAGCGCCGTCCCGCTCCCGGCACCGCCCGCACCCGCCGCCCCATAAGACAGGCCGACCGCGAACCCTCCGTCATACCAACAACCGACCCCCACCCGGAATGCCGCGATGCGAGTTGTGTCCTGATAAGAAGGGCGATTGCCGTAAATGCAGGGGAAAGGGAGTCGACGGGTTTCCCGGAGAGAAGGACTGCCCCAAGTGCGGAGGCGACGGCGTCTGTAGCTCGTGCAACGGGGTTGAGGAACATCGGAGCGAAAACCGGCGCTTGTACCCTCCGTGACGACCACCGCAGATAACGCCCCTATTATCTGCGGGAAAGCCGACCGCGACCTGCGGTCACAGCCGCCAGGCCGTGCGTGAAGCGACCTCGTTATCTGCGGCAAGGGGGAAACGGTGCCAGCCGTCGTACAGCTGCCCGCAGGGAAGATGCTGACTGTCCGTGCGGCGGCCGATGTGTTCCTCGACTCGCTCGGCAACCCGAACACGGTCCGCAACTACGGGATCGGGGTGGGCAAGACCGCCGAGCGGCTCGGCGAAGGCCGGCCGCTGGCGGCCGTCGCGGACGACGAGATCGGCGAGGCCCTGGAGCAGCTGTGGCGCAGCTCCGCGGTGAACACCTGGAATTCCCGGCGTGCGTCGGTTCTTTCGTGGCTGGGCTGGTGCGGTGAGCGCGGGTACGACGGTCCGGCGGTCCCGGCCTGGGCGAAGCGGCTCACCCCGCCGGACTCCGAGACCCCGGCCCGCTCGAAGATGGCGATCGACCGGCTGATCGCGCGGCGTGAGGTGAACTGCGGGAGAAGACGCTGTGGCGGATGCTCTACGAGACCGTCGCCCGCGCCGAGGAGATCCTGGGCGTCAACATCGAGGACCTCGACCTCGCCGGGCGCCGCGCCCCGGTGAAGGCCAAGGGTGCCCGCCCACGTACCCGTCGCCGCGGCGCCGTCCGCGAGGACTTCGTTCTGGAGACGGTCTACTGGGACGCGGGCACCGCCCGGCTGCTGCCCCGCCTGCTCAAGGGCCGTTCGCGCGGGCCGGTGTTCGTCACCCACCGCAAGCCAGGTCCCGGCAAGGTCGTCAGCCCGCTCGACATCTGCCCGGACACCGGGCTCGCCCGCCTCTCCTACGGGCAGGCCCGGATGCTGCTGGACGAGCACACGGCCCTCGGCGGTGAGCCGGGCACGGGCTGGGATCTGCATGAGTGGCGGCACTCCGGGTTGACCCACCTCGGCGAGGGAGGGGCGAGCCTGCTGATGCTGATGGCGAAGTCCCGGCACAAGAAGGCAGAGAACGTACGGAGTCGGGCCCGTGAGCCGAGTCGGCGCGGCCCCGCCCGATGCGGGGTCGCGCCGCGGAGCGGGGGTGTCCGTCATACCGAGCCCAGGTCCGACGACACCCAGTGTTCGGGCCGCATGTGGACGACGACCTGCTCGCCGTGGTTCTTCCACGCGAAGTCCACGTAGGCGTCGACCTTCTCGGCCGGGAGATAGCGGGACGAGATCTCCCGCAGCCGCTCGACGGTCGCGGGTGTCGTGTCGATGACGGGCCCCTCGACGGAGACGTACCGGATCGTGGGTTCGAGCCGGTCGGCCATCAGGGAGAACCGGCCTGCGCCCTGGATCAGCCGGTTCTTCCGGGAGTCCAGCCCCGTCATGATCCATACGGTGCCAGCACCCCGCTCGTACTGGTACCAGATCGGCACCGTCAGCGGGCCCCTGCCCGCCCCGGCATCGACCGCCAGCGCGGCGATGTGCGGTTCGGCAAGGAACGTCTCGCGCTCTTCGCGGCTCAGGGGCATGCCGATTCCTTCCGTGTTCGCAGCGGACGTACGTCTTCGTCATCCGTGCCCCGTCTCGGCGCCTTCCGCACCGGGCCTCGGCCGCGAACACCCCTCGGAACGGCCGGCTCAGGGGCGGCCGATGGCCGTCCGTGTGTCGCCGTGGGCCGCATCCAGGCGCCGCACGGCTTCGTCGGCCGTGCACTGGGCGAGGAGCATGACGACGGCGGTCTTGGCGTGGCCGCCGGCCGCGCGCAGGGCCTCGGCGGCGGTCTCCGGGTCGGCGCCCGTGGCCTGCACGACCATGCGGCGGGCCCGGTCGACGAGCTTGTCGTTGCTGGCCCGGACGTCGACCATGAGGTTGCCGTAGACCTTGCCGACACGCACCATCGAGGCGGTGGAGAGCATGTTGCAGACCATCTTCTCGGCGGTGCCGCCCTTGAGGCGCGTCGATCCGGTGAGGACCTCGGGGCCGGTGGGGACCTCGATCGGGATGTCGGCGTAGCGGCTGATCAGCGCGTCGCGGTTGCAGGCGACCGACACGGTCACCGCGCCCTTGGCGGCGGCGTGCCTCAGGCCGCCGACGACGTACGGCGTACGGCCGCTGGCGGCGAGCCCGACGACCGTGTCCCTGTCGTCGACGCCGATCTCGTCGAGGTCCGCGACCGCCCGCTCGGGCTCGTCCTCCGCCCCCTCGACCGCCGTGACGAAGGCGCTCGGGCCGCCGGAGAGCAGGCCCACGACCTGGTCGGGGGAAGTGCCGAAGGTCGGCGGGCACTCGACGGCGTCGAGCAGGCCTATGCGGCCGCTGGTGCCGGCGCCGAGGTAGATCAGCCGTCCGCCGCGCCGCAGCGACTCGGTGACCGCCTCGACGGCGGTACCGATCTCCGGGAGGGCGTCGCGTACCGCGAGGGCGACGGTCTGGTCCTCGGCGTTCATGACCGAGAGCAGTTCGGAGACCGGCATGCGGTCGAGTTCGGCGGTCCGTTCGTTGCGGGTTTCGGTGCCGAGTGTGCTGAGGTCCACGGAGCGGTCGTCCTTTCGGGTGGTGCTCAGGGGTGTCGCCGGGCGGCGGGTCAGTCGCCGGCCGGGGCGCGGCGCTGCGCCTGGGGGCGCCTGCGGCGGTACACGGCCCTGTACGTCTTCTCCAGTGCCGCGGTCGTGGCGTCGAAGGAGCGCTGGGCGACGCCGACGAACAGGCAGTCGATGACGGCGAGCTGGGCGATGCGGCTGACGGTCGCGCCGGAGCGGAAGGGGGTCTCCCGGGCGCAGGTCGTCAGCACGAGGTCCGCGCTCTCCGCGAGGCTGGAGCGCGGCACGTTGGTGAGGGCGATGGTGGTGGCGCCGCGCTCGGCGGCGGCCTGGAGGGGTTCGACGGTGTCCTCGGTCTCCCCGGAGTGGGAGACGGCCAGGGCGACGTCGCCCGGCCCGAGGAGAGCGGTGGCGGTGAGGGCGGCGTGCCGGTCGGTCCAGACGAACGCCATGCGGCCGATGCGGTGCAGCTTCTGGTGCAGGTCCTGGCCGACGAAGGCGCTGGCGCCGACGCCGAAGATGTCGATCCGCCGGGCCGCCGCCACGGCGTCGACCGCGTGCCGCAGCACTTCGACGTCCAGCTCCTCCCCGGAGTCCTCCAGAGCGCGTACCTCGTTGTAGATGATCTTGCTGACGATCTCGCTGAGCGTGTCCGTGGCGCTGATGTCGGTGCTCGGCGCGGGGCGTTCCCCGCCGAGGGCGCTCTCGCGGGCCGCGGCCGCGGCGAGGGTGAGGCGCAGTTGCGGGTAGTTGCCGATCCCTATGGTCCGGCAGAAGCGCATCACGGTGGCCACGGAGGTGGCGGCACGCTCGGCGAGCGCGCTGATGGACAGTTCCGACGCCTGTGCCGGATCGGCCAGGACCGCCTCGGCGACCCGGCGTTCCGAAGGGGGCAGGGAGGGCAGTGCCGCGTGGACGCGCGCCAGGGTCGCGGCCGGGGAGGTGTCCTGCGCCGACTGGGCTGAGGCACGGGGTGGTTCCTGGCGGGCCATGGGGGTTCCCTTCACAGTGGCTGGGCGACACGTTAACCATGCGTCGGGCGTCACGTCAAAAAGTTACGTGCTGAATTGCATGAAGTTACTTATTGACATCCGGATGTTGGCCTTCCGATACTCGCTGAACCGCATCCGCGCCGGCCACCGGCCTTCGGCGTCAGCCGGCCGTCCCGTGACCGCGTCGGAGCGGCGGATCCCCGAAGACACGAAGGCGTGGCGCATGACAGCAGCAGTGGCGGTGGACCTGGGCAAGACCGGCTGCCGTGCCGTGCTGTGGCACGACGGCACCGGCCCCGCCCGCGACATCCACGACGTGCCCGGAGCCCCTGGGCTCGCCGCCGACAACGGAGTGGCGATGGCCCGGGACGCCGTGCGCGCCGCCGTCCTGCCGCTCCTGGAAGGGCGGCCACTGCCCCGGCTCGCGGCGGTGTGCGTGGGCGCGGCGGGGGCGGCCTCCGCACCGGAGGCGGCCCGCGAACTGGCCGGCCTGCTCCTGCACGACCTGCCCGCGGACGAGGTGGCCGTCACCAGCGACGCCGTCACAGCCCACGCGGGCGCCCTCGGCGGCCGCACCGGTGTCGTGCTCGCGATCGGCACCGGCTCGGTCGCCGTCGGCATCGGCGACCACGGGTCCTACGCCCGCGTCGACGGCTGGGGCCCCTGGCTCGGTGACGAGGGCAGCGGTGCCTGGATCGGCTCCGCCGGACTGCGGGCCGCACTGCGCGCCCACGACGGACGCGGACCGGACACGGCGCTGCTGGCCGCCGCCGTGGAGCGCTTCGGCGATCCCGACCGGCTGCCCTCGGCCGTCGGCCGGGGCGGCAATCCGGCCCGCAACGCGGCCTCCTTCGCCCCGGACGTGGCCCGTGCGGCCGCCGCGGGGGACGCCGCCGCGGCCGCGATCATCCGCGACGCCGCCACCGCACTCGGTGAGGCGGTGGTCGCCGCCGCCCGCCGCATCGGCGGCGACGCCCTCCCTGTCACCGTCACGGGCGGGCTCACCGGCCTCGGCGAACCGCTCCTCGCCCCGCTGCGCTCGGCACTCGCCGCCTCCCCGCGCCCCCTCCACCTGCGGCCCCCGCTCGGGGACCCGCTGGACGGCGCACGCCTGCTGGCGCTGAACACGTCGGCACCGCACGAACCACACGTCGTCCGCCTGCGACGGACGACGACCCCGTCCCCTGTCCCCACCCGGCCGGCGAACCCGTCGGCCATTGCTTAGGAGTGAGCGTGCGCCAACTCGACCTCGTGGTGGTCGTCGTCTATCTGGTGGCGATCGCCATGATCGGACTGCGCCTGGCCGGCCGCCAGAAGACGTCGAAGGACTACTTCGTCGGCGAAGGACACATGCCGTGGTGGACCGTCTCGTTCTCCGTGGTGGCCACCGAGACCAGCGTGCTCACCGTCATCAGCGTCCCCGGCGGCGCCTACAGCGGACAGGGCTTCGGCAACGTCGAACTCGCGCTGGGTTACGTCATCGGCCGCGTGGTGGTGGCCACCGTGCTGATCCCGCTCTACAAGCGCGGCGGTTTCGTCAGCGCCTACCAGTACCTGGGCAGCAGATTCGGGCTCAAACTCCAAGGTCTCGCCTCGGTGACCTTCGTCTTCACCCGGCTCCTCGCCGAGGGCGTCCGGCTGTTCGCCTCCGCGATCCCGATCAAGCTGCTGCTCGACGAGTTCGGCGTGCACACCGGCTACCGGACCATCATCATCGTGCTCACCCTGATCACCGTCGTCTACACCTACCTCGGCGGCATCAAGGCGGTCATCTGGACCGACGCCATCCAGATGGGCCTCTACCTGGGCGGCGCGATCCTCGCCATCGCCGTGCTCTCCGGCCACGTCGGCGGTGACGGATTCTCGAGCGCCCTGCACACGGGCCATTTCAAGCTCTTCGACACGAACTTCGACCTCGCGCACATCCTCACCAGCCCGTTCGCCCTGCCGACCGCGATCATCGGCGGCGCGATCTTCGCGATGGCCAGCCACGGCTCCGACCAGCTGATCGTCCAGCGCGTCCTGGCCACCCGGTCGCTGCGCGACGGCCAGAAGGCCATGATCGCCTCCGGTGTCTTCGTCACCCTGCAGTTCGCCGCCTTCTCCCTCGTCGGCGCCCTGCTGTGGTCGTACAACCAGGGCAAGAGCTTCCAGGACCTGGGCCTGACCAGTTCCGACAACCTCTACCCGAACTTCATCCTGCACGGGCTGCCCGTGGTGATCTCGGGCCTGCTCGTCGCGGGCATCCTCGGCGCGGCCATGGGCTCGCTGTCCTCGGCGCTGAACTCCATGTCGAACTCGACGGTCGCCGACATCATCCACAGCTTCTTCCGCGGCACTCCCTCCGAGGAGTTCCTGCTCAAGCTCGCCCGCGTGATGACGCTGGTGTGGGCGGTGCTGATGGCGATCTTCGCCTGCGCCTTCAGCACCAGCACCGGCAACGTCTACCTCACCGGCCTGACCATCGCCGGCTACACCTACGGCGCGCTGCTCGGCGCGTTCCTGCTGGGCCGGCTCGTCCGCCGGGCCAACGAGATCGACTCCGTCGTGGCGTTCCTGGTGACGGTCGGCGTCATGACGTACGTCGTGCGCGACGTGAAGATCGACGTGACCGTGGCCGGCGCCACCGTGCCGACGGCGATCGCCGCCCAGTGGCTGGTGCCGCTCGGCGTGCTGATCACCCTGGTCGTCGGCGGCCTGATGAGCCTGTTCCACCGCGCCCCCGAGATCGCCGAGGTCCCCGCGGGCGACGACGAGCCGGGCCTGGGCCCCGACCGGGTCGTGGCCGCCGGCCAGGAGTGACCACCCGCTGCGGGGCCGCCGCCACGGCGGCCCCGCACCCACCCCTGGAGGAAACAACCGTGCCGCAACCGACCCCGCCGGCGCGGCGGAACGTACACCGGGAGGCGCCGTGCGAGTGATCGGCCTGATGTCGGGCACCTCCTACGACGCCATCGAGGCCGCCGCCGCGGACCTCACCCTGGACGGCGACACCCTGCTGCTGCGTCCCCTCGGCCACCTGTCCGTCCCCTACCCGCACGAGGTGCGGGACCTGATCGCCGCCACCCTGCCGCCGGCCGCCACGACCACCCAGGCCGTGTGCGCCCTGGACACCGGCATCGGCCAGGCCTTCGCCGGCGCCGCCGAACGCGCCCTGCACGACGTGTGCGAGGGCACCGCCGACCTCGTGGTCTCCCACGGCCAGACCCTGCACCACTGGGTCGAGGACGGCACCGTCCGCGGCACGCTCCAGCTCGGCCAGCCCGCCTGGATCGCCGAGGCCACCGGCCTCCCGGTCGTCTCCGACCTGCGCAGCAGGGACGTGGCCGCGGGCGGGCAGGGTGCCCCGCTGGTCGGCATGACCGACACCCTGCTGCTGCGCGCCCTCCACGGCACACCCGCGGCCCTCAACCTCGGCGGCATCGCCAACGTCACCGTCCTCGTGCAGGGAGCCGAGCCGCTGGCCTTCGACACCGGCCCGGCCAACGCCCTGCTGGACGCGGCCGTACGGCACTTCACCGACGGCGCCGCCGCCTACGACGAGGACGGCCGCAGGGCCGCCGCCGGCCGCACCCACCCCGAGCTGCTCCGCATCCTGCTGGACGACCCCTACTACCGCAGGCCCGCCCCGAAGAGCACCGGCAAGGAACACTTCCACCTGCCCTATCTGCACAGAGCGCTCGACGCACTGGCCACGCCCGCCCCCGGACCCGACGACGTGCTCGCCACCCTGACCCGGCTGACCGCCGTCACCGTCGCCGACGCCTGCCGCGCCCACGGGGTCACCGAGCTGGTCGCCTCCGGCGGCGGCACCCGCAACCCCGTGCTGATGGGCATGATCGCCGAGGAACTGCCCGGCGTGCCGCTGCGCCCCAGCGACGACCTGGGCCTGCCCTCCGACGCCAAGGAGGCGCTTGCCTTCGCGATCCTGGGCTTCCTCACGGCCCACGGCCTGCCCGGCACGCTGACGTCGGGCACCGGAGCGCGCCGGGCCACACTGCTGGGCAGCATCACCCCGGGCCGGGCGCCGCTGCGCCTGCCCGAACCCGCCGCACATCCGCCGCGCCTGCTGCGGATCGCCCCCTGACCTGCCACTCCAGCACCGAGGACCCATGAGCCGCACCGACGCCACACCGCCCGCACCGGCCGCCGGTCTCGCCGAACTCCTGGCCGGGTGTGTCAGTGACCCGGCCAGGGTGAGCACCGAGCTGCCCCGCCGCATCGCGACCGCCCACGACGCGTCGCCGTACCTGTTCACGCCCCGGGCCGTCGTGCGCGCCGCGTCCGCGGCCGAGGTCGGCGCCCTGATGGCCGCGGCACGCGCGGCCGGACTGCCGCTGACCCTGCGCTCGGGCGGCACCAGCCTGGCCGGGCAGGCAGGCGGCGACGGCATCCTCGTGGACGTCCGCAGCCACTGGCGCACCGCCGAGGTCCTCGACGAGGGCCGGCGCATCCGGCTGCAACCAGGCCTGACGGTACGTCAGGCCAACGCGCGCCTCGCCCGGTACGGCCGCCGACTCGGCCCCGACCCGGCCAGCGAGACCGCGTGCACCATCGGCGGCCTGGTGGCCAACAACTCCAGCGGCATGAACTGCGGCACCCAGGACAACGCCTACCGGACCATGGAGTCCCTGCAGTGCGTGCTGCCCTCCGGCACCGTGGTCGACACCGCGGCCCCCGACGCCGACCAGGCGCTGCGCGCCCGCGAGCCCGAACTGCACGCGGGACTGCTGCGGCTGCGTGACCGCGTCCGCGCCTCGGCCGCCTCACGCGCCACCATCGAGCGGCTCTTCTCCATGAAGAACACCATGGGGTACGGCCTGAACTCGTTCCTGGACCACACCGAGCCGGCCGACATCCTCGCCCACCTGATGATCGGCAGCGAGGGCACGCTGGGCTTCGTGGGAGAAGCCGTCTTCCGTACGGTCCCGCTCCTGCCCCACACCGCCACCGGCCTGCTGGTGCTGCCCGGACTCGCCGACGCCACCGACGCGTTGCCCGCACTCCTGGCCGCGGGCGCCCGCACCGCCGAACTCCTGGACGCCGCGTCGCTGCGCGTGGCCCAGCGGTCCCCGGATCCCGTGGACGAACTGCGCGGCCTGCGCGTCGAACGGCATGCCGCCCTGCTGGTCGAGTTCGCCGAGGACAGCGCCGAACTGCTCCAGGAGACGGTGGCCACCGCGCAGCCGGTCCTGGACCGCCTGCCCGCCGTCACCGGCACGGCACTCGCCCGCGACCCGCGCGTCCGGTCCCGGCTCTGGCACCTGCGCAAGGGCCTGTACACCGCGGTCGCGGGCGCGCGCCGTCCCGGCACCACCGCGCTCCTGGAGGACATCGCGGTGCCGATGGAACGGCTGACCGGCACCTGCGAAGGCCTGATCGGCCTCTTCGACCGGCACGGCTACCAGGACGCGGTGATCTTCGGCCACGCCCGCGACGGCAACCTGCACTTCATGCTCACCCAGGACTTCGACTCCGCCCGCGAGACCGAACGCTACGCCCGGTTCACCGACGCCATGGTCGACCTGGTCCTGGACGCCGGCGGCACACTCAAGGCCGAGCACGGCACCGGCCGCGCCATGGCCCCCTTCGTCCGCCGCCAGTACGGCGACGAACTGCACGACATCATGCGCGAGCTGAAGCGCCTGTGCGACCCGCACGGCGTCCTGAGCCCCGGTGTGCTCCTGGCGGACGACCCGGCCGCGCACCTGCGCAGCCTCAAGAGCGTCCCGAAGGTCGACCCCGCCGTGGACGCGTGCGTGGAGTGCGGCTACTGCGAGCCCGTCTGCCCCAGCGCGGACGTCACCACGACACCCCGTCAGCGCATCGCCCTCCAGCGCGAGATCGCGCTGGCCACCGCCGCCGGGGACGACGAACGCCGCCGCGTCCTGGAGGCCGACTACACCTACGCGGCCGTCGACAGCTGTGCGGCCGACAGCCTCTGCGTCACCGCCTGCCCGGTCACCATCGACACCGGTGCGGTCATGAAGCGCCTGCGCGCGGAACGCCACGGCGCCACCGCGCAGCGCGCCGGGAACGCCGCGGCCCGGCACTGGGGCACGGCGGTCAAGGGCGTGCGCGCCGCGCTCGACACCGCCCACGCCCTGCCCGCCCCCGCGCTGCGTGCCGCCACCGGAGCGGTACGGCGGCTCGGGGCGGGGGAACTCGTGCCCGCCTGGACCGACGACATCCCGCGCGGTGGCCCGCCCCGCCCCACGCCCCGGCGGCCCGCGACGGCACGCGCGGTGTTCTTCGCCGCCTGCATCGGCAGCGTCTTCGCCCCCGAGGCGGCCACCGGAGCAACGGGGGGCGCGGCGGCCGCCTTCCTACGGCTGTGCGAACGGGCAGGCGTTGCCGTCACCGTGCCCAGCGGGCTGGCGGGCCTGTGCTGCGGAACACCCTGGCAGTCCAAGGGGTACACCGCCGGGCACCGGACGATGGCCGCCCGCACACTCGAGGCGCTGTGGGAGGCCAGCGACCACGGCCGGCTGCCCGTGGTCTGCGACGCCTCCTCGTGCACCCACGGCCTGGAGCAACTGCTCGACGCGGTCCCGGAACCGGACCGCACCCGCTTCGCTTCCCTGCGCTTCGTCGACAGCGTCGTCTTCACCGCCGAGCACCTGCTGCCCGCCCTGCCCGAACCCCGCCGCCTGGGCAGCCTCGCCCTGCACCCCACCTGCTCCACCGCGCACCTGGGCATCGACGGCTCCCTGCGCGCCGTGGCCGCGGCCGTGAGCGACACGGTCAGCGTTCCCGAGAACTGGGGCTGCTGCGCGTTCGCGGGCGACCGCGGTCTGCTCCACCCGGAGATCACCGCGGCGGCCACGGCAGCCCAGGCGGCCGAGATCACCGCGGGCGCGTACGACGCGTACGCCTCCTGCAACCGCACCTGCGAGATGGGCATGACCCGCGCCACCGGCCGCCCCTACCGGCACGTACTGGAACTCCTCGACGAGGCCACCGCCTGAGGAGGACCGGCGTGCGCGTGCCGCCCGGGCCCTCAGGACAGTCGGACCCGCCCTCAGAGCCAGCGCGCCGTGTCCCCGACACGGACCCGGCCCGGTGTCCCGACCGCCGCGTACACGCCGAGGGTGTTGCCCAGCTCGCGGGCGACCCAGCGGAGCACGGAGCGGTCGTGCGGGACGGTCGGCGTCTCCTTGGTGATCATCACACAGCGGTCGCATCCCCCGGTGAACCGCAACCGCAGTGAGCCGATGGCCATCCGGCGGCCGATTCACTCGTGTTCGGGGTACCCGCTCGCCTGGTCGCCGTCCACCCCGCCGGGAACGTCGTCGAGCACCAGGTTGGGCCGGAACCGGCTGGCGTCCAGCGCACTGTCCGGCAGCGCCGCCCCCAGGCTGCGCAGCGCCGTCGTCGTCATCACAGGAAGCGCGGCGTCCGGCGGGTGCGGCGGCCGGTGCTCGGCCGGCCTGACCGCGGCCTGGACCGCGGCACTGAGCCGGTCGGCGGCGTCCGGCGCGTCGGAGCGGAACCGCCGGCCGTCCGGCAGGATCAGCTCGGCCAGGCCCGGCCCGACGGCGACCGCCCGCAGCCGCATGAGCGCCGGAATCGCACCCGCCCAGGTGACTTCGTCCCGCTCGTCGTGGACGGCGACGACCCGGTCCCCCTCGATGCCCGGCGCACCCACCGCGGCGGCGGTCAGGCGCTCACCGCCCACCGACTCCACCGGATACCGCCATATCTGATCGACCCGCATCCATCGCCCCCTTCGTCCCTGGTCCGGCAACCGCGGCCGACGGCTGCTCCCGCAGGCAAGCACGACGATCACCGTATCGGGGGTCACCTGCTCCGCGAAGCCGTCTTCGCGTGCGCCGGTGATCAGATGACGCCCCGGATCGCTTGCCGCCGGAGGGACGGGTGTGCCGTTCACCGATGGCGGTGTCACGCACAGCGGTCGGCGTGCCTGACGTCCACGACGAAGCGCTCCGGGTCGTGGAGTGTGAAGGCGTGGTAGACGGGGTTGGCGTGGAAGGCGGCCCCGAAGCCGACGACGCCCTCGAAGTCGCCGGTCAGGGCAACGCCCCTGAGCTGGGTCAGAGGGATCTTCACCAGCCGGGGTCCTTGGTGGACCGGCCGTCCCGCCGTGTCGTGCGCGACGGCCGGCGAGAGGCTGATCCGGAGGAAGTGCCTGCCGGGCAGGGGGACATGCTTCCCGGAGGGGTCGTAGCGCAGTTCCTCGACCGGCTTCACGGCGACCGGGGGCATGGTGCCCCGGACGTCGATGACGAGTCGGTCGAAGGTGCAGTGTCCGCCCCATCGGGCGTGCACGACGAGCGCGGTCGCCGGGGCCTTCCCGGTCGCCCCGGTCCGCGGGGCGGCCGAGGCGGGGATCGTGGCACAGGCGGCGGCGGTGAGAAGGAGGCCCGCGGCGAGGGCCGCACGGCGCGGATGGTGGTGCATTTCGCCCCCCCGATCTTTCTTCCCAAGGGGACAGTGCTTTCACCATCGAAGACATCCGGCCGGGCCGCACGGTTGCATCGGCGAAGTGCGGCCGTCACATCGGAAAATCAGTTCGTTCATAATGGAAACATCTGTTGGACAGGTTTCCGGGCGCCTCCGACGATGTTTGGCGCGGTAGCACAGCCGCGGCCGACGGCGGCTTCTTCACCCGCGCCCTCGGCACCTTCCACCCGCGGCTCGGTACGCCGGTACGCACCAACCTGCTCTCCGGAGCCGTGGCCACGGTGTTCATGCTCGCCGCCATGCGGTTCGCGAACGGCGACGCGGCCGATGTGTTCGCCGTGGTGCTCACCGTCGCGGTCACCACCTTGCTGCTGTCCTACCTGGTCGTCATCCCCGCACTGGTCCTGCTCAGGATCCGCCGTCCGGACGTCCCGCGGCCCTATCGCGTTCCCATCGGCACCCGTGGCTTCCTGCTCTGCGGCGCGCTCGTCTACGCCTGGATCCTCATCGGCTCGTGGTCGGCGCTCTTCCCCGGAGTGCTGGAACAGCTCTTCGGCATCGACTACGTCTTCCACGACGTCCGGGGCGTCTCCCGCGCCTCGTTCGAGGCGTTCAGCCTCGGCACCGTAGTCGTCCTGCTGATCGTCGGCGTCCTGGGAGTGGCGGTGGCCCGCCGAGAGGGCACGGCACGGGCCGTAACCGGCGAGGCCAGAACCTGGGGGGTGTCTCGTCGACCGCGGGTGGCATGACCCGGATCGCTCGAAAACCAGTGGAGCACCGCCGCTGCGCGCCGCTACCGTGCAGCCGAACCCAGTCGTCTGGTGAAGGACGTGCCGTTGTACACCCTGTGAGACCTCCCGAGCGCTGACTCGTCGCGCGTCGCGCATGTGCGCCGCGCTGCTTCTTGCTGCGGACTTCTCACTGAAACCGGTGTACTTCTGTGCTCACCAGCTGGGTGGTCATGCCCACCTGCCTGCCGACCGTCCTCCGCCGTTGCCACACGTGCTCGTCAGAGCGCTTCCGGGCCAACGGCAAGTTCCGTGTCAACGCGAACCACAAGCTCCTCGACGCCTGGCTCCTGGTGCTCTGCACCGTCTGCGGGGACACGGCGAAGCTCACGGTCCTGGAGCGGACGAATGTGCGCTCCGTCCGACCTGAGCTGCTGGACCGGATGCACGACAACGACCCTGGGCTGGCAGCCGAGCTGCTCCAGGATCCGGTCGTGCGGCGCCGTAACCGTGTAGCCCTCGACTGGGCGGGCGCCTGGCGCCTCGACACCGGCGGATCGGATCACCTGGACCGCGAGGTGATCGATGTCTCGGTCCGCTTCGCGGCGCGGATCCCTGTCCGGCCGGTGCGACTGATCGCCGAAGGCTGCGGTCTTTCGCGGGCCGCGGTCGAGAGGCTGATCACGGAGGGGAGAGTCGTTTCGGCGGTCCGGCTGAGCGGCAGGCTCTCCGACGACTTCACGTTCACGCTCAAGCGCTGAGTCCTCCCCAGGACCAGGGGCCTGTCCGGCAGGATCCGCCGGACAGGCCCCGAGCAGGTGATGTGGCGCCGCGGGCTGCGTCAGAGTTCCTCGACGAAGTACGGTTCGACCGTCATCCAGCCGTTGCCCGCGGCGCCGTTCAGCCGGCCGGTGGAGTTCTTCGACAGGGTGTACCAGGAGTCCACGTAGTCGGGGTCATCGGTGAACCAGGAGTCGGGCATCGCGCTCAGCAGCGCGTTCACCAGGGGGATGTAGGTTCCCTGGTCGGTCACCGTGAGCAGGGCTGTCGTGAGCGCCTGGGCCAGCGCCTTGTAGTTGGTGCCGTCGTCGTCCTCCATCATGACGACGTCGGCGAGGTTGTACTTGTAGTTCGACCAGTTGACCAGGATCTGGTTCGGGTAGTAGACGGTGTTGTCGTCGTCCAGGTACGGCATGTCGACGGAGTCGACGCGTACTTTGCCGTCCAGCCCGAAGCCGGTCACCAGGGAGAACATTTCGGCTCCGCCCTTGAACCAGGGCTCCTCGTCGTCCTTCACCTCGACGCCGGTGACCTTGGTGGCCCACCAGCCCGCCGCGTCGAGAGTGCTCACCGGCTTGTCCGGCAGCCGGTCGAGGCCGTCCGCGGCGAGCGCGTCACGCAGCACTGCCATGCCGGCCCGGTGAGCCTTGGAGACGTCGATGTCCAGGACGTAGAGCGGACGTTGGGGTATCCGGGCGGTCTCCACGGTGTGACGGCCGCCCTGGCTGTCGTAGGCCGTGAGGGTCGTGGCGTGGTCGTCGGCTGCCGCGACGGCGACCCAGGGGGTGGTGTCGGCACGCAGACGCGCGCGCATGGAGGGCGCACCCAGGCGTACCCGCAACAGCGATCCCGTCGACTCGGGCAGCCCCTTCAGGGCCGTGATACGCCGGTCGGCGGTGGAGACCGAAGCCCGCAGACGGCCGCCCGCCTCATCGACGGCCTGGCCGGCCAGCGCCTGCAGATCCACCTCTCGCGTGCCGAGCGCGGCCGAGCGCACCTGCGCCCTCCACCGCGGATCGCGGAGTGAGGAGGAAAGCGACCGCGCGACCGACTCCTCGACACCGCGGACCTGTGCGTGCGGAGCGGGCGGGACCTGGCCGCCCGGGTTCGCGGCCGTCGAGGCGATCGCCGGCTGCACACTGCCGGCGATGACGGCCGACAGCATCACGCTGATCAGGGTGCGGCGCCGCTTGCTTGCTCTGCTCATCATGCTCCTTCTGCTGGTTCGGCGTGTCGTGCGGATGATTGCGGTGATTGACGCGAACATGACATACGTGCGAACGGGGCGGGAACAGCCCGGAAGTCTTCGCCTCCTGCGCGGAGGCGTTTCCTATGCGGAGTCGTCGTCGGCCGAGCGCGCCCGGGCGTGATCCAGTGAGCTCAACATGATCTTCTCGGTGTCGCGCAGGTACGCTTCGGCCGCGCGCTGCGCCTCCTCGCTCCGGTGACCGGTCACGGCGTGCACCACCGGCGCGAGCCGCTTCGACGCCTCCGCGGGGTCCTCGAACGGTGCCCGCAGGGCTCCCCGCACGGGGAGGTAGGCGTTGAACAGCGTGTTGGTGAGCAGCAGGTAGACCCGGTTCCCGGTGGCCCGTGCCAGTTCCCGGTGCACCTCCACGTCGGCGAGCTGGGCGGCGTCCGCGTCCGGGGCCGCGCTCACTCGGTGCAGCAGTTCTTCCAGCAGCCGGGCCTGCCGCGCCGTGCGCCGAACCGCCGCGCGGCCGGCGATGAGCGTCCCGATGTGCCGTCGCACCTCGAAGATCTCCCTCAGCCACGCGGGGTCTTGCGCCGCCAGCACCGGGAGCAGTTCGGCGCCGCCGAGTCGTAGATAGTCCAGGATCCGGGTGCCGATGCCGTGCCGGGTGCTCAGCAGCCCCGCCTTCTCCAGTCGGGTCAGGGCGTGCTTCAAGGTGGTGCGTGTGACGCCGTACCCGGCGGCCAACTCCCGCTCGGGGGGCAGCAGGGAGCCGGGTTCGTGCGTGCCGCCGAGAATGTCCTCGCGCAGCCTGGCTTCCAGCACGTCGACCACGGATCGGCGGTGAATGCTCTCCACGGCCACGGAGGACCTCCAGACCTGCGCTCAGTGGTGCGAGGACTCACTGGTTCAGTGGCTCAGCCACTGCTTCAGTGAAGCAGCCTCCAGGACGTCCGGTCAACGCCCTTGCTGCTGCGGGGAGTTGCTCGTGATCGATCGCATCGGGGTCCTGGCCGGACCCGCGTTCGGCCCGCCCCATTGTGCGGTGCCTCCCACCCCCTTACTGTTCGACTTTGCCTGAGTCTGTTTGAAGTTGGTTGGTCTGACGGTATGGAGGCCACAGTGCGCAGAGAACGGGTCGGTCGAAGAGGTGCGAGACCCGGCCGCCGTCGGTGGTGGAGGGGGATACTCGCGACGGCCGCGACCATCGCGCTGTCCACGGGCCTGATCGCGCCCGCCGCGGCGGAAGACGTCCGAGGACAGGCGGCCGCCGCCGCGCCCGCCGCCGACTCCCGGGCGCACACGGTGACTTTCGACGGCTATTCGTTCCTCGTCGACGGCGAGCGCACCTACCTGTGGTCGGGGGAGTTCCACTACTTCCGGCTCCCCAGTCCCGACCTGTGGCGCGACATCTTCCAGAAGATGAAGGCCGCGGGGTTCAACGCCACGTCCCTGTACTTCGACTGGGGATACCACTCGCCGAAGCAGGGTGTGTACGACTTCAGCGGCGTACGTGACGTCGACAAGCTGCTCGACATGGCCGAGGAGGCCGGGCTCTACGTGATCGCGCGCCCGGCACCGTACATCAACGCGGAGGTCGACAGCGGCGGCCTGCCCGGCTGGATGACCACCAGGGCCGGGCACAACCGCAGCGACGACCCGCAGTTCCTGAAGTACGCCGACGAGTGGCTGACCCGGATCGACCGGATCATCGCCCGCCACCAGCTGACCAACGGCACCGGATCGGTCATCGCCTACCAGGTCGAGAACGAGTACTACAATGGCTCGGCCGCCGGCCGCTCCTACATGAAGCATCTGGAGGACAAGGCCCGCGCCGACGGCATCACCGTACCGCTGACCGGCAACAACAACGGCACCTTCAACTCCGGTACAGGAGCCCTGGACGTCGACGGCCCGGACTCCTACCCGCAGGGCTTCAACTGCTCCACCCCCTCCAAGTGGAACGGCGTTCCCGACATCTCCTACGACCACCCGGCGGGCAAACCGCTGTACTCGCCGGAGTTCCAGGGCGGCGCCTTCGACCCGTGGGGCGGGCCGGGCTACGACAAGTGCGCCCAGCTGATCAACGACCAGTTCGCCAACGTGTTCTACAAGCAGAACATAGCCGTCGGCGCCACCGCGCAGAGCTTCTACATGACCTACGGCGGCACCAACTGGGGCTGGCTGGGCATGCCGGAGAACTACACCTCCTACGACTACGGCGCCGCGATCCGCGAGAACCGACAGCTGGACCCGAAGTACTACGAGGACAAACTGATCGGGTACCTCACGCAGTCGGTCGCCCCGCTCACCAAGACCGACGTGATCAAGGCCGCGCCACCGGACGACCCGGCCGTCGTCGACACCGCCCGGACGAACCCCGACACCAAAACGCAGTTCCACGTCCTGCGGCACGGGAACTCCACGTCCACGGCGGTCGACAAGACCCACATCTCGCTGGACTTCGACGCCCAGCCGTCCGCGGACACCACCTACACCTGGGACGACCCCGACTCCGCGCTGCAGTACACCGGTTCGTGGTCGCACGTGGCCGACACGAGCTACACCGGCGGCGACTACAAGCACACCGAGTCGTTCTCCAACAAGGCCGGTGACTCGGTCACCGTCCCCTTCGACGGCACCGCGATCCGCTGGATCGGCTCGAAGACCGGCAACCACGGCTACGCCGACGTCTACCTCGACGGCACCAAGGCGGCCACGGTCGACGACTCCGGCGGTGAGAACCAGGCGGTGATCTTCCGGAAGACCGGCCTGACGCCCGGAGAGCACACGCTGAGGATCGTCGTCGCCGGCAGCCACAGCTCGGCCTCGTCGGACAACTACGTGTCCATCGACGCCATCGACGTGCCGACGGACGCCACCGCGACACCGACCTACCCGGTCGTGCCGCAGCAGCCGGACACGGCGATCACACTCGACGGGCGCGACTCGCACGTGATCGTGGCGAACTACCGGCTCGGGGACGCGCAGTTGCAGTACTCGACCTCGGAGATCATGACCCACGCGACCATCGGCAACCGGGACGTCGCGGTGCTCTACGGCGACCCGGGAAGCGACGGCGAGACCGTCCTGCGCTACGCCTCCGAGCCCACCGTGGTCACCAACGGCGGCAGCGTCGCGACCACCTGGGACGCGGCCACCGGTGACCTGCGGCTGAACTACACGCACAAGGGCCTGGTCCGGATCGGCATCAGCGGTGGCGGAAAGCGCCCGATGCTGCTGCTCGTCGGCGACAAGGCGACCGCGGAGACCTTCTGGCGCCAGGACACGGCGACCGGCCCGGTGCTCGTGCGCGGCACCCACCTGCTGCGGACGGCCACCAGCCTGGACGGCGGTCACACCGTGGCGCTCACCGGCGACAACGCCGACGACAAGAACATCGAGGTGTTCACCTCCGCCGACCACGTCACCTGGAACGGCAGGGCGGTGAACACCCGGGCCACCGACACCGGCAGCCTCACGGGCACGATCCCGGTCGCGGGCCCCGTCCAGCTGCCCGAGCTGACGAACTGGAAGCACGCCGAGGAGTCCCCCGAAGCGACCCCCGGTTTCGACGACTCCAGCTGGCAGGTGGCCGACAAGGCGACCACCGACAGCGTCTCCGGCGTCAACTCCCTGCCGGTGCTCTACGCGGACGACTACGGGTTCCACACCGGCAACACCTGGTACCGCGGCCGCTTCCGCGCCACCGGCAAGGAGACCGGCATCCACCTCGTCTCGGACTCCGGCGGCAAGGCGCAGGCGTTCTCCGCCTGGCTCAACGGCACCTTCCTGGGCAGCTCCACGACCGGCAGCGCCGACCTCACCTTCCCGGCCGGTTCGGTGAAGCCGAAGGGCGACAACGTCATCTCCGTACTGACCGTGAACATGGGGCACGAGGAGGACTACAACTCGACCAACGGCAACAAGACCGCACGCGGCCTGACGAACGCCTCCCTCATCGGGGCATCGCTGACCCCGGTCACCTGGCGGCTGCAGGGCGTGCGGGGCGGCGAGGACCCGCAGGACCCGGTGCGCGGCCCGCTCTCGACGGGCGGCCTGTACGGCGAGCGGGCCGGCTGGTCCCTGTCGGGCTACCCGGACGGCGGCTGGCATCCCGTGTCCCTGCCGACGACCGACACCCGCGCCGGCGTCTCGTGGTACCGCACCGACGTCGACCTGGACCTGCCGCACGGCCAGGACACCTCGCTCGGCTTGACGTTCACCGACGACCCGTCGCGCAAGTACCGCGCCACGATCTTCGTGAACGGCTGGCAGGTCGGCAACTACGTCAACTACCTCGGCCCGCAGCACACGTTCCCCGTGCCCAACGGCATTCTGGATCCGAACGGCCGGAACAGCATGGCCATCGCCGTGTGGAACCTGGACGGCAGCACCGGTGGGCTCGGCAAGGTGACGCTCACCGACTACGGCACCTACGCCTCCCCCCTCCGGGTCGCCCAGAACAACAGTCCCCGCTACGACCACCGGACGTACGAGATGCCGAAGCGGCCCGGAGCGGACGTCACCCTGGACACGCCCAACACCGCGGAGTCGGGACAGACCTTCACGGCCGAGGCGACGGTGCGGTTGCCCGAGGACGGACCGTCCGCGTCCCGGCTGACGGCCTCGCTCTCCCTGCCCGGGGGCTGGAGCGCGAGTGCCACGAGCCCCGAGTCGGTGGACCGCCTGCTCCCCGGCGAGTCGGCCGCCTTCACCTGGAAGGTGCGGCCACCGGACGGGAAGCTGCCCTCCGCCTCGGCCCTCACGGCCACGGTGCACTTCCGGCAGAAGGGACGGCAGGCCGCCGGGAGTGACGAGCGCATCGTCAGCGGAATCCCGCCGGCCCCCCCGACCGGGCAGAATCCGGTGAGCGACCTGCCGTTCCTGTCGTCGACCAACGGGTGGGGCCCGGTGGAGCGCGACAGCAGCGTCGGCGAGCAGGCGGCCGGTGACGGCCGTCCGATCAGTATCGCCGGCGCCGGCTATGCCAAGGGCCTGGGCACCAACTCGGTCAGCGACGTCGAGCTCTACCTCGCCGGAAAGTGCTCGCGGTTGACGGCGGACGTCGGCGTCGACGACGAGACCGGCGGCGCGGGGACCGTGACGTTCTCCGTGATCGCCGACGGCAAGACCCTGATCACCACGCCGACGATCCGGGGCAGGCAGGCGCGGTGCCGATCGACGTGGACGTCAGCGGCGCGCAGGTCGTCGACCTGAAGGTCGGCGACGCCGGAGACGGCAACGGCAACGACCACGGCGACTGGGCGATGCCGACGCTGACCTGCGGCTAGATCTGTGGCTCACGGATGCTTGCGGCAGCGGGACGGGACTCGGACCACCCTCGGCCGCAGGCGTCCGCCGGGCAGCCGGGTCACAGCAGGCCGCGGGCGGCCGCGAGGTCGCCGGGCACGTGATCGCATGCCGGTCACACGCAGCCCGCGGCCCGGTCGGCACCATCGGCTTCCGGCCATCCGGCGCCGACACGCTGACCGAGCGCCGGCCCGGCCCACGCTCGGCATGGTCGGCGACTGCTTCGGCGTCGTCCGCCGCGGTGTTCGTTCCGCTGACAGCGGCCTGAGCTGCCCGTGCGGCTCGTTCACGGACCCCGGACGCCGTCGCCCCACGCCCCGCTGCGCGTGCTCACCCCGTGGGCGGCCCCGCTGTGGCGGCACACGGGAGCCCGGTACGGGCCGGTGTGCCTCGCCATGACCGCCGCCCTGTCCGGGCCTGCGGGGAACTACCCGCCGGTCTCCTCGCCACACGGATGGTCGTGCTGGTGCGGCGGCGCGCGGGCCGGCGGCGTCCGCAGGACCGGCGGCAGGCCCGGTCCGCCCGAGTGGCGGTTGCCGGCCGGGTGGCCGGACGGCGAGCCCGCACCAGGGCGGGCGTCTCGTGCGCGCTTCAGCGCCCTGGGAGGTGTTCCGCGGACTGGCCCAGGGTCTGGGCCGCGGCCTCGGCGAAGTCGTGGATGAGGGGGGAGCGGCGGGACGCCGCCCACGCCAGGGCCACCTTGTTGGGACCGATGTCCTCCACGGGCAGGGCGATCACGTCCGGGCGCGTGTAGAAGCGGGCGGTGGAGAGAGGTATCACGCAGATGCCGGCTCCGGAGGCCACCAGTTCCAGCTTCTCCTCCACCTGGCGGATCGGCGGCACCTCGGGGCGGCGCTTCCCGCGCAACTCCAGCGCGACGTCACGCCACTCGGGTACGGCGTCAGGGTCCTGGAGCAGGTGTTCGGAGGCGAGGTCGCCGACGGTCACCGACGCCCTGCCCGCCAGGCGGTGGCCGGCCGGCAGCATCACGACCCGGGGCTCCTGGAAGAGCGGCCGCACCTCGAGGCCGTGCCGGTCGATGGGCAGCCGTACCACGCCGACGTCCGCCCGGCCGTCCAGCAGCACCTCCACCTGGTCGTCCCAACTGGTGCGAAGCAGACGTACGTTGACGTCGGGGTGGCGGGTGGTGAAGACGGCCGTGGCAGGCGTGACCGTGATGCCGGGCATGAAGCCGATGGTCAGCGCAGGGGTGCCCTGCGCCGCCGCCTTCACCCGCCGGACCAGTGCCTGGGCCTGGGCGAGCAGCGGGACGGCGTCCTCCAGCAACTGCTCTCCGGCGGGCGTGAGCAGCGTGCCGCGCCGGTCACGGTCGAAGAGCTCGGCGCGCAGGTCGTCCTCCAGGCTTCGGATCTGCCGGGACAACACCGGCTGGGCGATGTGCAGTCGCTCGGCCGCGCGCCCGAAGTGGAGCTCCTCGGCCACGGCCACGAAATACCGGAGCTTGCGCAGATCGAGATCCACCCGGCCTCACCGCTCACTTTCTCCGAGGCGACGACCCCCTGGGCGGTCGGCCGTCCGGAACGACTCCTTGATCGCCCCATGGGACGACCGGGGCAGTCGGTCACGAATCTACCGCCCGGGGCGCGGCGAGCCGTCACAGACGGTGCCGCGCTCTGACCCGGGCCGGTTCACCGGCCGCCGGCGAGGACGGCCAGCGGGTCGGTGTGCGCGGGGGTCCACCCCAGCTCGTCTTCGGCGCGTGCGGGAGTGAGCTGCTGGTCCAGGGCGAAGGCGTCCGCGATCGGGCCCATCTGCTCGCGGGCCTGCTCCAGCGTGAGGGAGGCGACCTTGCCGTCGAGTCCGACGGAGCGGGCGACGGCCAGCGAGCACTCCTTTGCGGTGGGGTTGACGCCGCCCACGCCGACGTACACCGCACCGGGCTTGGCCTTGAGAGCGGCGACGTACAGCTCCGCGATGTCGTCGACGTGGACCAGCGCCCAGCGGTTCGCACCGTCGCCGATGCAGGGGATGGCGCCGGCTTCCTTGCCCGGGGTGGTGTAGCAGATGTCGATCAGTCGGTTCTCTCCGCCGTAGAGCAGGCCGGGCCGCACCACGACGGGGCGGCCACCCTGCTGCGCACGCCGCAGGACGGCCTCCTCGACGGGCTTGCGCCAGGCGACCAGGGACGGCGGGTTCCAGGGGGCGGTCTCGTCCACGACCCCGTCGGTGTCGCCGTAGACCCAGGTGCCGCCGGTGTGCACGTAGGTGCCGGTGCCGATGCCGTCCTGCATGGCGGTGGCGGCCGCGAGGTCCTCGTCACCGGTCTCGGCCTGCGCCAGGTGGACGACCGCCTCCGCTCGGGCCGCCGCGGCGTTCAGTACACCGAGGTCTCCCAGCCCACCGCGCACCGGCGTCGCCCCGAGGGAGCTCACGGTCTCGGCGGCGCGGTCGTTGCGGGCCAGTGCCTCGACGGTGTGTCCGTGGCGGACGAGCGCGCTGATCGTGGTCTTGCCGATGTATCCGGATCCACCGGTGAGGAAGATCTTCATGGTCATGGCTCCTATCTCCGTAGGCCGGTGACTTCGCTGAACAGCCTGCGCCCGCGGACGGGCCCCCGTCCAAGACCTCTTCCGCCGCCTGTGATACCCGACGGGTATCAATCTCCTGGGTGCCGTGTCACCGTCGGTGGCCTCGCCCGCGCCGTTGCCGGCCTGGTCCGTGCCGGGCCGACAGGCCCGATGGACTCATTCAGCCGGCCAGCTCGCCGAGGAGTGCCCAGGTGCGCCGGCGGTCCGCCTCGCCCGCGGTCTCGGTGCCCGAGAACACGACCTCGGTGGCGCCGGCGTCGCGGTAACGCCGCATCTCGGCTTCGACACTTTCTCGTTGCCGATCACGGCCACGTCGGCGGCCCGCCGGCCGCCGGAGAGCTCGATGACCCGCGCGTAGGACGGGATCCGTTCGTAGAAGGCGAGGCTGTCGGTGGCCTTCACCCGTACCGCATCCGCGTCGTCCGTGACCACGCCGGGCACCGGGGCCACGATCCTGGGCGCCGGACGGGCGGCGGCCTCAGCCGCGGCGGTCAGGGTGCCAACGATGTGTTCCGCGTGGGCGCGCGGTCCTGCCGGATACGGCAGGATCCCGTCCTCGGCTCACCGTTGACCCGCAGCGCCTGCGGCCCCATCGCGGCCACCAGCAGGGGTCCGCTTCAACTGCCGTACGGCGGTGAGGAATTCACGAGGGCGCGCGATGGGACGTTCGAAGGGAAGGCCGAAGCCGGTCTCCGTCAGCAGTTTCGTGTACCAACCCGCGGCGACGGCGCGCCGCTGCCGTCTTCCTGAGCTTCCGTCATGCCTGGCATCTTCACTTCTCGAAGCTCGTCCGGGGGATTGACGCCGCTCCCGTACAAGGGGTTAATTCCTTGGTACGTTCATGGGAGCGCTCCCAGAGCTGTCCTGAACGCGCACGGCCACCCCACACATCCGAGGAGTCATCCGCATGACCGCACGCGACCGTGCCGCAAGCACCGGAACACCCGGCAGAACCGGCCGAGCCGGCGGAGTCCCCCGTCCGCGCTCCGTCGCCGCCGCCGCCGCAGCCGCAGCCGCGCTGGCCGCCACCGCGTTCGCGGCCACTCCCGCGCAGGCCGCGGCGCGGGCGCACTCGGCGCCGCCCGTCGCCCTGTACACCCCGCCCGCGAACCCGGACGCCAACCAGCAGATCCTGGACCTGGTACGGCACAGGCAGTTCAAGGACGCGGCCGGCGTGCTGGCGATGACGCTGACCCCACAGGCCGTGTGGTACGGCGACGGCACACCCGACGAGGTGCGGGCGTCGGTGCACAAGACGGTCGTGGACGCGGCCCGGCACCACGCGCTGCCGGTGCTCGCGCTCTACAACATCCCGGGCCGGGACTGCGCCCAGTACTCGGCCGGCGGCGCCGCCGACACCCCGCAGTACGAGGCGTGGATCGACGCCGTGCGCGCGGGAATCGGCAGCCTGCCCGCCACCGTGATCCTGGAGCCGGACTCGCTCGCGCTGCTGCCCTCGGACTGCGGCCAGGACGACGCGCAGGGCAGCAGGACCAGTGAGCGCTACACGGAGATCCACTACGCGGTGGACGCCCTGGAACCGCTGGCCGGGACCAAGGTCTACCTGGACGCCGGGCACAGCGGCTGGCACAGCGTCAACGACATCGTGCCCCGCCTCGTCGCCGGCGGCATCGACGACGCCACCGGCTTCTTCCTGAACATCTCCAACTACCGCTCCGACAGCGAACTGGCCTGGTATGGCAAGCTGATCTCGTCCTGCCTGAGCTACGTCTCGGCCGGCGGCCCGGCGGCCGACTGCCCCAACCAGTGGTGGGCGGTGAACGACGCCCAGGCGTGGCTCGACGCACATGTGCACGCGGCGCCGTCGGCCATGAAGCACTTCGTCACCGACACCAGCCGCAACGGGCAGGGCCCGTGGACCCCGCCGGCCGGCGTCTACTCCGACCCGCAGGACTGGTGCAACCCGCCCGGCCGCGGCACCGGCGCCAGGCCCACCCTCAGCACGGGGGACCCGCTGGCCGACGCCGAGCTGTGGGTGAAGATCCCCGGTGAGTCGGACGGACAGTGCACCCGCGGCACGGCGGGCCCCGACGACCCCGAGCGCGGCTACCAGGACCCGGCGGCCGGCCAGTGGTTCCAGCAGCAGGCCCTGGAACTGGTCCACAACGCCAACCCGCCGCTGCTGCACTGACGACGAGCGTTTCCGGGACGTGGGAAGGAGGAGTGGGTTCCGCACGCGAACGAGGGTGGTGGGCAGACCGTTGTCTCCCTGAGCAGGCCCGGGGGCGGACGCGGCGGCGATCGCCGCGGCCGAGGAGCGGCTGGGGCGGCTGCCGCCCTCGTCCCGGGACAACACACCTGGAGCCTCAGGAACACGAGCCGGGCACGTGTCGCACGGCCAGTATGGCCACGTCGTCGTCGTTGTCGGGTGGGCGTGCTCGTGCCAGCAACTCGTCCGCGAAGGACTCCAGGGGGCGGTGGGCCAAGGACATCGCATGCCGGCGCAGGCGGTCCAGGCCCTCGTCCAAGGCGTGACCGGGTGACTCGATCAGGCCGTCGGTGTAGAGGAGCAGGGTCGCTCCGGGCGGCAGCTCCGCCGTCGCGTCGGGGCGGACCTGCTCGGGCGCGACGCCCAGCAGGACCCCGTGGCCGTCGGTCAGATAGCGGGCCTCGCCCTCGTAGGTGACCAGCAGCGGAGGCGGATGGCCCGCGTTGGTCCAGGACAGCTCGCACCGGCCGGTCGCGCTGTCCGTCATGCGGGCGAAGACCAGCGTGGCCATGGAGACCTCCGCGATGTCCAGGATCGCCTGGTCGAGCCATTCCACGATCTTGCTCGGCGGTTGCTGCTGGGACAGGGCGTACGCGCGCAGCATGTTGCGCAGTTGGGCCATCCCGGCCGCCGCGTCCAGGTCATGGCCGACGACGTCGCCGACGGCGAGGGCGGTGGCGCCGTCCGTGAGGGTGAAGGCGTCGTACCAGTCGCCGCCGACCTGAGAGGCGTCGGGTGCGGGCAGGTAGCGGGCGGTCATGCTGCGGCCGGGCGTACCCGGGAGCCTCGGCAGCAGATGACGCTGCATGGTCTCGGCGACCTTGCGCTGGCGCTGGTAGAGGCGGGCGTTCTCCAGGGCGAGGCCGGCGCGGCGTGCGATGTCCTCCAGCAGGGCGGTGTCGGTCGCGGTGAACCGGTCCGGCTGGTCGGCGCGGCCGAGGGTGAGGGCGCCGAGCACGTCGTGCAGGCTGCGGATGGGGACCACGACGGCCGAGTGCATGCCGGTCGCCTCGAAAAGGCGGCGCTGCTCGACCGCGATACCGGAGTCGGGCGGTCCCTGGTAGGTCTCGGGCCCGGCGAAGGAGGGCGCCACGCCGCGCAGAGCGCGGGACAGGGGCATCGGGGACTCCTGCGGCACGGGCGGCATGGGCCCCTGGAGGTCCTCCCGGAACACCACGGCGCCGCCCTCGGCGTGGGCGACGGCGAAGCGCCATACCTCGTCCCGCTCGCGGATCAGGTCGATGACGGCCCAGTCGGCGAGGCGGGGCACAGCGAGGTCGATCAGGCGGCGCAGCGCCTCGTGGATGTCCAGGGTGGAGGTGAGCAGGGTGGTCGTCTCGGCGAGCAGCGCCAGCCGTTCCAGCTCCGAGAGTCGTCCGCCGGCCGGTGGCCGCTGGGCGGGTCGCCCGGAGCGTCCTGCGGAGTGGAAGAGGACGAGCGTGGCCGACCGATGGGCACCGATCTCGCAGGGAGTGGCCAGCCACGCCACCGGCAGCAGCGTGCCGTCGCCGCGCTCGAACCACTCGTCGCCTCCCTGCTCCGCGCGTCGGCCGAGGATGCTCTGCCGGATCCGGCACTGGGTCCTCGGCACGGGCTCCCCGCAACTGTTGCGATGCAGCAGGTCGTGGGCGTCCCGGCCGATCAGATCGGAGGCGGATCGGGCCAGGAGCTGTGCGCCGCGCGTGTTGACCGCAATGATCGACCCCTGCTCGTCCGACAGGTAAGCACCCGTACCCAGGGCGTTGAGGGCCCTGACAACCCATTCCTGCGGACCGCCCGAGCCCGCCATGGCCTGCCTCCCGCCTCGCGAAGAAAGCACCTCGGCCGTCCCCCTGCTCTGTCCGGGGTTCCCCCGGAGGCGTGGGCGATGCCCGCAAGAAGGAGCACTGCCCAGGCCCGCCGCCGGACCGGCCCGGGGCGCGACCGCTGCTGCTGCATCGGCATCACCGACGCCACCGGGTCGGGGGATTGCGCCACCGGCCGACAGGCCGGACACACCGGATCAGTGTGACCATCGCACCAAGGTGACATGGCAACTCCGTGCCGTCACCACACCCGGCAGGAGGACCAAGCGATGAGCCTCACTCTGAAGCGTCTGCTCGGCGGTACCGCGGCGGTGACCATAGGGACGGCGGCCCTGCTCGGCACCGGCGCCGGCACCGCAGGGGCCTTCGGCGGCGCGCACTGCGACCGCGCCGAGCAGGACATGTGGAGCGACGGGCCCAGCCGCAGCCTGACCGGCTACCGCTGCAGCATCCCGTTCAGCGAGCACGGCTGGTACACCGTCGAGATCGGCACCCTCGTACAGAGGCACTACAAGGGGGACACTCTGGACGGAGGGATCGACGGGACCGAGACCCTGCACAACACAACCGTCCGATGCCTGGGCTACATCTCCGGTGACCGCACGGTGAACTGGTTCGGATGCCCAGCCGCCTGACCCGCCTGCCCAGCACAGTACCTTGCGCGGTGTTCACCAGCTGATTCTGGCCGCCACCGGCAGGTGGTCGCTGCCGGTGGCCGGCAGCACCCAGGAGCTCTCCGGCTGCACGCCGCGGACCAGGATCTGGTCGATCCGAGCCACCGGCAACTTCGCCGGCCAGGTGAAGCCGAAGCCCTTCCCGGCCTCGTCCTGGGCCGAGCGCATCCGCGAGCTGATGTCGGCGAACGCGTGGTCGTCCATGGTGCCGTTCAGGTCGCCGAGCAGCACCACCCGCTTGTTCCGCTCGGCGGCGACCGCCGCGCCGAGCGCCTGCGCGTTCCTGTCCCGCGAGTCCGTCCAAAAGCCACCCCGGGGCATCAGGCGTACGGACCCCAGGTGGGCGACGTACACGGCCAGTGGACCCTGGTGCGTGGCCACCGTGGTGCGCAGCGCCCGGTTGTAGGACAACTTGACGTCGGCAGGCTTGGTGTCCCCCAGCGGCCCCACGTCCTGCTTGATGTCGACCGGCCGGGTGTCCGACAGCGGCAGCTTGCTCCACAGCCCGACCGTGCCCAGCACCGTGTGGTACGGGTACGCCTTCGCCAGCTCCTTCTCGTACGTGCCCCGGGCCTGCTCGGTCAGCTCCACCAGGGCCAGCACGTCCGAACCGGTGCCGGCCAGGTCGCGAGCGGTGCCGAGCGGGTCGGGGTTCCCGGCGCCGACGTTGTGCTCGGCCACGGTGAGGTCGCCGCCCGGGTGGGACTTGTCGCCGAGCAACCCGCCGAAGAGATTCAGCCACACCACGACCGGCAGCAGCAGCGCGACCACCGCGGAGGCGGCCCGACGCCACAGCGCCCCGGCCAGCAGTACGGGGATGAACAGACCGAACCACGGCAGGAAGGTCTCCACCAGGCTGCCGAGGCCCCCGCGGTCCGTGATCCGCGCGTGCAGCAGCATGAGCAGACCCAGCAGCAGGGCCGATGCGGCGAGCACCCGGCCGCGCTTCCAGGGACCCGGCCGGCAGACGGCGCGTATCGCCCCGCGGACGCCCGCACGCCAGCTCCCGGTGCGGGCGTCCCGGCGAATGCCCGCGAGCCCGCGGCCTGCACCGGCGCCGGTATCCCGGCGGCCGGCGCCGTCCCGCCCGGTCTCCGCCGTGTCCGACCGCACGATCGTCACTTCTCGCTCACTGTCGGTCACTGCTGCATCCTCGGGTCCTGGGTGGGGTCGGCGTACATGGACCGGCCTCGCGAAGCCCACCACCCGTACGCGGCGCCGTGCTCGGACAGCCACGTCGTCGCATCGGACTGCCCGAGGTCGACCCCGTCCCCCGACACATGAGGAGAGGTCGTCGCGGTGATCACTGCCACGACCGCCGTCAGACCGACGTCACGGAGCCGGCGAATCCGGTGGGTCGCTGTTCGTGCGGGTGGTGCGGGACGGTGCATGCCGCCAGTGAAAGCAGCGTGATGTTGCCGGAGCGTATGAATTTTTCGATACGCCGACGATATGTGCCGGCTTGTAGCATCAAATGCATGCGTGTGTTGATTGTCGAGGACGAACCCTATATGGCGGAAGCCATACGCGACGGCCTGCGCCTGGAAGCGATCGCGGCCGACATCGCAGGTGACGGCGACACCGCTCTGGAACTGCTGAGCGTCAACACCTACGACATCGCCGTCCTCGACCGCGACATTCCCGGGCCTTCGGGGGATGAGATCGCCGAACGCATCGTCGCCTCCGGAAGCGGCATGCCCATCCTGATGCTCACCGCGGCCGACCGTCTCGACGACAAGGCCTCCGGTTTCGGCCTCGGCGCCGACGACTACCTCACCAAACCTTTCGAACTCCAGGAGCTCGCGCTCAGGCTCAGAGCACTCGACCGCAGACGTGCCTACAACAGGCCGCCTGTGCGGGAGATCGCAGGGCTGCGACTGGACCCGTTCCGCCGAGAGGTCTACCGGGACGGCACCTATGTCGCGCTCACCCGGAAGCAGTTCGCCGTACTCGAAGTCCTCGTCGCCGCCGAGGGCGGTGTCGTCAGCGCCGAGGAACTCCTGGAACGCGCGTGGGACGAGAACGCCGACCCGTTCACCAACGCCGTGCGCATCACTGTGTCGGCACTGCGCAAGCGTCTCGGCGAACCCTGGATCATCGCCACCGTGCCAGGCGCCGGCTACCGCATCGACACGCAGCCGGAGGCCGGAGACGAGGGAGCAGACCGTGGATAGAGCGCCGGGTCTGAGCGTCCGCCTCAAACTCACCCTCAGCTACGCCGGGTTCCTCATGCTGGCCGGCGTCCTGCTGCTCGCGGCGGTGTGGGTGTTCCTCCTGCGCTATGTCCCCGAGCGTGCGATGCTCTTCAACCCCGATGACAAACTCAATGGAGTCTTTCCCGTCCGGTCCGTCCTCCTGGAGGTTTTCGCTCCGAGGGCAGCCGCGGTACTGGCGTTCCTGCTGGTTTTCGGTCTGCTGGGAGGCTGGATCCTGGCGGGCCGCATGCTCGCCCCCCTGACCCGCGTCACCAACGCCACACGCATGGCCGCGAACGGAAGGCTCGCCCACCGAATCCGGCTACCGGGCCGCAAGGACGAGTTCCGCGAACTCGCCGACGCCTTCGACACGATGCTCGCCCGGCTCGAAGCGCACGTCGCCGAACAGCAGAGATTCGCGGCCAACGCCTCTCACGAGTTGCGCACGCCGCTGGCGATCTCGAAGACACTTCTCGATGTGGCCCGCACCGATCCGAGCCGCGCCACCGGCGAACTCATCGACCGCCTGCACGCCGTCAACACCCGAGCGATCGACCTCACCGAGGCACTGCTCCTGCTCAGCCGCGCCGACCAGCGGTCCTTCACCCGAGAGCACGTCGACCTCTCCCTCATAGCGGAAGAAGCCACCGAAACACTCCTCCCGCTCGCGGAAAAGCACGGCGTCACCATCGAGACCAGCGGCGACGTCACCCCCACGGTCGGATCGCAAGCGCTCCTGCTGCAACTGACCACGAACCTCGTGCACAACGCGATCGTCCACAACCTGCCTGAACAGGGCACCGTGTGGGTCAGGACCAGTGTCCGCCCCGGAACGGTGGCCCTCACTGTCGAAAACACCGGCGAGACACTCACCCCGGAGCTGGTCTCCACACTCACCGAACCATTCCGGCGCGGCACGGAGCGCATTCACACCGATCATGCGGGCGTCGGCCTCGGCCTGGCCATCGTCAAAACCATCACCCACGCACACGACGGAACACTCACCATCACCCCGCGCTCTGCGGGCGGCATCCGCATCACCGTGGAACTACCGGCGACAACCCCGCACGCCGAGTGGTGACGAATTTCCTCCCGCGCTCCGGCCGCCCCGCTGCCTGAACGCATGCCTGAGGCACGAGCCCGGCACATTTCGTCCGCATATCGAAAACCGCATACGTGCCAGGAGATGTATGTCACGCCGGCTCGGCTCAGCGTAAGAAGAGCGGAATTTGTGATCCGAGATTGGTCATGTCCCCAATCGAGGCGGCGTGGTGTTATCGGCGCGTACGTGGTTTTCGATATTCCGACGATATGTTACCCGGCGGTAGGGTCGAGAGTCGGCTGGGAGCAGAGCGAAGTCATCCAAATTGGATCGCCCGAGGGGGTCGCCCGCTGGCACGCTGCCGTCATGGATCACGCGGAAGTACTGATCATCGGAGGGCGAGCCGGCGTTGGCAAGACGACGGTGGGGTGGGAGGTCTCGGCGCTGCTGCGCGCCGCGGAGGTCTCTCACGCGATCATTGAGGGTGACTTCATGGGCCAGGTGCATCCGGCGCCCGAGGGGGATCCTCACCGTGCGGAGATCACCCCGCGGCATTGTGACGTCCTCGCCCCGCGGGACGTCAGAAGCCGATGGCCTCGCGCAACAGCAGGACGGTGCCGCGCCCGGGCCGTGGCTCGGCGTTGAGGACGAGCAGGCGGTTGACCGCGCTCGGCTGCCCGTAGACCGCCTGGGCGCGCGCGCTCTCCAGCGGAAGGGCGTGCTCCTCGACCCGGCGCAGTGCGGTGCTCAGGTCGGGCACCACCTTCTGCGCCCCGACGACCCAGATCGCCCGTGCGGCGCCCCCGGCGGAGGCGGGCAACTGGCTGCCGCTGCCCGAGGCGATGACGAGCGAGCCGGTCTCGGTGACGGCCGCGACGCTGGCGACGAAGACGTCGGGGGTGGCCACCAGCCGGCGGATCTGGTCGGACCCGGTGGCGCGGTCCATTGTCAACACGCGCGGCAGGATGGCCTCGTAGCGGTCGCCCGCCTCGATGTCCTGCGCGATGCCGGAGAGCCGAAGCGTCTCACTGGCCCCGGTGAACACGGCCGCACCCTCCGGTATCAGATCCTTGATGCGGGCGCGGGCCGCCGCGCCGTCGTCGAGCAGTTCGGCGGTGAAGCCGTTCGCGCGCAGCGCCTCGATCGTCCGGTCCAGGCGTTCGGCGGACGCCGGTGCGCCGAAGTCGCCGGCCGCCCCCGCGGCCGACGTGTCCGCCGCACCGGCGGCCGGTGCCCGGTCGGCGTCCTGGGCCTCGCCGTCGCCGTGCGCCCGAGTGTCGGGCCCGGGCGCCGAACCCCCGAGCGCAGTGGTGTCGACGTACCTGACCTCGTAGACCCGCTCGGCGAACTTCCAGCCCTGGGGCGTACGCCGGTAGGTGTCGTGGTAGATGGCGAAGTTCAGGCCCGAGCGGCCGTCGAGCAGACGCGCGATCTCCTGCATGTAGGTGCGACCGGTGGCGGTGTCGCCGTCGATCCGGATCGTGCCCGGGTGGCTGTTCTGCACGAAGAAGTCCCACTGGCTCTGCAGGCGTTCGCCTCCGGTCCTGATCTCCTTCCGGCCGATGAGCTCGATGGGGACGTTGGGCATGCGCAGAACGCCGTCGGGGGTGAACAGCTCGGCGAGACGGGCACGGTCGCGCATCATGGCCGCGTCGGTGAACTCGCCGCGCAGTGCCTCGATCTCGACTCGGTCGGCGATCTCCTGGAAGTCGTTCATGCTCAGCGTCCTGTCCTTGGATGGTGTGCTCCTGTTCACCAGTCCGACAACGCAGCCCGGCCGAATGTGAGGCGAGCCGCCGACCTCACATTTCGCCGCTCTGATTCGTCGTCATGGCGAGGGAACGTGAAGTGAGGGAGCCGGAGAGCGTATGACCACCCCATCGGAACAGGCACAGCCGCAGGCACGCAACATCCTGGCCGCCGGGCTGGCGGTGTCCGCCTGTGGAGACGGTGTGAGACCTCAACGGGAGTCCTCCCGGACGGGGCGGTCGTCGGTGAAGCAGGAAACCCAGCGGGCGACCGCTGGAATCCCCCGCCTTCAGGCGGGGGAGGAGGTCAACACATGGAGTCCAGGCCGCTCAGCAGGACCCCCGCCTCATCCCTCGCCGTGGCCACCGCCCGCTCGTCGAGTCCGCACAGCCGCAGACACGACGACGCGATGGCGTCCGTGTCGGCCGGGTCCGGTTCACGGGAGTGCCGTATCTGGATGACGACCTCCACCAGCTGGATCAGCAGTTCGCCGATCCGTTCGGCGGACAGGCTCCGCAGGACGCCCTCGGTTGCCGCCAGGGCGCCGAGGGCGCCGTAGCTCGCCTGGAGCCGGCCCCGGTCGGCGCGGAAGGCGTCGAACCGTTCCGCACGCACCTCCGGGAGCAGGTAGAGCGTGCCGATGTTGTACGGGGTGCGGCACAGGGTGTGTACGTCCATGGCGGCCACCGCATAGAGCGCGGCGGCCGGGTCGGCCCGCTCGGGTACCAGCGCCAGGATCCGCTCCACCAGCCGCAGACTCGGCCGTACGGACGTGGCCAGCAACTCGGCGAGGATGTCCTCCTTGGTGGCGAAGTGGTAGTACAGCGAGGCCTGTCTGATGCCCACGCGCTCGGCGATCACCCGGGTGCTGGTGCCGGCGATCCCGCGTTCGACGAAGAGCGCCCCGGCGGCGTCGAGGATCTGTTCCCGCGCGGGAATGCCGGGATCGGAGGGCCGCGTGTGCCGGGGCCTGCCTTGACGGGGACGCGTCGTCGTCATGGACCCATCCTGCCACCCCGGTACCAGGGCGCCCGCGCCGCCGGCTTCGGTCATACGGAGGCCGTGTAGGCCCGCCAGCCGCCGAACCGGGTGATCTCGGGCGCGCCCTCGACGGCGTGGGGCTCGACGAGGAAGCCGCTGACGTGCCGTCCGTCGGCCAGTTCCACGGTGCCGATGGTCATGGGCGGGGGAACGGCGGCGGTGAACGTCCCCCATCCCGCCGCTGGAAGCCGCCAGACCTCACCCTCGATGCCCGACTCCGCACCGCTGGCACCGTTCCTGGCGACCCGGATCAGGCCCGGCTTGGGCGGCGCGGTGGCCAGGGCGTACAGCCGGTAGCCGGCGGCTGTACGCGCCGGGCCCACCAGTGTGCCGCCCGCCTGCACCACCTGGGCGTTGAGCGGCTGCCCGGTGAGGTGGGCACCGACCACGAACAGGTCGAGCCCCGGGTTGGCGAACCGCTCGGCCAGGGCGGCCAGCCTGCGGTCCGAGAAGGCCGGCCCGGTGAACATCACGCCGAACGGCAGGCCGTCCACGAATCCCGCGGGCACCGCGAGTGAGGCACAGTCCAGCAGGTTGGCGAAGTTGGTGAAGCGGCCCAGCCGGGCGTTGGCGCCGACCGGGTCGGCCGCCACCTGATCGAGGGTGGGGTGCCAGGTGGTGGTCGGGGTCAGCAGCGCCGTGCAGCCGTCGAGAACCGCGCGCCCGGCGGCGCCGAGGGTGGCGAGGCGTGCGGTGTCGGCGGCCCATTCGGCGGCGGTCTTGTCCCGGCCGGCCAGCACGATGGAGGCGACGGTCGGGTCGAGGTCCTTGCCGATCAGGTCGCGGTGCTTCTCCAGGTGCGCGCCCACGGCAGCGTACCGCTCGGCGACGAACGCGCCGCCGTACAGCAGTTCCGCGGCCTTCAGCAGCGGGATGACGTCGGCTTCGACGATCTCCGCGCCGGTGCTCGCCAGCCGGGCGACCGCGGCGTCGAAGGCCTCGTGCCAGCCGTCGGCCATGTCCTGGAGATGCTCCGGGGACGGGACGGCGATCCGGGGGCGCGCCGGAGGCGGCGGGAGCGGGGTGCCGGTGCGGGAGAGCGGGTCGGCCGGGTCCGGGCCCTCGATCAACTCCGCTGCCGTGCGGGCCAGTCGCAGATCGCGGGCGAACACGGTCACACAGTCGAGGGTGTAACAGGCGGGGACCACGCCGGTCGTCGGCACCAGTCCCTTGGTGGGCTTGACGCCCACGATGCCGTTGAGGGCGGCCGGCACCCGCCCCGAGCCGGCCGTGTCGGTGCCGAGCGCGAGGTCGGCGATGCCCAGCGCGACCGCGACGGCGGAGCCGGAGGACGAGCCGCCCGAGATGCGGTCCGCGTCCCAGGCGTTGCGTACCGCGCCGTACGGGCTGCGGGTGCCGACCAGGCCCGTGGCGAACTGGTCCAGGTTGGTCTTGCCGAGCACCACCGCGCCCGCCGCGCGCAGCCGTGCGACCGCGGGCGCGTCGGCCCGCGGGACGTACGCGTACGACGGCGCGCCCGCGGTCGTGGGCAGACCGGCGACGTCGATGTTGTCCTTGACGGCGGCCACCAGGCCGGCCAGCGGCAGCGCCGGGTCGATCCCGGCCGCCTCGGCGAGCACCTGGTCGCGCGGCCTGAGGTGGATCCAGATCTCGGGCCGGCCGGCGCCGTCGACGCGGTCGTAGGCGGCTTCCACGCGTGCGGCCGATGTCATGACGCTCATGCTCGCACCGCCGCGAGGATCTGGCCGGGCGTGACCTGTTCGCCGGGTTTGACGTAGATCTCCAGCAGGGTTCCGGCGGCGGGGGCGTGCACCGTGGACTCCATTTTCATCGCCTCCAGGGAGAGGATCGGATCGCCGTCGGCCATGGTGGTGCCGGGTTCGGCGGTGAGCTGCCAGACGGTGGCGGTGAACGGCGCGGTGACCGGGACCGCGCCGACCGGGAGGGTGACGGTGGCGGCGGTGGCGGTGACGGATTGTGGATCGTCGTCGCGGTCGAACTCGCCCGCGGCCCGCCAGCGCTGCTTCTCGGCTTCGAACGCGGCACTCTGCCGCCGCCGGAAGGCGGCGATCGAGTCGGCCTCGGCCGCCAGGAAGGCGTTGTACTCGGCGGTCGAGAAGGTGCCCTCCTCGACCGGGAAGTCACCGCGGCCTGCGTCGGTCTCGGCGCGCAGTTCGAGCAGTTCCTCCGCGGTGACGGGGTACCACTGGATGCGGTCGAAGCAGCGCAGCGCCCAGGGGGAGTCCTGGAACAGGCCGCCCTTGCGGAAGCGGTTCCAGATCTGCACGGTACGGCCGACGAACTGGTACCCGCCGGGGCCCTCCATGCCGTAGACGCACAGGTAGGCGCCGCCGATGCCGACGGAGTTCTCCGCGGTCCAGGTGCGGGCCGGGTTGTACTTGGTGGTCACCAGGCGGTGCCGTGGGTCGAGCGGGGTGGCCACGGGGGCGCCGAGGTAGACGTCGCCGAGACCGAGCACCAGGTAGGAGGCGTCGAAGACGGTGCGGTAGACGTCGTCGGCGGTGTCCAGGCCGTTGACGCGGCGGATGAACTCGATGTTCCACGGGCACCATGGGGCGTCGTCGCGCACCCCGGCCATGTACCGCTCGATGGCCAGCCGGGTCGCCGGGTCGTCCCAGCTGAGCGGCAGCCGCACCGTGCGGGAGGGCACCACCAGCTCGTCGCTGGGCGGGACCTCCTCCTCCAGCTCACGCAGCAGGGCCGTCAGGTCACGGGCCTTCAGGCGTCGGGCGTCGGTGTGGATCTGGAGGGAGCGGATGCCCGGGGTGACGTCGACGATGCCGTCGGGCGCGTGCGCGGCCAGGGTCTCCTGCAGGGCGTGCACCCGCATGCGCAGGCCGAGGTCGAGGACCATGGGGCCGTACTCGACCAGGACGTTGTCGGCTCCGTCCCGGCGGTAGGTGACGGAGGGCCGGGCGTCGGTGGCCTCCAGGCGGCCGAGCACGCCGTCGTCGCCGTCACCGCCCGCGCTGATCAGCGTGGGAGAGGCTCGGCGGGCGTCGAGGCCGGTCGCCTCGTCCTCCTTGACCGGTACGAAGCGGACGGTGTCGCCCGGGCGGAGCTGGCCGAGCTTCCACAGTTCGCCGCCGGCGACCACGGCGGGGCACACGAACCCGCCGAGGGACGGTCCGTCGGGGCCCAGGACGATCGGTGTGTCCCCGGTGAAGTCCAGCGCGCCCACCGCGTACGGGGTGTCGTGGATGTTGGAGGGGTGCAGTCCGGCCTCGCCGCCGTCCTGGCGGGCCCACCGGGGTTTCGGCCCGGTCAGGCGGATGCCGGTGCGGGCCGAGTTGTGGTGCACCTGGTAGTCGGTGGCGTAGAGGGTGTCGATGTCCTCGCGGGTGAAGAACTCGGGCGCCGCGTGCGGGCCTTCGGTCACTCCGATCCGCCAGTGCGCCACCATCGCGGGCCGGCGCTGCGGTGGGGTGGGACCGCCGCCCGCGCCCTGGGCGGTTCCGGGCCGCAGGACGTCTCCGGCGTGCAGCGCCCGCCCGCCGTGTCCGCCGAATCCGCCGAGGGTGAACGTCGAGGCGCTGCCCAGGTAGGCCGGTACGTCGATGCCGCCCCGGACGGCCACATAACTGCGCAGGCCGGGTCCCTGGCAGGCGCCGAGCATCAGGGTGGCGCCGGCCGGCACCGGCACCGGTTCCCACAGGGCTGCCGGTCGGCCGTCCACCGTGACCGGGACGGGAGCGCCGGTGACGGCCACCACGGTGGCGTGCGAGAAGCGCAGGGTCAGCCGGCCCGCGGTGACCTCCAGGCCGGGTGCCGTCTCCGGGTTGCCGACCGCGAGGTTCGCTTCGGCGAAGGAGACGGGGTCGAAGGGACCGCTCGGCGGAACGCCCACGTGCCAGTGGCCGAGCCGGCCGGGCAGGTCCTGGACGGTGGTCATCGCGCCCGGCACCAGCACGTCGATGCGCGGCTCGGGGTCGCGGACGGTGTCGAGCGTGCTGGTGCTGTGCACCGCCCCGCGAACCTCGCCCCGTACGGTCTGCGCGCGCAGCAGACCCAGGTTGGTGACGATGCCGTCCACCCGGCACGCGGCCAGGGCCCGGCCGAGCAGGTCGAAGGCGGCGTCGCGGGTGGGGCCTTCGGCGATCACCTTGGCGAGCAGGGGGTCGTAGTACGGCGAGATCTCCAGGCCGGTCTCGGCGAAGCCGTCGACGCGGACGCCGGGCATGGCGTCCGCGCCCTGGCCGGGGAATGCGGCCCGCGTGATCAGACCCGAGGAGGGGAGTGAGTCCTTCCCGGGGTCCTCGGCGTAGACGCGGGCCTCGACGGCGTGCCCGGCGGGCGTCCACTCCCGCTCGAACACCGCGTCCTCCACCTCGCCGTCGCGGGCCAGCAGCAGCATGAGTTCGACGAGGTCGACGCCGTACGCCTGCTCCGTCACCGGGTGCTCGACCTGGAGGCGGGTGTTGACCTCGAGGAAGGCGGCCTCCTCGCGCACCGGGTCGTAGACGAACTCCGCGGTGCCCGCGCCCCGGTAGCCGACCGAGGCGAGCAGCCGGCGCGAGGAGTCGTGCAGCAGCGTGCGCACCCGCGCGGGCAGGGCCGGGGCCGGGGCCTCCTCGATCACCTTCTGGTTGCGGCGCTGCAGCGAGCAGTCCCGGTCGCCGAGGACGGCGATACGGCCGGTGCCGTCGCCGAAGACCTGCACCTCGACATGGCGGGCCGGACGCACCAGGCGCTCCAGGAACACTCCGCCGGCGCCGAAGTGGGACTCCGCGAGCGCCGCGACCCGCCCGAAGGCCTCGCGCACCTCGTCGGCCGTCGCGCAGGCCTGCATGCCGATGCCGCCACCCCCGCCGGTGGCCTTGACCATCACCGGCAGCCCGATCGCAGCGGCCGCCGCGACCGCCTCCTCGGCGGTCGCCAGCAGCTCCGTCCCGGCCAGCAGCGGCACCCCGGCCGCCTTGGCCAGGGTGCGCGCGGTGTGCTTCTCACCGAAGGCGGTGATCTGGTCGGCGGTCGGCCCGGCGAACCTGAGACCCGCCTCCTCCACGGCACGGGCGAAGGCGGCGTTCTCGGAGAGGAAGCCGTAGCCGGGGTGGACGATCCCGGCACCGTGGGCGAGCGCGGCCTCGATGATCGCGTCGCCGCGCAGGTACGACTCGCGGGCCGGCGGCGGACCCAGGCGGACCGCGTGGTCGGCCTCGCGGACGTGCGGAGCCGCCCGGTCGGCGTCGGAGAAGACGGCGACGGTGGCGAGCCCCATCCTCCTGGCGGTACGGATCACGCGGCGGGCTATCTCACCGCGGTTGGCGACGAGTACGGCGGTGGGACGGGTCACGCGGCTCCCTCCGGAGTGCCGGCGGCCGCCGCGGACCGCGCGTCGCGGGCGGGCGGTGCGGAGCGTGTCTCGCGGGCGGCCGGTGCCGGGTCCACGACGAGCATCCGCAGCGGGGTCGGGTTGAAGTCGTTGCACGGGTTGTTCATCTGCGGGCAGTTGGACACCAGCACCAGGACGTCCCGCTCGGCGCGCACCGCGACCCGGCGGCCGGGCGCCGACATGCCGTCCACGATGCCCAGCGCGCCGTCCGCCTCGACCGGCACGTTCATGAACCAGTTGAGGTTGGAGACGAGGTCCCGCACGCCTAGGCCACGCCGGCCGGCCTCGGCGAGGAAGTTCTCCCGGCAGCCGTGCTGGAACATCACATGGTGGCCGTAGCGCAGGGTGTTGGACTCCTTGCCGCAGGCGCCGCCGATGGTGTCCTGGCGGTCGATCTCGTTGGCGACGACGGTCATCAGCGGCCGGCCCTCGTTGCTGCGCAGCACCGTGCCGGTGCGCACATAGGCGTTGCCCTGCCAGGCCAGCGTGTCGGGAACGCTGTAGCGCTCCTCGGGATCGTCGGCACTGTAGAGCAGGCAGTCGGCCGACTGGTTGCCGCCGACGTCGGTGATCGTCAGGACGTGACCCTGGCGTACCACCGCCGACCAGGGCGCGTTGGGGGCCACCGTCTCGTCGAGGACGACGGAGCCCTCGACCAGGCTCGCTCCCCACTCCAGGTGGGTGCCCTCCGCGTACACCGCGCCGACGGGGACGGTGGAGGCGACGGTGCCGCCAGAGACGGTCGGACGGGTGACCGGCGTGTTCCCGGTCCGTGTGGCCGCCATGTCACAACCCCCTGGCTTCGCAGTAGTCGACGGTGTTGAGGTACGCCCGGTGCAGTTCCGGCGTCGCGGTGAACCGCGGCTCGCCGGGGCCGGTCGGGGCGCCGCGCCAGGCGTGCACCCGCAGCGGGCCGACGACGTAGCCGGGGCGCGGGTCCAGCGGGTGGGCGACGTTGGCGACCAGCACCAACAGAGGCATCTCCGCGACGAGTTCGACATGCGTGCCCGGTCCGGCGCTGCCCTGCCAGCCGAGGGTGCCGTCCGCCTCGACGCGTACGCCCTGGAAGAAGGACACGCTGGGCGGCAGGTCGCGCCGGCTCAGCCCGTGTTTGGCGGCCGCCTTGAGGAAGAGCCCGCGGCCGGACGGGGACGGCCCCTCGGGCCGGGCGTCACCGTACTTGCGCTCGTTCCAGGCGTCGGTGGTGGTGCCGCAGAAGGCGTCGTGCCGGCCGGAGGAGTCACCACTGACGGCGGCCAGGACCCGGCCGTCACCGGACAGCAGCGGGTGGTTCTCGCCCAGGTAGGCCTGCCAGGGGATCTTCTGGGTGTCGGCGACGTTGAGCCGCTCGATCGGTTCCAGGGCGTTGAAGAGCAGCAGGTGGGCGCAGGCGTCGCCGGTCGGGTCGTCGAAGCGCAGCCGGGTGCCGCGGGCGAGCACCTTGTGGGTGTAGCCGCCCGGCGCCACCGTCTCCGCCCACACCAGGGCGGCCGGATCAACCTCCGGCGGGCAGTGCGGGCTGCCGGACGCCGGAAGGTACGGCATCCACTGCCCGGACTGCCCGCCCTGGGCACGGGCGTCCTGCCGGGCGCTGCGGACACTGTCGGTCAGATGCAGATCACGGGCGCGGGCGGAACCCTGCCCGGTGGGGTACCGGCCGTGCGGCGCGCCGGCCGTCGAACTCTCTGCGGTGGTCATGGATGTCCCGTCGTCCCTTCGTCGGTACGTGCTCGGGTGCCGCGGCTCGCGTCGCCGGGCGCCTCAGGCGGGTTCGGCGACGGCCTCGGCCTCGCGGGGCGGCTCGGTGTGCGTGTGGGGTACGTGCCGCAGTTCGATACGGCGGTGCAGCCGGCGGGCCAGGAAGTAGCCGGCACCGGCGGCGAGGCTGAGCCCGATGAAGAGCAGGGCGCTCCACCGGAGCCACCAGGTACCGCCGGTGAGGTCGTAGATCTCCGCGCGAGGCCAGATGAGATCGACCGTCATACCGGCCTGGTAGAGCACCGCGACCGCGTTGACCGCCACGCCCCGCCGGCCCAGCGAGAACAGAGGCCGTCCGGTCTCGTCGACGCCTGCCGGGAGCCCGCCGGCGGCCCGCTGCCGGATCCGGCTGACCAGCAGCGGCAGCGTCACGCCCAGATACGCCAGGTACAGCATGGCGATGCAGATGCTGGAGAGCGCGGTGAAGATCGCCGACTGGCGGATGTTCACGACGAGCGAGGCGGCGGCTGCGACGCCCACCACGATCGACGTGGTGATCGGAGTACCGGTGCGGGCCGAGACCTTCGCCAGGTGCCGGTGGAACGGCAGGGCGCCCTCGCGCGCCATGGAGTACATCATCCGGGCTCCGGAGGTCTGCACGGCCAGGGTGCAGGCGAACACCGCGACCGCCACACAGCACAGCAGCAGTCGGCCCACGACCCCGCCGAGCCGGTCGGTGAGCACCCAGGAAAGACCGCCCGCGGCCAGCTTCCCGTCGGTCAGGCTGCCCGCCGCCATCAGCCCCGACAGGATCAGGAGCGCCCCGCCGACGCCCGAGATGGTCAGTGCCCGCAGAATCGTGCGGGGAGTGGTTCGGCGCGGGCTGTGGGTCTCCTCCGCCAGCTCGCCCGCCGAGTCGAAGCCGACCATGACGTACGCCGCCATCAGCGAGGACGCGAGAAACGCCCCGAGGTATCCACTGTGTCCGGCCCAGCCGGTGTGGTGGACCACCACCTGCGGCCCCCGCTCCGGCAGGAAGAACAGGATCAGCACGAGCGCGACCACGCCGATGATCTCGACCGTGACGCCGAAGCTGGTGGCGGCCGCCATCTGACGGATGCCCAGGACGTTCACCGCCGTGGTGATCAGCAGCAACACGCAGCCCAGCAGGACCGCGTTCCGCGCGCCGGTCGGGGAACCGACCGATGGATCGGCGCCGGGTCCCCCGACGATCTGGAAGCCCGACCAGATGCCCGGCAGTACCGCTTGGGCGGCGATCGCGGCCGCCGCGACGGTGAGGATCTGCCCGATGACCATGACCCAGCCCACGAACCAGCCCACCGTGGTGCCGGCCAGCCGGCTCGCCCACTGGTAGATCGCCCCGGATATGGGCCAGCGCGCCGCCAGTTCGGCGAAACACAGCGCGACCAGCAACTGGCCCACGAACACCAGCGGCCACGTCCAGAAGAACGCCGCACCGCCGAGGCCGAAGCCGAGGCCGAACAGCTGGAAGACAGTGGTGAGGATGGACACGAAGGAGAAGCCCGCGGCGAAGGAGGCGAAGCCGCCCACCGCGCGGCGGAGTTCCTGCTGATAGCCGAGGGGAGCGGTGCTGGTCGTGGCGCCGCCGTGAAGACTTGGCCCTGAGGGGAGTTGGGGCCGGTTCATCACCGCACCTCCGATCGGTCGACGAATACCTGTCGCTTGACAGGTATGGCGATCGTCGACCGGACCGGTCTCATGCCGGGGTCAGGGAAGTTAACTTCGTGTATCCGCGGCCACGACAGGGCCTACCCGGTCAGAGGTGGGCCCTCGCCGCGCCGGCAACTCGCCCGTGGCCCTCTGGGCCATGCGTGACACCGACGCCAGTGGCGCGTCAGCCCATGGCCTCGCGGGCCGTGTCGAGGAACGCCGACCGGTTGCCCTCCAGGTGGTCCCGCACGCTCTCGCTGTCGGGCAGGCCGTGCCACACGGTCCTGTTGAGGCCGAGGAAGTGCGTGTGTGCGGCATCGTGCACGGGTCGGGGGAAATGGATGCGCAGGAGACGGTCGGCGACCCACAACCTGTACATGACGTCCCGGGTCGTGAGGTACCACTCATCGGTGTCCTCCCACTGGGACGGCCTGGTGCAGGCGCATCGTCCCGCCTCTGCCGATACCTCGATGAACCGCTCCAGCGGCGCCAGGCGTTCCGCGCGTCGGGTCTCCGGCAACGCGATCCGCCGGCGCTGCTGTTCGAAACGTTCCGCTGAACGCTGAGTCGTGTGCTGAACGAGGTAGGACAACAAGCCGCCGACGACGGCGCCGCCCAACGATATGACTGCCACCCGGACCTGACCTGTCATGACGGTCATCGTTCCACAGCGGCGATCTTCGGCACGGTCCCGCTGCGGCCGGTGCGGTGACGGCCTTCGGGTCGTCCTGGACGGTCCTGGCCCCTGCCCCGCTCGTCGGGCTGAGCCCACGTCAGTTCGAACGGGCTGCCGGCCGCGCGGCGCCGACACGGCGTCCCTTCCGTGTCGGCACACGCGCAGGCCGCGCCACGCGGCACCGGTGCTCGGGTGGCCGTCAGGGAGTGGTGACCGGGCCCGTCAGGGGTCCGGTGAGGTAGTGCTGGAGGACCGGTCCGACGGCCGCGGCCAGGGTCTCGGCGCTGGTGGACGCCAGAGGTTCCACGCCCACGATGTGCCGGGTCATCATCAGGCCCACGATCTGGGAGCCCGACAACGCGGCGCGCAGCCGGGCGTCCGGTGAGCCGAGGCCTTCTGCCAGGGGCAGCAGCAGGGCCTCGGTGACCCGTTCGCGGATCTGGCGGGCGGCCAGTTCCTCGGAGGCGGCCGCGCGGATCAGTCCGGTGATCTTCTGCCGTCCCTCGGCCGTCTCCGTCTGGCTCAGGACGCGTGCGGCCAGGCGGTGGCCGATGCTCTCGCGCGGGCCGCCCAGCAGGTCGGCGAGCAGTGGCTCCGGCTCCAGGGGCAAGGGGGCGGCCTCGGCGAACAGTCGCTGCTTGGGCCCGAAGTAGTGGGACACCAACGCCACGTCGACGCCGGCGTCCGCCGCGATGCCGCGCAGTGTGGTGCGGTCGTAGCCGAGATCGGCGAAGTGGCGGCGGGCGGTGTGGAGGATGGCCTCTCGGGTGCCGCTGTCGCCGGGGCGCCGTCCGGTGCGGGATGCGGGAGTCATGCGGGGGCCTCCTGAGGGATCCGGATGGTTGACAGCAGTAATTCATCGCGCGCAGAATAAAGATCTCAACGCTCGTTGAATTCATTCTAGGGGCGCGCCCATGTTCCACAGCGCCCCTCCTCGTGCACGTCCATCTCCAGGAGTCCTCTCGCATGCCCAGCACCGCGCCACGGCCCCCCAAGGCCGGCACCGACGGCGCCGGCCCGTCAGCGGCCCGCCGTTGGTGGATCCTGGCCGTCATCGGCCTGGCCCAGCTGATGGTGGTCCTCGACGCCACCATCGTGAACATCGCCCTGCCTTCGGCCCAGCACGAGCTGGGCTTCTCCGACTCCGACCGGCAGTGGGTGGTCACCGCCTACTCCCTCGCCTTCGGCAGCCTGCTGCTGCTCGGCGGGCGCCTGGCCGACCTGATCGGCCGGAAGCTCGTCTTCCTCACCGGCGTCGCCGGATTCGCCACCGCCTCCGCCCTGGCGGGAGCCGCGGACAGTTTCGGCACGCTGATCACCGGCCGCGCCCTGCAGGGCATGTTCGGGGCTCTGCTGGCCCCGGCCGCCCTGTCGCTGCTGAACACCACCTTCACCCAGGCCAGGGATCGCGCCAAAGCCTTCGGCGTCTACGGCGCGATCGCCGGCACCGGCGGCGCCATAGGCCTGCTGCTCGGCGGCCTGCTCACCGAGCACCTCAGCTGGCGCTGGACGCTCTACGTCAACCTGGCCTTCGCCGCCCTCGCCCTCGCCGGCGGCGCCGTCCTGCTCCGGCGCACCCGGCGCGACCCCGGCGCCCGCCTGGACCTGCCGGGCACCCTGCTCGTCTCCGCCGGTCTGTTCGGCGTCGTCTACGGCCTCTCCAACGCCGAGTCCCACGGCTGGGATTCCGTCATGACCTGGGGCTACCTCACCGGTGGCGCCGCCCTCATCGCCGCCTTCACGGCCTGGCAGACGCGCGCCGCCCATCCGCTCCTGCCGCTGCGCATCCTGCTCGACCGTGACCGCGCCGCCTCGTTCGTCGCCGTGCTGGTGGCCGCCTCCGGCATGTTCGGCATCTTCCTCTTCCTCACCTACTACCTGCAGGTCTCGCGGCACTACAGCCCCGTGTCCACCGGACTGGCCTTCCTGCCGATGATCGCCGCCCTCGTCCTGTCCGCGCAGATCGCCGCGAACGTCACCCTGCCACGCCTGGGCCCACGGGTCGTGGTGCCCGTGGGCATGGCCCTGGCGGCCGCGGGCATGGTCTGGCTGACCCGCATCGGGCTCGACACCTCCTACGCCGGCTATGTGCTGCCGCCGCTCCTGGTACTCGGCCTGGGCCTGGGCCACGTGATGCCGCCCGCCATGAGCAGCGCCACCGCGGGCGTCGCCCCCAACGACGCCGGAGCCGTCTCCGCCACCGTCAACACCATGCAGCAGGTGGGCGGTTCCATCGGCACGGCACTCCTCAACACCCTGGCGACCAGCGCCGCCACCCACTACCTCGACGGCAGGAGGCCCACCCCACGCGTCCTCGCCCAGGCGCAGCTGCACAGCTTCACCACCGCCTTCTGGTGGTCGGCGGCCGTCTTCGCCCTGGGGCTGGTATGTGTGGGGGCGCTCTACCGCACCCGTAAGGCCACCGCCCCGGCAGCCCGGAACTCCGAGGAGACGACCGCGATCCACCTCTGACGGAACGTCGCTTCCGGTGTCCGGTGTCCGGTGCTCACAGCGCAACTGTGCGCAAGACACCGGACACCGAACGTCGGGCGCCCCGCTGCGGCAGGGCGTCCGGGATCGCCGCCTCATCACCTCCCACCCTTGGGACAGACCTCCAGCGACCGGCACAGCGCGCCGCCGCCCCATGCTCGATGCCCCGGCCCATGCGGCAGCGCACCGACGCCGACGCGGGTCACGACCGGGGCACCGCATCGGCGGCACAAGGGACTTGACATGACGCCGCATTGACGGTGTTCCGTCACGAACCTACATCGACGACGGCGGAGCCTCCGCACGCCAGGCCCCGGGCATCTCCGCCGCCCCGGCGCCGCGGCAGGCACAGCCGTCGGGCCGGTGGGACATGGAGGACGCGCCGGCCACCGACCAGCCCGCTCCCCAGGGGCTGGCCAAGGGGCCGGCGAAGCTCCAGAAGGCCGGCGAGGTCACCCCGAGCTTCTTGGTGTGGTCCAAGCCGACCGCGCGGAACGTACGCGTCACCGGCACTCCGCAGACCTCCCTGACCGCCAAGGGGGAAGGCAACGCCATGCTCAAGCTGTACGACGTCGCCCCGGACGGTACCGCCGTGATGTTCGACGAGCAGGTCTCCCTGCTGGACCCGGGACGGATGACCGTCGATCTCAAGGCGACCGACTGGACCCCGGCTGCCGGGCACGTCCTGGCCGTGGAGACCGGCTCCATCCAGACCGGCTCCTGGCGATACGCCGTCGGGCCAGACCATCGACGTCAAGGGTGCCAAACTCCGGCTGGCCCTGGACGACCCGTCCGACGACGTCGCCACGCCCGGCGCCCGGTCACCGTTCCTGGACACCTACCTGCGCCAGTACACGGTGGACCTGCCGGCCGGACCGGCGACGTTCACGGTGACACCAGGCGGTCGCCTCTGACACACCCGGCCGGCGCCGGCCACACGGACTCCGGTACGCCCGACGCCCCGGAGCGCCGGCCGGCGCCGACCCGCCGACCACCGCCTCGCGCGGTCGTGGCCCGGGTGCGCCTGTCCGAACCCGGGCGCCCGGGCCCCGGCCGCATCCCGCCACGCCCCCGCGGTGCGGGCGCAGGCCGCTCCGTCAGATCCATGCCGTCGTGACGCGCAGCGGTACGAACGTCACCACGGTCTGCGGGCCGTCGGCCCAGCACACCCGCAACTCGCCGCCCGCGCAGGTCACTTCGGTGACGGCGTCGGCGGGCGGCGGGGCATCGGCGTCCGCTCCCAAGCCGGCCAGCGCGACGAACACCGCCGTCCCCTGAACGTCCGCCGACAGCCGGGGCATCCGCACCCACGGCTCGTACGCCGTGCCCTCGGGCGCGCGCACCCGGTCCGGCTCACCCCAGCCGTGCAGCCCCACCAGGTCGGAGCGGAGCGCCTGCGTGGCCCACCCGGTGAGCGTGACCCGTGCCCCGTGCGGCGCCCCGACCACGCGGTGGATCCGCAGTTCGTGACGCCCGCGTGCCACGGTCACGCTCTCGACGCGCAGCCCGGGCACCATCGGCGGCCCGGAGACGAACACCGGCCGGTGCCAGGAGGCCGCCCAGCCCCACCCGTCGCCCCCTCCCGCGCCGAGTGGACGGATGCGCCGCCGCACGCTGGGGACGCCGCCGACCTCCACGGACAGATGGTTGTCCGCGATGTTGTCCCGGGACGTGGGGCCGGTGTGCGTGGAGTAGGCCTGGCGGCCGTACAGCGGGTCGTCCTCCGCCGCGAACTCGCCCTCGTGCGGCCGGACGTGGTCGCTGCCGTGGTTGTGCAGACGCACGATCCCGTCGGCCCCGGTCGACTGCACCAGCAGCCCGGGAGCGGGCAGCGCGAGCACCCGGTCGGAGCCCTCGCTCGGCGCCCGCTCCTCGGCCGCCGTCCACAACGGGTGGTCCTCCGGCGCGAGCAGCGCGACGAAGGCCTTCGACGCCCAGTACGGGGACGCGGGGCCGGAGTAGCCCTGCAGCGTGGCGGCGTGCGGGCCGTGCCAGCCCAGGCTGAGGAGCCCCTCGTCCGTCACCGCGCCCCGATCGAGGAAGTAGCGCAGACTGCCGCTGATCAGACGGCGCGACGTGCCCGGGGACAGCGGCGTGTGACCCGTGACGGCACCCACGCCGACCGCGGCCGCCGCCGCGAACCGGTAGGTCAGCGACCGCCCGAAGTGGATCGGCGCCCCGTCGGCGCCGAAGAGTAGGGAGAAGCCCTCCAGATGGTCACGCAGCCGCGGCCCGAACCGGCCCGACATCGCCGTGTCGTCCGACAGATGGGCGTGGAGCAGCGGATACAGATGCAGCGCCCACCCGTTGTAGTGGTCGAAGGCCCGCCCGTCCCCGTCCGCGTACCAGCCGTCGCCCCGGTACCACGTCTCCATCAGGTCCAGCGCCCGCTCCATGGCCCGCGCCGTCGCCCGGTCGCCACGGCCGACGGATTCGAGGAACGAGGCCACCATGAACGGGAAGAGGTACCAGTTGTTCGGCGCGGGGGTGTGCGTGACGGCGCCGCGCAGCCATGTCTCGGCCCGGTCCTGTACGTCGCCGTCGAGCCGGTCCCACAGCCACGGCCGGGTCAGGGACAGGCCGAGCGCCACAGACGCCGACTCGACCATCGGCTGGCCCTGCACATGGTGGTCGAGGATCAGCGGCCACGACTCGGCGTCGTCGCGGCCCGGTGTGCGGGTGCCCGCCGCGAGTCCGTCCGCGTACCGCTCCAGCCGGCCGTGCGGGTCCTTGCCGCCGGCGCCCGCGACGCGGAACCCGGCCGCCAGGAACGTACGGGCGTAGCCCTCCAGGCCGTCCGAGCGGACACCGGACCGGGAGGGGCGGCCCGGCAGGTCCAGCAGGGCGCCAGCGGGGCTCGCCCAGCGCCACGCGGCACCGAGCAGCCCGTCGGCGACGGCCTCCCAGTGCGCCCGGGTGTAGCCGGTGTACGGGCTCAGCTCCCGGTTCTCGGCGGGCAGGTCGAAGGGGATGCTCATCGGGATCCTTTCCAGAAACCCCTGCCTTCAGGTGGGGAGGGATCGAAGTCCTACGATGCAGGGCGGAAGGACTGGGTCCGCCGTCAGCGCGCACTGGGTTAGACCCTCAACCGCCTGCAGGCGGTCGCAGGGCTGGGTATTTTGTGAGTTGTGGCCAGTCACGTGAGGCGGGGCGGTGTCCAGATGCACCGTGCCTTCACCTTCGAACTCGAAGGGGCGGCCAAACCGGCGTGCGTCGCCCGATCCCTCACGCACTTCTACCCGTGACACGTTCGGCCGCGAGCAGGCCGGGGGAGGGTGCCTGCCGCGGCCGGGCTCCGCGTCAGGCCTCGTCAGTGGCAGGGCCGTTCCGAAGACAGGCCAGCACCACCGGGTCGATCTTGCCGGGAACCAGACGGTTCTCGAGGTTCTCCACCCCCGCCCACATCTCCAGTGAGGCGTAACCGCGAGCGGTGACCAGGTCCTGTACCTCCTCCTTGAGCTCGCCCGACAGATCCAGCAGGGTGTCCGGGTCGGGCTTGCCGAACAACAGTTCGTGAACGTCCAGCAGGCGCCTCAGCTCCGCGACCGGGTCAGGGTGGTCGTCCACGCGCAGGTCGCAGGCGACATCGCTGCCGCCGCCGTACCCGGCGCCCGGAGCCACCACGTACAGGGCCGCGCTCTGGCGGCCCCGGCGGTCACCGCCCGCGGCGTCGCCCGCCTCCAGCGCCGCGACCAGCCGCCGGTCGAGCGCAGCCTCCGGCAAGGAGAGCCAGGCCGACTCCATCGCCTCGATCACCTCCGGGCCGGTGAGGATGTTGCCCTGGATCGCATAGCCGTCGCCCGCCGTCCCACCGGCCCAGTCCAGACACTCCTCACCCGTGTACGTCGCTCCGAGGCCGTGGGAGCCCACGATCCCCAGCTGACGGTGCGCGCGATCCCGGTCCATGGCCACGAGACCCGCCACCACGTCCGCGGGCTGCACGCCCGTTCGCAGCAGCGCCAGTCCCTGCGGGAGATAGCGGGGGTTCGCCGCTGCCTGGGTGGCCACCGCCCCGGCACCGGCCTTTGCCGCCGGCACCACGGCACCGACCGCCAAGAACTTGCTCGCCACTGCGATACCGAGGGCCTCACCGGAGCGGGCCACGATCGAAAACGTCATGAGAGAGGACAGTAGAGCGGCCCGAGCAGCAGCACCAGGAGTCGGGTGGAGCGAATGCCGCCCAGAGGCACAGCGGTGCACGGGTCCTTGCCGCGCCCCGGTTGCACGCCCTCTTGTCGGATTGGTCTGAACCTGCCACGCTGCCCGCGCCACCTCCCGCGTCCCGTAGGCCGCTCCTTCTCCGGAGGCACACATGCGTCACAGACTCCGTCACCGTCTGCTCGTCGCGCTCGGGTTGCTCGGTGCCCTGCTCGTCCCGCACGCTGCTTCCGCCTCGGCCGCGACCGGTACGCCGCCGCAGATCTACGGCGCCTGGCACTGCTCGAACGACGCCTGCATCTGGGGCACCGTCCGCACGGTGGCGGAGTTCGACGCGCAGAACCACTGGCTGATCGACCGCGGGGACGGCCGGCCCTCGGTCAACCTGGTCGTGCTCAGTTTCGTCGAGCCCCTCAAGCTGCTGCACGGTACGACCGACGCGACCACGCTGAACGGCGTGCCCAGGGGCATGACCAAGGACATCGTGCAGTACTTCACCTCCCACGGGATCCGCGTGATGCTCTCCATCGGCGGCATCACCTATACGGACTCGTGGGACAGCGCGCTCGCCGAGAACCCCACCCTGCTCGGACAGCGGGCCGCTGCCCTGGCGAGCGACCTGGGCGTCGGCATCGAGATCGACTACGAGCAGAACAGCGGCCCGGACCTCACCGGCCTGCAGTCCTTCATCGGCGCCTACCGGGCCGTGCACCCCTACGACGCCACAGGGGCCGACCCGACGGCCCGCCTGACCATCGACGTCGCTGCCGGTGACCGGTGGCTGATCGACCTCGACCGCAAGGCCACCGCCGACTGGCTGCGCACGGACACCCCCGTGCTCGACTACGCCAACGCGATGGTGCCCTCCCGCCAGCCCTCGACCAGCTCGGCGACGGCCAACTGGCAGGAGCACGTCGACGGCAAGCCGACGTACTCTCCGCCCGTGCCACCGCTGGCACCGGCCAAGTTCACCGGTTCCGTCTACATCAGCGACCAGAACAAGACGCTGCCCGAGTGCACGGACTTCGCCAACTCCCTGCAGAACTCCACCGGCTCGTTCACCCGGACCGTCGCCCCCAACGGCGCCGGCACCACCTCCGGCATGCTCGGCTACATGTTCTGGGCCGCCGAACGCCCCTCCACCCGAGGCACCGGCACGACCCCGCCCAACACCTGCGAAGGCGGCGTCGGCGCAGGCGCGACGGCCTACGACATCCCGCTTCCGATGCCGGCCCTCCGGCAGGGCTGAGACAAGGACACACGCCCACGCCCTTGGCCCCGCTCGTCGGCCGCCGCGATCAGCTCCGGCGCACGCCGGCGGGGCTTGGTGAACCGTACGAGGGGGGCGTCGGGGCGTTGTCGGAGCGGGGTGGTATCTGTGCCGCATGAATGTTGATCGGGCTGACCCTGCTGAGCTGGCCGCGGTACAAGCGGCGTTCGACATCGATGACGGTGGTGAGTCGGCTCTCGGGTGGGACGCGGTCCATGCCTTTGAGGCACAACACGGGATCGTACTGCCCGAGCCGTATCGAACCGTCGTCGCCGAGATGACGGACGGCTCATACACCGGGCCGCCGGAGTTCGGACTGCTGCCGGTGGCGGAGCTGCCCGGCGACTGGGCCGGTGACGAGCAGGAACGAGACCTGAGCAAGCCATTCCCGCTGACTCGGGCGTGGGTGTGGGAGGAGGACTCCGACCTCTCCGAGGACGCCGACGACATCCTGGACCAGGTCTACAACCACGGCTCGATCGTGCTCGGCACCGACGGGTGCGCGATGAACTGGCATCTCATCGTCACCGGGCCGCATCGAGGGCATGTCTGGCTGATCAGTGACGTCGGTGCCGCTCCCTTCGCCGCGCAGTTCGGGTTCACCACTGCCGAGCCCGGCTTCGCCGGCTGGGTCCGGCACTGGGCCGCGAACAAGCCCTGGTACGACGCCGCGTGACTGCCCACTGGTGCGGATTCGCTGTGGTCCACCCGCCGTCTGCCGGTCATCGCCGCCCACCTGGCGAGGGGGTATGTGACTGACGCTGACGCAGCGTCGCCGTGAAGCTCCGGCCGTAGGCGTGACGCGTGGTGATGTCGATGCGAGTGCCGCCGTGGGTCCGGCTGACGCTGACCCCGTCGTCCATGGAGAGCGCCTTCAGCGTCAGGCCGTGGACGATGACCGAGACCGCATCCCGCTCCATCGTCGGGTCGGACACCGCGACCCTGGTGGTGCCGTCGCGCGCCTCCTGGAGGATCACCGATGCCGGGCCGTCGACCGAAAGCCGCCCGGCGTGGTGTGTGCCCGGTGCGAAGACGTTGACGGCCACGATGCGCAGTCCCGCATGCTGCACGGCTTGGATCCGAGGGGAGTTGACTACAACGGATACCGGACCGCGGGCATAGGACCTCAGCCGTCTTTCGGAAGCGTTGGGGACGAGGGCGTAGGCCATCGAGGCGGGCGGCGCGGTGGCCGCCTGCTCGACGGAGACGGAGAAGACCTGCTTGCTCACCATGGTGTCGGGGTTGGAGACGCGGACGATGCGGCGGCTGCGGGTGATCGTGTCGAGCGCCACGGTCGGCTGCTGCTCGTCCAGGAAGACGTATCCGACCGCGGTGCCTTGGCCGGCATCGGCGTAGCGCAGCCAGGCCAGCGGGGCCGTACCGGGGCCGGACCAGGCCCTGCCGTTTCGGAGTTCCCCGGTGAGGGTGACGACGTCCGACGCTCCGGCGATCCGGCTGTCGATGGTCGTCGTCACCGGGCGCCCCGCGGCGTCACCCACGTCCGCGGCGAGGACGACGATCTCGTCGTCGAACATGAACCACGACTTCGTGGCCTGGGCGTTGCGGTAGACGACGAAGTCGTCGGGAAGATCGCCGGCCTGCTTCGCGGCATACGCCACGTCGTCGGCCTGGACGAGTCCGACCGCGCCGTACGCGCCGAGGCCGGCGCCGCCGGAGAAGGTGTTGGTGCCGCGGGGGAAATACACGTAGGTGTTCTGCGACTCGGAGGAGGAGGTGAACCCGCGTGCGGGGTTGTCGTACCACTGGGTGCCGTAGAGCTCCGGAATCGTCTTGCGGCTCTCCACGGGAGCGGTGACGCCGGCGAGACGGTAGGGCGAGACGGCCGTGTAGTAGTCGACACCGAAGGCCTGGGTCTGGTCCTGACCGGACAGGTAGAGGTAGTGGGCACCGTCGCCCTGGAACCACGGCATGAGGTTCTCGCCGCTCATGTACTCGTACTTGCTGATCCTCGTGGAACTGCGGGCCAGGGCGAAGGCGTAGCCGGGACGCCGGTGGACGGTCCTGTCCATCGCGTTGAACGCCACGTTCCGTTCGGCGGGGTTGAGGTCCTTCGCCGGGACCGACGTGTCGGCGAGGAGGTCGGCGTAGCGGGCGATGCTCACCGGGGAGACGAAGCTCTTCGGGTCGAGGACGGCCTTCGACGTCCGCCGTATGTGCTTGACGTAGCCCTTCAGTGCCGTGGCGTCTGCACCGGTCGCATAGCCGGAGAGATCGACGACGGCCTCGACGACGGAGGCGACGGAGTCGTACCCGGTGGTGGTCCTGGACACCGCGCGGCCCTTGACGATCTCCATCATCCAGCCCTCGAAGATCAGCGGGGCGAAGCCGTCGACCACCCATCGCTGCACGGTGTCGACGAGGCCGCCGATGTCCTGGGCGTAGCTCGTCCCTTCGAGGATCTTGAGGGTCTGGACGACGCGGGTCAGCAGTCCCGTGCCGTAGGAGCCGGTGTAGGCGACGGAGGCGTGCTGGATGAACGAACCGTCCGAGTGGAAGCCGTCGGTGACGCCGTGCAGGGGGTGATACGGGTCGACGGTCGCGAAGACGGTCAGCTGGTCGGCGATGGCCTTTCCGATGCGGGCGCCGTCGTCGAGCACGGCGCCCTGCAGGATCCGGTTCGTCGTGATGTCGGCGAGGTTGGCGCCGGTGTGGAAGCGTGAGTCGAGGTCGACGTCGCCGTCCTTGCCGTTGCGCAGATAGCCGTCCATGGAGGCGACGTAGGCGGCGGTGAGGTCGGGCCGGTGTTCCGCGAGCTGGTCCTTGAGCAGGACGAGGGTCTTGCTCACGTGGGAGGAGATGCCGATCTCCCAGTTGAACCAGTTGCCGTAGTAGCCCTTCGACTGAGTGCCGTAGTAGTCGTCGTAGAGCCGGACCAGGCCGTCGATGACCCGTCTCTGGACGGTCACGTTGTCGCGGAGATCGGACGCCGTGGCGCCGGGCGTGCGGGTCGCGAGGGCGATCTCGTAGAGGTACTGGAACGATGTCGTCAGGTTCGTGTCACGCGTGCCGAGGGGAACGCCCCGGAAGAGCTCGCCCTGCCCGGCGCCGTCCATCGCGGCCAGCCGGGCCCGGGCGGTCGAGTCGATGGACGCGAGCTTGGGAGCCACCTCGGGTCGTGCGTTGGAATCCGCGGTGCCGGCGAACATCGCAACGACGTTGCCGATCAGTACGGCATGGTCGGCGGCCGCGTCGGCGACGGTCGCGTCCGGCCGGGGCGCGCCCCATGCCCTCAGCGGCTCGGCCACTGCCAGCAGGGTCGCCGCGGGGAACACCGACAACAGAGCACGACGCGAGGTCTGCACGGGCACGCTCCAAGGTTCGGCCGGAAAGCGCTTGTCACATCCAAGCAACTGTGAGTCTCCGTGTCACTAGTGCCGTCGCCGTCGCCGTGCTCCTGGTGCGCGCGCCCCGCGGGTGGGCCCTCGGGTCCTGATCAGCGGTGGCCGCGGTGCGCCGTCTCGGGGCCGACGACGCGCAGCAGGTCGAGGGCCTCGGCGCTGGGTGTGCCGGGCGGGGGCGTGAAGACCAGCAGCCGCTGGTCCTCGGCCGGGCTGAGGAGTGCCTCGTAGTCGAACTCGATCAGCCCGACCTCCGGGTGCCGCACCCGCAGCCGGCTCTGCCGCCGGACGGCCGCCTCGTGGCGGTCCCACATCGCGGCGAACTCGTCGCTCGCCTCCCGCAGCCGGGCGACGAGCGCCGCCGCCTCGGCGTCGCCGTGTCCGCGGCGCGCGACCGCCGTGCGGAGGTCGGCGACGGCCAGCCGGCCACGCCGCTCACGCTCGTCCTCCGGGTACGCCTCGCGGACGAAGGGGTCGGTGAACCACCGCCACACCACGTTCCGGTCGGGCTCCTCCACGGTGCACACACAGCCGAACAGGGCTTCGGCCATGGCGTTCTGCGCCAGCAGATCACCCAGGTCGCCGAGGATCTGCGCGGGGGTGCGCGTCAGCTGGTCGAGGAGGTACAGCAGCGCGGGACGCACATGGCTCCCCGCCCGGCGGCCTTCCGGCGGCCGGTGCCCCGCCAGCACGAACAGGTGGTCGCGCTCGTCCTCGGTGAGCCGCAGCGCGCGTGCCAGGGCGCCGAGCAGCTGGGTGGAAGGCTGCGGACTGCGTGCCTGTTCCAGGCGCATCAGGTAGTCGGCGGACATCCCGGCCAGCTGGGCCACCTCCTCGCGGCGCAGCCCGGGTGTCCGTCGCCGGGGCCCGGAGGCCAGTCCGACGTCGTGCGGGCGCAGCCGCTCCCGCGACCGGCGAAGGAAGTCGGCGAGTTCACGGCGGTTCAGTTCGCTCGGCATCCCTCCATGATCCGGCATCGGCAGGCCATGAGGACATGCCGACCCTGGGAGTGCCGGTCCTAGGCAGAGCGGTCCGCTCCTCATCGGGGCCGGGGCAACGCATCGTTGGCGTGGAACGCGAACCCCACACCCTCTCTGGAATGAGGAACCATGCCCGCAGTGACCGTCGACGGCGCCCGCATCCCCTACCGCCTGGAAGGCGAGGGTCCCGCCCTCGTGCTGGTGCACGGCTCCGGCAGGGGGTCGGTGACCTGGGAGTCGGCCCTCGGGTACTTCACCGGCCGGCACACCGTCGTCCTCCCGGATCTGTCCGGCAGCGAGGCGGCCGAGGACGACGGCGGCGAGCTGACCGTCGAACTGCTCGCCACCCAACTGGCCGCCGTCCTGGCGGACCTGGGGCGCGGCCCGGTGGACGTCCTGGGCTACTCGCTGGGCGCACCCGTCGTCGCCCTGGTCGCCGCGCAGCACCCGGAGCTGGTGCGCCGGCTGATCACGCTCTCCGGCTGGTGCGGCCCGGAGGACCGCTACATCCAGAACGGCCTCACCGTCTGGCGCACGCTGGCCGACAACCCGACGGCCTTCGCCCGCTACGCCATGCTGACGGCCTTCAGCCGCCCCTACCTCAACTCCATCGACCGCGAGGCCGTGGAGGAGTTGGCGACCGGCATGCTTCCGAGCGCGAACCTGCTCCGCCAGATCGACGCCGACCTGAAGGTGGACATCCGCGCCGCGCTGCCCCGCATCCAGGCCCCGACCCTGGTCATCGGGTGCGCGCTGGACGCACTGATCCCCGCCGAGAACTCGCGTGAGCTCGCGGCGGGCATCCCGCACAGCCGCTACGCCGAGCTGGAGTGCGGCCACGTGGCGCGGGTCGAGCAGCCGGCCGAACTGGCCAAGCTGGTCGAGGAGTTCCTCGGCTGAGCCGGGGCGCGCGGGCTCTGCGCCTACGGTGCTGCGCCGGCCGCCCCGCTGGGTCCTGTCGTCACATTCCCGTCGTCCGTCCGCGGGGCAGGCGGGAGTTCGACGACAGGGCCTAGCCGAGTTCCCGCAGCACCTCGGCGATGTTGGCCCGGTACGTCCGCAGCGCCCGCAGCCCGGCGGCGTAGCGGTCGCGGTGCCGTGCGATGTCCGCCGCCTGCCTCTGCGCCTGTACCGCGTGCCAGAGTTCGGCCGTATGGTGGCGGCGCTTGCAGGTGACGTCCGCGACGGCGGTGTCCCGCTCCCGCTGCGTGTGCTGGGTGTTGCCGTCGCTGCCCCGCTGCCAGGCGTTGTCGGTGTACGCCGCCACGGGGTCGGGGTAGCGGGCGAATCCCTGCCGTGCCACACAGCGGGACCACACATCCCAGGCCGCCCGGAGGCGCGGGTCGCGCTTGACCGCCTTGTCGACCTCGACCGCCCGGCTGCTCGCGTAGAGCCAGTCCCGCTTGAGGTAGATGCCACGCATCAGCCGCTGGTTCGCCTCGGCGTTGCAGTCCGGCCAGTCCGCATACTCGGCGTTGGTCATCCGGCGGCCCTTCGGCCGGGGCACCAGGGGCTTGGCCGGGTCCCAGCCGTAGCCCCAGCGGCGGGCTGTGCCGAGATCGAGGGCGCCGTAGTCGGTGCCGACCGCGGTGGCGACGACGGGGTCACTGGGGTAGCGGGGGTCGAGCGGGAAGTCCGGATGGCCGCGGTCGGCCATGCACTGCCGGACCAGCAACGCCGATGCCCGCTGGGATCGCTGGTAGTCCTGCGGCGTGTACGCGTAGCGGTCGGCCGGGAGGGGACCGAGGTCCGACGCCGAGCCGATGGCCCCTGAGGGTTGCGGGCCGGAGCCGCAGAGCGCCGCCAGCACCGCCACCCCAGCTGTGACACCCAGCCGCCGCCATCCCCGCCTCGCCATGACCAGGGATGCTAGCGGGCGGCGGGCACGCGGTCGGTCGCGGCCCTCTCCCTCACCGAATCGTGCGACATCACGTCGGCCGCCGGCGTGATCGCAAGCCCTGACGCCGGTCACCCATTGAGAACATAGACAGTGTCTACAGCCGCCTGGTAGACAGGCACATGGACGTCGAAGGGGGGCTGGAGACATGAAACACGATCAGCGCACGGACACCTTCACCGCTCCCATCGACGACCGGTACTTCGAGGACTACACGGCGGGCGCGACGTACGAGTACGGCAGCGTCGCGGTCACCCAGGAGGAGATCGTCGGCTTCGCCTCCCAGTACGACCCTCAGTCCTTCCACGTCGATCCCGTCGCGGCGCGGGAGGGGCCGTTCGGCGGGCTGGTCGCCAGCGGATGGCACACCGTGGCCCTGATGATGCGGCTGTTCGCCGGGCACTACCTGTCGACGGTCGCGAGTCTCGGCAGCCCGGGCGTGGACGAACTGCGCTGGCTCAAGCCCGTGCGCCCCGGCGACCGGCTCCGCCTGCGTCTGCACACCCTCGAAACCCGGCTCTCGCGCTCCGACCCGCGGCGCGGCATCGTGCGCACGCTCGCCGAGCTCCTCGACCAGAACGGCGAGCCGGTGCTGCGGGTGACGGTCGTGAACCTGCTGCGTACCCGCGACGGCGCATGACCGGCGGGGCGGCACAGCTGCTCCTCGGGGGCATCGTGATGGTGGGCGCCTGTGTGCAGTGGCTGACCGGGATGGGCTTCGCGCTCGTCGCCGTGCCGGCGCTCGTGCTGCTGCTCGGTCCGTCCCAGGGTGTCGCGCTGGCCAACTGTGCCGCCGGTGCCATCAGTGCCGTCGGGCTCGCCGGCGGCTGGCGGCGGGTGCGGCTCACGGCGATGGCGCCGTTGGTCGCCGCGTCCGTGTGCGCCGTACCGGCCGGGACATGGGTGGCCGCCCAACTTCCGCACCCCGTCCTGTTCGTCGGGATGGGTCTTCTGGTGACCCTGGCCGTGCTGCTGGTGATGCGCGGCCTGCGGGTGTCCGCCCTGACCGGTACCCAAGGGGCGGTGGCCGCGGGCGCGGCGGGCGGATTCATGAACGCCTCGGCCGGGCTGGGCGGCCCGCCGCTCTCCCTCTACGCGATGAACGCCGGCTGGACCGTCCGCGAGTTCGTGCCGAACGCGCAGTTCTACGGCGTCGTCGTGAACATCTTCTCCATAGCGGCCAACGGGGTTCCGCGGCTGGGGTCGACAGGATGGGCGACGGCCGTCGCCGCGATGGCGATGGGTGCGGTCGTCGGCAGAGTGCTCGCCGAGCGCGTCCCGGAGGGCCGGGCCCGCCGGCTCGTCCTGCTGCTCGCGCTGGCCGGCGGGCTGTCGAGTCTGGCCAAGGGGCTGGGACTGCTGTGACCCTGCACCACACCGCCTTCTGACCGAGTCCGTGTGCGGCCTCGATCTCGAGCGCTCCGTCTCGGCGAGCGCGCGGTCAGAACCAGTGCAGGCAGTGCGGCGAGCGCTCGGCGCGGAAGAGGGCGTCAGCGACGGTGGCCGCGCCCGGGCGGTGGGCCCGGATGTGTCCGGCACGCACGAGCGTGCTCGGTGCGGTGCCGCCGAGGTAGATCGAGCCCAGGTCGCTCACGTCCAGGGACAGGTCGGGCTCCCGGCCCGTCGGGACGCAGTCGGCCTTGCTGTCCCGGACGGTCAGCAGATAGCGGCCGTGCTCGCCGAGGAACGGGTCGTCGACGTCGAGGACGAGCTCGCCGTCCGTGAACCAGCCACGCGCGGTCAGCGCACGCGGGATGTCCAGCAGCCGCACCCAGAGCCAGTCGGTGTCGCCGCTGACCTGGCCGGCGCGGAAGTCCGCAAGCTGCCAGCGCAGCGGGTGCTGGGGCGGGAAGTGCTTGAACACGACCTCAGTGACCAGGTCGTGTCCGAGCACGAACCTGGCCAGGGCGGTGAAGACGGCGTCGTCGGCGGCGATGGTCTCGTCGACCGTCAACGTACGGGGTTCGCCGACCGAGTAGCTGGCGTACCCGTCCGGTACGCCATCGACGTCACGGTGGACAGCGACGTAGCGCGGCGCCGGGGATATCGGGGGCTGTCCGGCGCCCGAGGCCCACCACCGGTGCGGCCGGGACAGCGCGCCGGGCTGTGCGCGGCGGTACCGGTCGTAGACCTCTTCCAGGATCTCGCCGCACTCGGCACGCCGCAGGACCTCGACCGTGCCGGTGTCCGTGTCCGAACCGGTCGCGGGGCCGTCGGCCGTTCCGCGCGCCCGGGGGAGGGTCAGGGCGCCCTGGTGGCGCGGCACCGTCAGCCGCTGCGTGTAGGTCGCCGGTCCGTAGCCGAACCTGCGGTAGATCAGGGCCTCGGAGGCCAGCAGTACGGAGAGGAACTCGCCTCGGGCCCGCAGTTCGGTGAGCTGATGCCGCATCATCGCGCTGAGTACGCCCTGGCGTCGGTGCGAGGGCAGGACGCCGACGGCGGTCACCCCGCTGGCCGGGACGAGGATCTCACCGGGCAGGGTGAGCTCGAAGGAGTACGCACCTGCGGTGCCGACGGGCCGCCCGTCCGCCGCCACGGCGAGCAGGTTGCGCTCCATCTCGAGCGCCGACCACCACACCCCGCCGCCCTCGGCCGGGGTTTCCGGGAAGCGCCCGAACGCGGCGTGGAGTGTGTCGACGAAGACGTCGAGGTCCTGATCGGTCGTAGGACGGATCTCCATTGCTGCCGCTGCCTCCCCGGGATACCGGCACCACGACTCGTGGTGTCCCGCCACAGTGCAGCGGTTGATCCGTGGCCCGGTCAAGCGGATTGATGCCCGCCTTGCCGGGCGCGCGGCCGGTCACAGCACCGCCCGGTCACAGCACCGCCCGGTCCCAGCCGGTTCCAGCCGCTGCCGGGGGAGCCGCGGTCGTCGGGCTCGGCGGCGGGGATCCCCGCCGCCGCCCGGACGGGGGCTCAGGCGTCGGCCCGGGCGCGCGCTCCTTGGCCGGCTACCCACCGGATTGGCCGGCTACCGACCGGAAGCCAGGAGGAGGAGGAGCCGCTCGCCGCGAGTCGACACACTCGGTCTAGCGTTCGATGCCGCCCAGTGCCGTCAGCAGCCGGTCGATGTCGTCGTCGCAGGTGTAGGGCGCCAGCCCCACACGCACCGCGCCCTCGCTCCCGAGCCCGAGCCGTCGAGAGGCCTCCAGTGCGTAGAAGGATCCGGCCGGTGCGGCGACGCCGTGCGCTGCCAGGTGCCGGGAGACGTCGGCCGAGCTGCGGCCTCGCACGGTGAACAGCTGCGTCGGGGTGCGCCGCGCGGCGCGGGAGTACACGGTGATCCCGCCCAGCTCGGCAAGCCCTCGCTCCAGGCGCTCACGCAGGGCTTCCTCGTGGGACTCGATCACCGAGAATGCCTCCAGCAGCCGTTCCCGGCGGGTGCCGGCCGCGTCCGGCGCCAGGTCGGCGATGAAGTCCACGGCGGCCTGTGCACCCGCCAGCAACTCGTACGGCAGTGTGCCCAGCTCGAAGCGCTCGGGGACGGCGTCCGTGGACGGCATCAGCTTGTCGGGCCGCAGTGTCTCCAGCAGCGCGGGCCGGCTCGCCAGCACCCCCAGGTGCGGACCCATGAACTTGTACGCTGAGCAGACCAGCGTGTCGGCACCGAGGCCGGCCAGATCGACGGCGGCGTGCGCGGCGTAGTGCACCGCGTCGACATGGAGCAGCGCACCGGCCTGGTGCGCCAGTTCGGCGATGGCGGGCACGTCCGGCCGGGTCCCGATGAGGTTCGACGCCGCGGTGACGGCGACCAGCCGGGTCCGTGGTGACAGCACCGACGCCACCTGCCCGGGGTGCAACTCGCCCGTGTCCGGGTCGAAGTCCGCCCAGCGGACCGCGACGCCGACCGCCTCCGCCGCCTGTATCCAGGGGCGTATGTTCGCGTCGTGGTCGAGCCGCGTGACCACCACCTCGTCGCCCGGAGCCCAGTCCTTGGCGAGCGCGCGCGACAGATCGTACGTGAGCTGGGTGGCGCTTCGGCCGAACACGATGCCGCGCGGCTGGACACCGAGCAGGTCGGCCAGGGCGAGCCGGGCGCCGGTGACGATGGCGTCCGCGTTGCGCTCGCCCTCGTTGGTCTGCCCCCTGTTGGCCAGAGGGCTCGCCAGCGCGTTGGCGACAGCGTCGATGACCGGCTGGGGCGTCTGGGTGCCTCCGGGCGCGTCGAAGCGTGCGGAGTGGGACTTCAAGGCGGGGATCTGCGCGCGGACAGCGTCGACATCGAGGGCCATGTGGGCTCCGGAAGGGGTCGGTGGCAGCAGGGGCGTAGAGGCGGGTCCGACCGGCCACACGCCTGGCCGTACCCGGGCCTCGAGTCGCATCATCGCAGCACTGGAGAGGCGGTGTGCACCGGGCGGACGCCACTCGGCACGGACCGCGATGTCGCGATCATCGCACCGGAGAGCACGTCATCGCCGGGCGGTCCTGTGGAGGGGGTGCCGCCGGGCCCCTGTTGCCCGGCGGTGAGCGCCTTGGGACCACGTGCGATTGCCGCGCGAGACCTCTGTGACGCGGACGGGTCCGGTGGGACGATGGCCGGGCAGACGCGTCTGCGGTCAGTTCGACCTTCCCTGGAGCACCCATGAACGACTGGCTCCTGTTCCGGATTGCCGCCGCGACGATCGTGGCCGGCCTGGCGCTGACCGGCTGCAGCGGTTCCGGCGGGTCGCCGAACGCGTCGGGAACGCCACCCACCGCGCCGGGGACATCCGTGCCGCCGCTGTCGCACACACCCACACCCCCGCGCTCGCCGGCACCGACGGCGGACGCCCCGGCCGGCACTCGTCCACCGACCACGCCGGCACCGCTCGGCACGCCGCCCCTCGGCTCCTGGAGCCTGCAGCCGATGTGGCCGTTCACGACACTCGCCCAGGCTCATGCGTGGCAGCGTGCCTACCGTTCCGGCGGCCGCCAGCCCTGGCATCTCGACCCGGAGCAGACCGCCCTCTCCTTCACCCGCGGCTATCTGGGCTTCCAGGAGATCGGCCGGGTCTCCTCACGCACCGTCAGCGGTCGGCACGCCCGCATCGGCGTCGCACGGACGGCGTCCGGGGGCGGCGTAGCAGCGGCGCTTCACCTTGTGCGGTACGGCACCGGACCGGACGCCCCGTGGGAGGTCGTGGGCAGCGACGACACGACATTCTCCCTGACCAGGCCCGCGTACGGGGCATCGGTGCGCTCCCCGATGGTCACCGGCGGACGGATCACCGGAGTGGACGAGAGCATCCGCGTCCAGGTGCGCCAGCCCTCGTCCGCGGCGCCGCTGGGCACCTCCCCGTGCTGTACCGCGGCGGGCGGCACCGACGAGCCATGGCGCGTCCCGGTGTCTTTCGCGGGCGCCCGTGACCCGGTCCTCACGGTGGTCGCGGCCACCGGCGGACACGTCGCCGACGTGGAACGCTTCACCGTCACGGCGGTACGCACCCGCTGACCGCCAGCAACGTCTTCCGCGGGCAACGTCTTCCGTGGGCAGCGTCGCCACCTGGGCGTCGGAGGAGCTGGCCCAGCTTGATCCCTGTGCCCAATTTTACCGATATGGTGCGTTTTATGTTCTGGACTGGGTGGATGCGGCCCCCTCGCCCTCTCCGCAGGCGGTGGAGCGCCGCCCTGCTCTCACCGGTGATCTTTACCGTGGTCGTCACCGCCCTGGCGTTCGCCACGCCGAGAAGGATCTCTTTCAGTCGCCTCTTGACCGCCGCACCTGCCCTGGCTGCCTCCACCTGGCCGGTACTGCCCACGGTTCTGCTGGGCGGCGCCTGCGTCCTGATCATGATCGGGTTGAGCCTCGTCTACCCGGATCTCGGCGCCTGGTTCACCGTGGGCGCCATCGCCGCGGTCACCGTGGCTGCCGCATACGCGTGCCGTGTCCGGATCCAGCGGGAACAGGCTTTCGTCCAGCTCCGCCTCGTCGCCGACGCGGCGGAGAAGGTGGTCTTGCGTCCCCTGCCGCGCCGGGTCGGCCCCATCGAAGTCGAGTCGATGTACCTCGCAGCCGCCGCACAGGCCCACATCGGCGGGGACTTCTACGAAGCCCTCCTCACGCCATACGGCGTGCGACTGATCCTCGGCGACGTGCGGGGCAAGGGCCTGCCCGCGGTAGGAGCGGCCGCGGCGGTGGTCAACTGCTTCCGGGAAGCCGCATACGACGAGCCGAGCCTGGAGGAGATCGTCCGCCGCCTGGACGCCAGCAGCACCCGGCACAGCTGTACGTTCCCCGCCGAGGAATCACTGGAGCAGTTCATCACCGTGGTGCTCGCCGAGTTCCCGCACCAGGGCGGCGACATCAAGCTCCTCAACTGCGGGCATCCTCCACCACTGCTCCTGCGCCACGGCAAGCTCCTCGTCCTGGACCCGACCGCTGCCTCACCGAGCCTCAACCTCGCGGCACTCCTCGGCTCCCGCTACACCACCGACACGATCACCTGCACCCCCGGTGACCAGCTGCTCTTCTACACCGACGGGGTCATCGAGAGCCGGAACCCCCGAGGCGAGTTCTTCTCGCTGCAGGACTGGATGCGTCGGCAGAGCGCAGCCGGGCCCAAGGCACTGCTCGACAGGCTTCATCGGGATCTCCTCCAGCACAGCGGCGGTGGACTCGACGACGACGTGGCAGCTCTGGCCGTACGCCTCTCTGACAGGTCAACGCTTCCCTGACACCGGGCAGGTGAGGAGCAGGGCCGTGCCCCGTCGGCGTCGATGAGAGGGGCGGTCTCGTGCGGGCCGTCGGCGGAAGTCGTGGACGGGGATGATGCTGTCCTCCGACGGGTCGTGAGGCTGCTCGTCAGCGTCAGCGTCAGCGCTGGGCGCGGACCTGCGACGGCGCAGAAGTCTCGAGCTCGTCGGCGCGCAGTGCGTGCTGAGTCACGACCCGCGTCGGGCGGTGCCCCTGGCTCACGGCGAGCGCAATCAGCGGGAGCAGCGTGAGGGCGGCCGAGACGGTGCCGACCAGGGCGGGTCCGGTCAGGCCGAGCGAGGAGTCCAGGGCGCGGCCCGCGAGGGCCGAGCCGACCGCGATGCCGGTGTTGTAGGCGGAGGTGGTCAGCGCCGAGGTGAGGGTCGGGGCATCGCCGGCGAAGCGGACTGCGAGGGAGATGACGACCGGGTTGACGGTGAATCCCGTCAGCGCCATCAGGAAGACGAGTACGACGGCTGCCACCGGGCTGTCCGACAGCGGGATCAGCGCCAGCAGTGTGACGGCGACGGCCGCCGCCGCGGTGATCGTCGTGGCCATGGGGTGGCGGTCGCCGAGGCGGCCGCCGATGGTGTTGCCGCCCAGCGCGCCGACGCCGAAGGCGGTCAGGACCAGTGGGACGGCGCTCTCAGCGATGCCCGCGCGGTCGGTGAGCAGCGGCGTGATGTACGTGTAGGTGGACAGGACGCCGCCCATGATCAGCACCGCGGCGGCGAGCGCCAGCCACAGGCGGCGCTGCCGCAGCGCACGGATCTCGGCCCGCGCCGACACCTGGGTCTGCTGCGCGACGGTGGGGATGAACCGCCCGGCGAACGCGGCGGCCAGGCCGGCGAGGACGGCCAGCGCCCAGAAGGGGCCGCGCCGGCCGGTGACCTGGCCCGCGAGGGAGCCGATGGGAACGCCGACGACGTTGGCCAGCGTGAGGCCGCCCATCATGACGCTGACGGCGCGAGTGGAGTTGCCGGGACCCGCAGCGGCGGTGGCGATGACGAATCCGACCGCCCAGAACGCGCCGGTGGCCAGGGCGGTGACGACGCGGGCGGCGAGGACGATCGTGAAGGAGGTGCTGAGTGCGGCGACGGCGTGCCCGAGCGCGAACACGGCCAGGGTCAGGACCAGCGTCCGGCGCTGCGGCAGGCGCAGGGTGGCCAGGCTCATGGTCGGCCCGCCGATGATCATGCCGATGGCGAAAGCGGTGATCAGCAGGCCTGCCTGCGAGACGCTGACGCTCAGATCGCCGTCGAGCTGGGCCGGTAGCACCCCGTCCGGCTCCGACAGGAACACTGCCATGGACCTTCGTGTCACTCTCGACGGCCGAGCCGTCCACGCGACCTTGAACGACAGCCCCGCCGCCCGCGACCTGGCCACGCTGCTCCCGCTCCCCTGGACCTGAAGGACTTCCACGGGACGGAGCGGATCGGCTACCCGCCGCGCGAGCTCACCACCGACGGTGCTCCTGAACCGTCCACGGCCAAGGCCGGAGACCTGGCCTACTACGCACCGTGGGGCAACCTCGCCCTCTTCTACCAGGACGGCCCCTCCGCCACCGCCGGCCTCCTCGTCCTCGGCCATCTCGACGCCGGCCCCGACCAACTGGCCCGGGCCGACCGCATCACCATCGAGATCACCGTCGAGCCCGCCTCCTGACCACTCCCGCCAGTCGTACGGAAAGGAGTTCATCCATGCCCTCAGCAGCCGGCTCCGCCACCGGCAAGCTGCCCTTTGTCGTCCGCGTGCTGGCCGCCGGCACGTTCCTGATGGGAACCACCGAGTTCGTCATCGCAGGACTGCTCCCCGAGATGGCCGCCGGTCTTGAAAGGCCGTGGTGAGCGACGCGGTGTCGAGGACGTCGGCGGCGTCGGGGCGGGCGGTGACAATCCCGGCGCCGGGGCCGGCGCCGACAGGAGCGCACGTGGGCATGGTGCTTCCCGACCAGGAGAGCGAACGGTCGCGCGGTGAGGCGTCGGTCCTGCGTGGGGCGCAGGCGATGTGCGGCGAGGGCCAGGGCTTGAGGAGGGCTTTGATGGCGCGGCGTTCGTCCATGGCCTTGTAGCTTGATCGGGCCCTTGTTGGCCAGTTCCAATGACCGCTCCAACGCAGTGAAGATTTCAGCAATTGGGCACGCACGGTTGATCTGCCGAGTGCGGTCGAAGAAGAGATCCAGGCGCCGGGTCGTCAGAGTCCGATCGTCCGTTGCGATCTCGTCACCGGGTCTGAGCAGCCCCAAATCCCGACGGAGGCGAAGGTGCTGGCGGTATCCGCCGTCCACCCATGCATTCCGGATGCCTGGATGCCCGGCGGCGACCTGGTCGAGTAGCTGGGTGCCGGCAACGGAGTCCTGCACGCCGGCAGCGGTGACCAGTACAGCAAGCAGGAGGCCGATCGCCTCTGTGACGATGTTCCGCCTGGATCGTTGGGCGGCGCGCTTCGGCAGCCGGCGGGGAGCCGCTGTTGGCGCGGGCCGTCGCATCGAGTAGTCGGTCGTCAGCCGGAGCGGGTCACGACGTGGGACGTCCCGATGACCTCCCCCTTCGCGTTCAGCGCCCTCACCTGGAAGTACGGTCCCGGGTTGTGGGTGGTGACGGCCGTCTCGAAGCCGGTCCGGTCGGCGTGGTCGACGACCACCGACAGGGAACGGGCGTCCGGTCCGGCGAGCACCTGCCACGCCCTGGTCTGGGTCGAACCGTTCCAGGAGGCGTAGACGGTGCTCCGCCCGCCGCTGCCGTTGCGCGCTGCCGCACTGGGCGGATACCACGGCCGGCCGACCCACTCGTGGCGGAACGCCCGGTACGAGACGTCGGAGCCGGGCATCATGGCGTCGTAGAGCAGGTTCTTCGAGCCGTCACCCTCGGTGTTCCCGGCATCCCGATACTCCGAGTAGTAGGACTCCTGCCCCCAGCCGACGAACTTGTCGCCGTTGGCGAGCGCCTGGGTGTCTCCCTGGGACGCCGCGTACAGCCCCGGTGCGTGGTAGTAGGTCCGCACCGCGGTCGCGCGGTGGTTGGGGAAGTCGAGGTTGAGGATCAGGCCGTGGGACTGCTGTTCGGGGGTGCCGTCCGGCTGGTTGCAGCAGCCGTCGTCGAACATGCTGATCCGGTTTCCCGGCCGGAACCGGGCATGGTGCTGCCAGTAGAAGTCCGCGTTCGGGCCGAAGCTGAAGTCGCTTGTCTTGCCGCCGAGCTGCCAGCGGATGCGGCCCGTCTGCCGGGCGACGTCGTAGACCGCCCAGAGGTTCCGGGCCGAGATCAGCAGTTGGCCGTCGGGGCCCTCGTCGATCGAGTTCACGTGGTAGGCGTCCCACACCCCGCCGGACGAGGACGCCGAGGAGGCCGACACCTCGGAGTCCGCCGGGTTCACGTGGTCCAGGATGTCCCAGGAGAAGACGAGTTTCCCGGTCGCGAGATCGACTTCCTGGATCTCACTGTCCTGGATGGCTCCGTTCTTGGGCCCCCCGTACGAGGTGAGGTCCATCGGGACCGGCTTGGACGCGATGAACAGCGCGGTGCCCCGGCGTGTCAGGAGGAACTCGTGGAAGTCCGGGTAGAAGCCGTGCCGGGCGAAGACCGTCCTGAGCAGGCGGTAGTGGTTGTCGTAGATGTAGTAGCAGCCTCCCGGCTCGGGGGCGCCCCCGGGCAGGTTGGTGTAGTACGGGGGAATCGCGATAGTTCCCTGCCAGAACGTCAGCACGGGCTGTCGGGCGCCGGTCCGGGGGTTGTGGTACGTCTGCACCCGGAAGTCACCGTTCTCGAGGTTGGCGACGGGAAGCGGGCGGAACCAGACCGGCTCGCCGGAGTCTTCGAGCATCAGCGCCCCGGTCTGGCCGACCGGCTGGGTGAGGTTGTACGGGGCGACGAAGACGTCCCCCGGGGCCGTGCCTGGTCGTCGCGTGGTCACGGTGACCCGCATGGGATGCAGATTCGGCTCGGAGACGAAGCTCCACACGTCGCTGCCGGAGGTGATCGGTGGCGGTACGCTCGTCGCCGGCGGGGCGGGCTTGGTCGCGCATCGGGCAACGTCCCGCCCCCTCGGGTCCGACGCTGCTGACGTGCCGGCCCCGAGCGAACCGAGTGCCCCAGCCGTCACCATCGCCGTCGCGGCCGCCATCCAGCGGCGCCAGACACCCGTAGCTGCAGGCACGTCCCTCCTCCTTCTCCTGTTCAGCCGCGCGGAATCGGAGCGATGACCCCACCCGCCTGGCTGTTCCGTCCGGAAGCGGCGGGAAGCCGGCGCCCCGTACGAGGTTGTAATGGCCTGCGGCATTCGCCTCGGAGGCCCTCGCCCCAGGTGACCGGCATGGCCCACAGGTGGCACCCGAACAGACCCAGCCACGGGGACCAAGAGAACATCCGGTATCGGTGAGATCTCTCGTGATGCCTTGCGCCCGTCTCGTCCCAGGACGCCCGTCGCGGGGTGGTGCTCCCGCCGGTCTCGAATCACGCCTGGGCACACGCCCCCAGTCAGCGGTACGTCCAGGTCGTGGCCGAACGGCGCGCGTATCCGAGTGATCTGTCCGGTGCCCGCTGGGAGTTGATCGAGCCAGTCCTGAGTGCCCGGCGGGCCGAGCGGCGCAGGTATGCGCTGAACATCGGACGCCCGCCCGAGCATGGTCTGCGCGAGACCAAGAAGGCGATCTTGTACGTCAACCGGACCGGGGTGCAGTGGCGCTACCTGCCGCACGACTTCCCGCCCTGGGAGACCGTGTAGGGCTACTTCGCCAAGTGGCAGAAGGACGGTGTGCTCGCCCAGCTCACCGGAGTGCTACGCAAGCGCTGGACTGTCGAGCGGACCTACGGGTGGCTGATGTTCCACCGCCGCCTGGCCCGCGACTACGAGAGTCTGCCCGACCGCTCCGAAGCCATGATCCACCACGCCATGACTGACTTGACGGCCCGCCGCCTCACCGGCGAAGCCACCACCTCCTGGCACGACCCGACACCCCCCGGATCAAAGACTAATCCCGGAATGAAACATCAGGAGAAAACGACCTCCAAGCGGTGCCCGGCCTGACGAGGTGGCGGGCGATCGCGGCGAGCAGGGCGTCGGGGGCGGCGGGGCCGGTCGCGGCCCAGCAGACGTAGCCGTCGGGGCGGATCAGCAGCACGTCGGCGCCCAACGGCTCCGCGCCCAGGGCGTACCCGGCCCGGACGGCGTCGACCCGCTCCGGCAGCGGCAGTCCCTGCGGTAGGTCCCCCGCCAGATCCAGCAGCACCGAGTTCCCCTCGCGGAACAGCGCCGAAAGGCGCACCGGGCGGTCGCCGTCCGCGTTGGTCAGCTCCACGTCCGGGACACGCTGCCCGGTCAGCGGGTGACTGCCGGAGCTGCCGGAATCGCCGGCGTCGCCGACGAGCGGATAGGCCAGCGCGAGGCCGGAGACCAGGCCGGCCAGGTGCCGGTTGGCGTCGGGCAGCCGCAGCAGGTCGACGACGATGTCACGCAGCGCCGCCACGTCCTCGCTCGGGTTCGGGTCGGCGAGGACCCGCTGCGCCGAGGTGTGGTGCAGGACCTGCGCGGCGACCGGGTGCCGCTCGGTGTGGTAGCTGTCCAGCAGGCCCTCTGGGGCGCGGTCCTGGACTGTCGCGGCCAGCTTCCAGCCGAGGTTGAACGCGTCCTGGACGCCGAGGTTGAGCCCCTGACCCCCGAGCGGCGGGTGGATGTGCGCGGCGTCGCCGGCGAACAGCACGCGGTCCTGGCGGTACTGCTCCACCTGTCGGGTGGCATCGGTGAACCGCGAGGAGTTGTTCACCTCGGCGAGCACCGTCTCCGGCCCGTAGAGCGCCTCCAACGCGGTGGCGATCTCCTCCCGGGAGACGGGAGTGTCGCGGTCCACCGCCCCCTCGCCGACCGGGCCGAAGGTGAACCTGTACCAGCCCGCGCGCATCGGGACGGTCATTGCCCAGTAGCCGCCCGCCTGGCGCATCATCGTGCTCATGTGTCCGATCTCGCGCGGTACCAGGTCCGACACCGACGACAGCCGCACGTCGGCCAGCACCCCCGGGCGGGTGCCCGGCCGCCCGGGGAAGGACGCCCCGACCAGCCTGCGCACCGTGCTGTGCCCGCCGTCGCAGGCCACCAGCCACCCCGCGCGCACCCGGCGGCCGTCCGCCGTCTCCGCGGTGACCCCGTCGGCGTCCTGCGCGAGGGCCGTGACCGCCGCACCGCGCAGCATCCGCGCGCCGAGCGCGGTCGCGCGCTCCTCCAGTACCTCCTCGATCTCCCACTGGGGCAGCCCGATCGGACAGGGGTGCCGGGTGTTCCAGGGGGAGCAGTCCAGCGGCACCGGCAGTGTCGCGAAGTGCCCGCCGACCGTGCCGCGCGCCGGAGCCCGCTTCTCCAGCGGTTCCAGCAGCCCGCGCATCTCCAGCAGTTCTGCGGTGCGCGGTTGGATCCCGCCGCCCTTCACCTGCTCGACACGCCGCGTCAGCTGCTCCAGGACCAGCGTGTCCACACCCGCCTGTGCCAGCTCGCAGGCCAGCATCAGCCCGGTCGGCCCGCCCCCCACGACGACGACCTCGGTCTCGATGGCCTTGCTCCCGGCGCCTTCGTCCACCACGGCGCACTCTCCTTTTCCTCGCCCGAGGGAAAAGGTATACCAGGTGCAGAAATCCCCTTGGGGAGGCTTTGCTACCGTGGCGGCGTGGAAGGCAGGTCGGAGCCGGGACAGTCGGCACAGCCGGGGCTGCGCGAGCGCAAGAAGCAGCGCACCCGCGCCGCGATCTCCGACGCCGCGATCCACCTGTTCCTGGAGCACGGGTTCAACGAGACCTCCGTGGCCCAGGTCGCCGAGGCGGCAGAGGTCTCCAAGCGCACCCTGTTCGCCTACTTCCCCTCCAAGGAAGACCTGGTCGTGCACCGCCTTGCCGACCACGAGAGCGAGCCCGCCCGCGTTGTGCGGGCCCGCCCGCCCGGCAGCACCCCGCTGGCCGCGCTGCGCACGCACTTCCTCGACGGCCTCCGCGACCGCGACCCGATCACCGGCCTCAACGACCACCCCCAGGTGCGCCGCGTGCACCGGATGATCCTCGCAGCGCCGTCCCTGGTCGCCCGGATGGAGCGGTTCAGGTCGGGCGCCGAGCGCGCGCTCGCCCAGGCGCTCCAGGAGACCGCGGACACCACGGAGTTGACGGCGCGTCTGGCCGCCGTACAGATCGTCGGTGTGCAGTGGGCCCTGGCCTCCGACAACGCCGACCGCCTCGCCTTCGGCGAACCAGCCGACGCTCGCTACCCGGGCGCGGTCGCCGACGCACAGCACGCCTTCGACCTCCTCGAGAACGGCCTGCGGCCGCTGGCCTGAGGACCGCCGCCCGCAGGCCGGTCGACATGGCGCGTCGGTGCCCCGGGACCGAGACACCGCCGCGCCATGCGGCCCGGCCTCCACGTCGGCCGTCGATCCGGAACTGGCAGATCTGTCACTTCCGCTGGACCCTGCGCTCTGCCCGTGGCGGGGCGCCGCGGCATCGCCGTGATCGTCCGGACCACACTGGGCTCGATCGGCGGCTCACTGGTGGTGTACGGCGCCGACGCGCTGCTGGCTCGGGACCGCACCAGGGCGATCGTCGAGCGGATCCACCTGGTGAAGGCCCACGAGATCGACAAGGCGGAGGCGTGGTTCGCCCGCCACGGAGCCAGGACCGTGTTCTTCGCCCGGATGGTTCCGGTGTTCGGGAGCCTCATCTCCGTGCCGGCGGGCATCGAGCGGATGCCGCTGGTGACCTTCATCGGCTTCACCGCGCTCGGCAGCGTGATCTGGAACGCCGCTTTCGCGCTCGCCGGGCACTGGCTCGGCGACAACTGGCATCTCGTCCGCGCCGACACGGTGCCCCGTCGGGAGCCCACACGTCATCGGTCCACGCCGACGTGCTGGTGGCCAGGACCCGGGTGACCCGGCGGAGCAGCTCGGCGGCCTTGCGCAGCCGTTTGTTGTAGCCGGGCTGCTGCGGCAGGTACGGGAAGAGGTGACGCAGGTGAACCCGGGCATGCCGTACCACCTGGCCTCGGAGGTGAAGCCGAGCAGGGCCTGCGTCATCGCGAGGGTGACCAGCTCGGCGTCCGTGAGCTGCGGCGCGATCCCCACCGCCGGCCGCCACGGAGCCAAGTCCGGCCGCTCCTTCAGCAGATCGTCGGTCGTCGCAGAGAGTGCTGTCGCGAGGGTGTCCAGCTGGTTCGTCACACAACGACCTTGGACACCGTTGTTCTCGTCTCCGCCGCCACCCCTTGGAATTGATCACCTAGCTGCGGCCGCTGGGCCGTCTCCGGGCCGTCCGAGGTCAGCCGACGCCGACCAACAAGGCCAGAACCCCACGGCACTTGACCTTGTCAGAGCCGTGGGCTCCTTCCGTCCCGTTGGTCAGCGAGGCGGCTGTTCAGCAGACCGACTACTGATCGTCATGAGCGCGGTGTGACCTGCCGGAGAGCACGGATTTCGGGGCAACCACCGGGCGCTGAACCCAACAGAGCGCCGTCAAGCTCCGATCCGTCGTCCGTCTCGTCTTGCAGAGACGATCACGGCGGAAACGACGGCGGTCACGACGAGGCTCCCCATCATGACCAATCCAACACCGACCATATAGAGGCCGCTGGAGTCATCCGACCAGTCGTAATAGGCGGCAACGGTGAGGCCAACAGTGGTGCCGAGCACAGCGCCTGCGATGTAGCGCCGCGACGCCGCCCAGTACACCGGTGCCAGCAGACTCAGCACCAGTCCGATCACCTGCCATGCCGCGTACGGGCCGGTCACCGAACCATCAGGTTGCACGTCACGGTGCTGGTCCCAGCCCAGCCAGGCAGCCCACACCGCCAGCGGCACCACAGCCAGCACGAGGATCGCCAACAGCTGGGGAACGAGTTTCAGTAGTCGTTGTTGCATGGCTCAACCGTTCCGGCTCACCCTGTAACCGACCAGAGTACAAGTACTCACCTCTGCTTGAGTACGATCTTGGACACCCTCGTTCTCGTCTCCGCCGCCACCCCTTGGAATTGATCAGCTTGGGCCTGTCCCCTTGACGAAGAGCCCTCCCCGCCGAACGGAAAATCCGGCGACCCGAGGGAACCGGCCCCGACTAGGGTCGCGCAGGGACGTAGAGGCGTGTCCTGGCCCTCTGTGATCGTCCTGGTCTTTGTGGAACGACGCCCGTCGCTTGAGGGGCGAATACGTTCCCTTGAGCTCGTGCCGGATCCCGTGACGGGCGACGAAAGGCGGCACCAGCACGGGTACTCGTACCGCATCTACCTCTCGGGCGGGATCCTGGCGGAGTACGAGCCGGAGGAGCTCGAGCAGGTGAGGACCCGAATCGGCGAACCGTACGCGGTCTATGTGTCGTGCCAGTCCATGGACGCGGCCCGGGTCTTCCTCCGCGATGTCCTGCCTGGTGCGGACGGTCTTGTCGACACCAACCACCACGAGATCCTGCAGGCGAGCGAGTTACTCACGCTGGTGGACCGGTACCCCGGACGGGACTGGGGCGCCCGGCCGGGCCCATTCCCCGCCAAGGGTCGAGGTCGACGTTCATGCCGGGTGGCCCAGGGACCTGGTAGGCGGGAGTTGGCGGTGCCGGAATGGCCGATCAGGACCAGGGGCCGTCCTGTGGATCTCGACCGCCCAGCGGTCACCGCGGCAGCCCTCGTGATCTGGCTTCGCTCGTGATCGCCAGGACAGTGCCTAGAGCATGCTGAGCGCCCGCATCGCATCGCGTTCGATACGCGAGAGCTCATGGAGGACGGCGCCGGCCCGTACGAGGTTCTTCGCATCGCCGGATTCGCCCGCTGTTTCGATGAGTGCGGCCACCTGTGTCCAGAGGGTGGCGGCCTCGGTGTACAGGCTGTGGCCGGTGCGCAGGTGGCTGCTGTCGATCAGCTGGGCACACTCGGCGAGGAAGTCCCGGTAGAGATTGCGGAAGAGGGCGCCACCGGTGCCGGCCCTCTCCATGAGGACGGCGGCCCGTGGCAGGTCCTCCCGCGGATTATCGCTGCGCTGTGGCCATTTCGGCAGTTGCTTGGCGGTCTTCTCGATGCCCCGGTGGCCCAGGTTCGCGATGGGCGGGTTCAGGAAGGCGTCGGCGCAGGTCTTGATCGCGGGGATGATCCGGTCTTTCGGTGACGTCAGGCCGGTGGGCGCTGTAATGGTGAAAGAGCGGTGCTTGGCGGTCATGGGGCCACGCTCGGCTCTGGCCCTGGCCAGGCTGGCGCGGCTGGTCGAGACGGCTCCGCCCTGCGGTCCGGTGTCCACCAGGTAAGCGTCCTGTTCGTCGTAGCCATACATGGCCACGACGTGCCCGCCGAAATGTACCTTGGTGCTGAAGTAGTCCAGGTGGTAGCTGTCGAGCTGAAGACCGACCGGCCGACCGGCGTCGATGGGTGCCGCCACGTTCTGCCACGCCTTGCGCGGGGAGGTGGTCTCCCCGACCAGAAGCTCAAGTCCGAGTACGGCGGCCAGATTCCTGGTGAGCTCGAACGGCTTGACCCGGCCTCCCAGGAAGGGAAAGCCCATGCCTTTGCTGTCCCAGTAGATGAAGGACAGTCCGGAGCCGAGCCCGAACAGCATGGGTTCGGACAAGTCGAATCCCTCATGCCGCAGCAGCACGCCCAGCGCCGTCGTCTCACAGTGCTGCATACCGCGGACATCGATGTCCTTCACCATGGCCATGCCGCTCATTCTCCTCCTTCACCGGACGACAACGCGCAGATGGGCGCGTCAGCCCACCGCGTCCCACGCACGACCCGCCGGACCGGCCCCTAGGCGTCCGCAATCCGGCTGATGCATTGGTCTGTTCGTGGTGCGTCGTCATGAGCTGACCGATGAGTCGTGGGCGGTGATCGAGCCGTTGCTGGGCCCCCGCGGACGGGCCGGCCGGTGCGGGATCGCCGTCAGGTGGTCAACGGGATCCTGTGAAAGCTGTCCGCGGGGGTGGCTGGCGGGATGCCGTGCCGGGTGTGGCCGTTGACCTGGTCGATCCGTTCCGGGACCGCGGCCTCGCTGCCGCGTCGACGCAGGTAGGAGCGGATCTTCGTGGACGGGACGCCGGCGCGATCGACATTACCGTCACCTATTCCAGCAGGTGGTCTGCGGTGAGGATCAAGCTCTCCTACGAGGGCCAGCCCCAACAGATTGATCAGGACTCGATGTGCGCCGCGTTGGCCCATGTGCTGCGACCCTGCGATCATCCGCATATGCTCATGCTCGACGATGACCTGGGACACCTTTCCTACGACATAGCCGGTGACGGCTCGCCCATCGTGCTCGTGCACGCCGGTATTGCCGATCACCGCATGTGGGACGCGGTCGTACCGGCTCTCGCGGAACGGCACACCGTGATCCGGTACGACCTGCGCGGCTTCGGCGAGTCCGCGCTCCCGAGCGGCCCGTTCCGCGAGACCGACGACCTGCGCCGCCTCCTCGACCACCTCGGCCACGAACGCGTCCGCCTCGTGGGCGCGTCCTGGGGCGGCCGCGTGGCCCTGGACTTCACCCTCACCCACCCGGACCGCGTGCACTCGCTGGCGATGCTCGCCGCGCCCTGGCCGCGATACCACTGGTCCGCGGACATGATCGCCTACGACGAGGCCGAGACGGCGGCTCTGGAGGCGCCGCCGTACGTATCAACCTGGATATGTGGCTGCGCGGACCCGCTCGCAGCTGGGACGACGTGGCCGACGGACTGACCGACCAACTCCGCGGCCCCCTGCGGACATCGCTGGTGAACCAGTCCATCGTGGGGCAACACTCCCAAGGCCCCGCAACCGGCGACCTGGCCGCCGTCTCCGTCCCCACACTGGTGGGCGTCGGCAAGCTCGACGTCAGCGACTTCCAGGACATCGCCCGCCGCTACGCCGCCGAGATCCCCGGCGCCACCCTGGTGGAGTTCTCGACCGCCGCCCACCTCATCGCGATGGACGCGCCCGCCGAACTCAGCGCGGTGCTGAGCTCGTTCCTCGCTCGTTAGGGCATGGAACGGATCGTAGTAAATCTGCGGTATCGACCCTTGTAAGAGGGGGTGATCCGGTACGTCATCTTGGATGACGCGTGCGCAACTGGCCGACGCGGAGTGCGGGTCCATCGGGCCGTATCCGCCGACCGGCGGATACGGCCCGTACCCCCAGCGGCTACGGCAGCAGTTCGAGGGCGTGATCTGGCGGACCGGGACCGGTGGGCGGTGGCGGAAGACGCCCAGCCTCACAAGGACGCTGCCGGGATGCGCCTGGGCGATGACGTCCTCACTGCTCTGGAGGAGGCTGCCGGGTGGCGTTGTCCCGCGCATCGCCCGACGCGACGTCGAGTCCTCCCAGCGCCTGGGCCGCCACCGCTGCGTCGTCGAGCGCACGATGTCCTGGCTCGCGGGGTGCCGACGCCTGCACCGACGCTACGAACGCAAGGCTGAGCACTTCCTCGCCTTCGCCGGCATTGCTGCGGCTCTCATCTGCCGGCGCCGCCTCGTTGATCGACCCAGGTGATCTCAGGTCGGACTGTCGGCAGCGACCAGGGCTCCAGGACACCGCTCACCAGATCGGCAAGGAACTGAACCGCCCCACCGGTGTAGTGCCACCACGCACCGCTGCGCGAGGCGACGGTAACCATCCATTCCTGCGGCCCGGCGGGGCTGGTGGTCCACAAGAAGAAGTCCCCCTGGTTGGAGGAGGACCAGGGAAGCAGGCCGCCCGGCGCCGGGTACGGATGCATCGGGACGGCCAAGTCGGCGTCCTCGCACCACTCGGCGATGACTTCCAAGTCATCGGTATGTTCGGCCCAGGCCACTTCGGCGCCCGGCACCGGGCCGCCGACAAGCATGAAGTCACTCAGCTCGAAGGCCGGGTAGAGCTCGCAGAGGAGCTTGTAGTCAGCGGGCAGAGCCGTTCCCAACGCGCTCTCCAGCCGTAGCCAGTCGACACCCGCCGGTGTCGGCAGACGGTGGGCCACAAGACCGGGCAGCACCCTTTCGAGTTCCGCGACCGACTCGGCGGGGTCGGTCAAACGGCAGCCTGGGACCTGCGTACCAACGAGATCGTCCACGCGAACAGACTGTCACAGCAGCACCCCACCCTCACGCTCACCCCGGGACCGACACCGAGAGAAACGGCGTTCAAGGTGGGCCAAGAACGTGCCCAGTCGGTGCTCTGCGGTCGGTTAGAGTCGTCGATCATGACTGATGACTGGCGGAGGGACCGGATCGGCAGTGCCCTTCGGGCTGGGAATCCCACGGTGCTCCGAAAGCTGGAGGCCGGGTTCGCAGTGATCGGGGACGTCCAGTTCCTCCCGGGGTACTCGGTCCTCCTCGTGGACGATCCTGCGGTGCAGCGGCTGTCGGAACTGCCGAAGAGCAAACGGCTGGCATTCCTGTCCGACATGGACAAGCTGGGTGAGGCCGTCGAACGCGTCTGCAAGCGGTTGGATCCGGCCTTTCTGCGAGTCAACCTGGAGATCCTCGGGAATGCCGATCCGTTCCTGCATGTGCATGTGTGGCCGCGGTTCGGCTGGGAGCCGGCTGAGCTCTTGGGCAGGCCGGTGTGGCTGTATCCGCGCGACCGATGGAGGGACGAACGTCACGCGCTCGGCCCGCAGCACGACGTGCTGCGCGAGGCCATCGGTGAGGAACTGGACCGGCTGGCATGCTGACGTACAGGGCGTAATCGGATTCGCGCCCGGGCGGAGCCGCACCCTTCTCTCCGCGCCATGGCAAAGGCACACCTCTCTTCATCCCGCAGTCGTGACGCTGATCGCGGTGTCCACCGCCTCGAACCGGTCGAAGGTGGACCAGGATCCCAGCACCGGCTGCCGCCGGCGGTCGGCTGCTGCCGCACCTGCGTCACCGACCGGGTTGCCGACAAGACCCGCCGGGGCCCGAGCCTGAGCATCGACGCCGGCGAACAAGCCGCACTGGCCCGGACGTTGAGCCACTGCCCGGCAGCTTCGTCACCGTCACCCTGGTCCGGTAGCCCGGCACCGGCGCCGCAACATCAAGGAGCGCGCGGGGACGGGTTCGGCGAAGGGCAGGTGGAACGTGCAGGATCACCCCCCAGACCGGGCGAGCGAACGCGACCGCTCGCTGATCGCCCATGCCCTGCGCACCGCCGCGATCGTCCTCGGGCTCGGTTACCTCGGTTCCGCGATTCTGGACCGCCCGCTTCCAGAGATGCCCGGCCGGGGCGGCACGGCAGGTCTGAAGCGTCACAGGGACGTGGCGGATTCGTCGAATGCGGCCGGCATCTGCGCGGGCCAGGTGAGGCGGCCACCCGCCAGGTCCTGGACGACGGAGCGCAGCCACTGCTCCTCGGCCTCCGTGACCGTGCGCAGGTATTCGAGTTCGAGGGTGGACACCCGGGGCAGGCCGCGCTCGGTCTCGGTGGCCAGGGTCGTGCCGAGGGCGGCCCTGGTCCCCTCGAGGCGGTCGAGGCGCTGCTGCAGGATCTCCTGCGCCTCGGACGGCGTGAGCATCAGCACGTAGGAGAGCGCCGCGGGGAACTCGGGGTACTCCTGCTTCGGCACGGCGAGCATCTGTTCCAGCCACTGGCGGGTGATGGTCCGTCCGGTGTCGGTGATCTGGTAGACGGTGCGCTCCGGGTACTGCTGGTCGCGTTCGGTGTGGCGGACGGTGATGAGGCCGGCTGCCCGCAGCCGCTCGATCGTGCGGTAAAGCCCGGCGCGCTGGCCGACGTTGACGACCTGGTCCTTGCCCCACTGCTTGATCAGCCTCTGGAGGCCGTACGGATGGAGCGGCTTGTGGTGCAGCAGGGCCAGCACGGTCAGGGCCAGCGGGGAGCTTCGTACGGGACTGCTCATGACGTCATCGTAGCCGCGGGGAAACTAGTTGACTAGAGACTAGTTGCACTGCAACTATCTCTCCATGACGTCGATCCAGGGAGGGGCCATGAGCAAGGTCAGAACGGCGTTGGTCATCGGGGGCGGCATCGCCGGTCCGGTCACCGCGCTCGCGCTGCGCAAGGCAGGCATCGAGGCGACCGTCTTCGAGTCTCACCCGCCCGCGGCCGACGGGGTCGGCGCGATGCTGAGCCTCGCGCCCAACGGCATCGATGCGCTGGGCATCGTGGGCGCCGACACCGTCATCGGCGCCATCGGACAGCCGGTCCCGGGTGTGGTGATGGCCGACGGCGACGGAAACCGGCTGAGCGAGTTCCACGGCTTCCCCGGCCTGCCGGCCACCCGGGCCTTGGCGCGCGCCGACCTGTCCCGCGGGCTCGCCGACCACGCGAGGGCGGCCGGCATCCACTTCGCGTACGGCAAGCGGCTCGTGGCCGCCGGATCGGCCGACGACAGGGTCACCGCGACGTTTGCCGACGGCACCACCGCGACCGCCGACGTCCTCATCGGTGCGGACGGCATCCGCTCGACGGTCCGGCCGCTCATCGACCCGCACGCCCCCGGACCCGAGTACGGCGGTGTGCTCAGCTTCGGCGGCTACGCGGTCGGCAGCGGGGTCGAAACCGAGCCGGGCAGCATGTACTTCGCCTTCGGCCGCGTCTTCATCGGCTACTGGGCCCTACCCGACGGCCGCATCGTCTGGTTCGCCGGGCTGCCCAGTGCCGAGCCGATGACCTCGGCCGAGGTCCGCCGCGTACCGGCCGCCCGATGGCTGTCCCGGCTGCGCGAGTTGTACGCCGAGCACACACCCGGCCGGGCCCTGCTCGCGCACACCGAGCCCGGCGACCTGCTCGCGGTCGGCCCGATGGAGCGCATGCCGTCCGTGCCGCACTGGCACCGCGGGCGCATGGTCCTCGTCGGAGACGCCGCCCACGCCCCGTCCTCCAGCTCCGGCCAGGGCGCGTCGCTGGCCATCGAGAGCTCCGTCGCGCTGGCCCGGTGTCTGCGCGATCTGCCCACACCCGAGACGGCGTTCACCGCGTACGAGCGGCTGCGGCGTCCCCGTGTCGAGATGATCGGCGGCGACGCCGCGGCCAAGAACAAGGCCAAGGCGGGACAGGCGGGTGACAGGCCGGCCTTCCCCACCCCGGAGCAGATGTTCGCCCCCGTCCACCGCCACCACATCGACTGGGACGAACGCGTGAAGGACTGACCGCCGTGCCCCGGCGAACGCTGGGCCCAGGACGACCGAGCCGACTACCGCGTCATGCTGGCCCAGAGCCGCGCTGACCTGCAGACTCCTCAGCGACCGAACCGGCGTTCACCGTGAATCGTGGTTCAGGTGGGCCAGTCCGTCGATGGAGTCCGAGCGGGTCGGCAGGGTGGGTGCCGGGGCTGGGGCGGTGGTCAGCAAGAGATTCTGAGCCCCGCGGTGTTCGGGCGCACAAAGGTCGTCTTCGCCGTCGTCGCCGGTAATCGGGTTGGGCTGGGTCTCGATCCGTCCGTCGGGTCCGTCTGCGAGGTGGTGGATGCCCCGGTAGTCGCCCTCGCGCTCGGTGAAGACCACGCCGAGGCGGTCGCTGACGAGCCGGACCAGCTCGATGGCAGTGCGGGTGCTGGAGCCGTAGGTGTGGTGGTCGGTCATGGGGGGACAGAGCTCATGCCGCAAGGCTGTCGGGCGTTCTACGAGCCGGCCATGTTCGAAGCGAGCTCTGGCCCGGACGAGGGCGACGAGACGGGGTGGGTTCACGGCCCTCCATCTCAGTGGTGCGCCATGACTCCCGAATGCCGGAAGCCTCAGTGGACGGGCCCACCGCGGTCACCATCGCACGGATCGCACCACCGTCCGAGGAGCAGCGTCCACCCATCGACTCCGGGGCTGACGCACACCCCAGCGAGACCGTCGGGGTTTCCGTCCGCCTCCGCGAAGCCGCGCGGATGAAGCCCCCGAGTTTTCGCTGTCCCCGGCCGCCGAATAGCTTCTTGACCCTCACACCGTGTCAGGCGGTCAACTCGGAGACATCATGTTCACCATCGGAGACTTCGCCCGTCACGGCCGCGTCTCGGTCCGGATGCTGCGTCACTACGACGCGACCGGACTGCTGCGCCCGGCTCATGTCGACCCCGTCAGCGGCTATCGCTACTACACCGCTGCCCAACTCGCCCGCATCAACAGGATCATCGCGCTCAAGGATCTCGGATTCACTCTCCAGCAGGTCCAGGACATCGTGGACGAGAAGGTCACCCTTGAGGAACTGCGCGGCATGCTGCGGCTGCGGCGGGCCGAACTGGAGACCGCGATGGCTGCCGCGGGAGCACGGCTGGTCCAGGTCGAGGCGAGGCTCCGAGCGATCGAGAGTGAGGGACACATGTCCACGAACGACGTTGTCATCAAGAGCGTCCCCGCCGTCCGGGTGGCGGAGCTGACCGCGACCGCCGCCAGTTTCGGGCCCGAGGACATCGGCCCGGTCATCGGGCCGCTCTACGACGAGCTGTTCCGGTGCCTGGCCTCGGCGGGTGTCACCCCCACGGGCCCAGGCGTCGCGTACTACGAGGACGCCCCGGAAGGCGGCGGCAGGATCAGAGTCCACTCCGCCGTCCAGGTCTCCGCCCCGCTCCAGGACGGCGCCTTCCGGATCCTCGACCTGCCCTCCCTCGACCAGGCGGCGACCATCGTGCACCGCGGTTCGATGGACAGCGCGCTCCCCACCGCACAGGCCCTGGCCCGCTGGATCGACGCCAACGGCTACCAGTCGACCGGATACCCCCGCGAGATCAACCTGGAGTGTCCCGAAAATCGTGACGACTGGGTGACGGAACTGCAGGCACCGGTGACCCGGGCCTGACCGATCAAGCCCTGGCCCGGGTGGGTCGGTGATCACGTTCGGGCGGCGGGGACCGCTACGGTCTCCCGCTGCCCGACTACTCTCCGGCGGTCGTGGGCCACCAGCCGAGCGGTCCCGGCCGAGAGCTGTCTCCAAAGTGGCCGCACCGTGGGCACGGTCCAGCGCAGCCCGGCCCTTCCGGCTGCGATGTCAGATCCATACGACAGCGTGACTGTCGGAATGCACGTCATCTCGCCACCAGCGGCACTGTCGGATCGAGATCCGCGACAACTTGCTCGATCGGATCGGCGAAGCCCAGTGTGAGGGCCGGCTCGGCGAGGTGAGGGCCTGGAGATGAGCATCGCCGGCGCCGAGGAGAAGCAGGGCCGACCCGATCAGCCGGCCACCGTGAACGTCATGCCCGACCACAGCCGAATCGCCGGGCGACGCACGGTCACTGGCGACGACCCGGGTGGCCCTGGCGCCGGCGAGCGGTAGTTTCGGAGAAGGCCGCCAACCACGACGACCGCAATGAGGCTCGCTCTGGTCGTCCCATGGGATCGGAGAAAGATGCAGCCCGGACAGTATGACGAGGTGACCGACGCCGCAGAGCTTCCGGCGCGGCTACGGAACGTTTTCTGGGTGGGTGGGGGAAGTGGTGCCGGCAAGTCGACGACCGCCCGCCGACTCGCCGAACGCTACGGTTGGCGTCTCTACGCGACCGACGACGTGATGCCGGATCACGCGGGACGGACCACCCCCGAAGAGGCTCCCCACCTGCACAAGTTCATCGCCATGGACATGGACGAGCGATGGGTGAGCCGGACTCCGGAGGTCATGCTCGAGACGTTCCACTGGTTTCAAGGCGAGGGCTTCGGGCTGATCATTGAAGATCTCCTTCGTCTGCCGCAGGAGCCATGCGTCATCGTCGAGGGATTTCGGCTGCTGCCCCACCTCGTCAAGCCGCTGCTTGCGGTTCCTGAGCACGCCGTCTGGCTGCTTCCCACACCCGATTTCCGCCAGGCCGCCATCCAGAGCCGGTCGGTACCAGGGGAAGGATTCGTAGGGAAGACCAGCGATCCTGCACAGGCCGGCCGCAACATCGCCGAACGTGACCGCATGTTCACAAGACGCCTCGAGGAGGAAACCGAGCGTCTCCAACTGCACGCCATTCACGTCGATACCACGATGACGGAAGACGATCTCGCCGAGCAAGTGGCCACCGCCTTCGGACTCTGACGGCGACCGGCATGACGTGACCGGGCGAGGACTGATCCACGCGCCGCCGCCAGGAGTATTCCGTCGCCTGCCGCGGCCCGTACTGGTCGCGCAGCTGTTCCACCCTGGGCTGAAGATCACGACGTAGGTCCTGGGGAAGGCGGGTCCGGCGCCTCCGTGGCCGCGTTGCACAGGACAGCGAGGGCCTCCCGGGGGCCGGTTGTGGGTGTCGCCATCCACACGGCCCACCGGGCCAGAAGGCCCTCACCCGGTTCAAGAACGATTCGAGGCCTGTCGCCCGTCGCCGGCGTCCCCGGACGGCGCGGCCAGGTCCTGGGCCGCAGGGCCGGTATCAGGGCAGCGTCTTCCGGTGTCCTTGTCCCGGTCGGAGTCGTAGACGAGCTTGCCGTCGGCGTCGTAGCCCTTGACGTGTGGGGTTGCGGTGACCTGTCGCGTCAGCGTGCCGGTCGCGGCGAACCACCCGTGGTCCAGCACCGCCCGACTGGTCCGGCCGCCGTACGACACGGTCACCCTGGTCACCGAGTCGTCGACCGAGCCGATGCCGGCCCAGTGGAACGGCAGCTTCCAGTGACCCTGGGCGAGGTCGAGCTGTGCGTAGAGCTGGATGGCCTCTTTGTCGGGCCGCACCGGTGCGGCGCCGGAGTTCGCCGTGCCGTGGTCGGAGCTGGAACCGGCGGGGACACCGTTGCCTTTTACGGTGCAGATCACCCGGGACGGTTTCGGCTTGTTCTTCACGCCGACGATGACGAAGCCGCTGTCGTTGCCGTCTCCGGGCCTCCTCATCGCCAGCAGGATCCGGTAGTCACGAGCCGCGCCGCCCGTGTGTCCCTGCAGGGAGGTGAAGCACTTCTCCAGCCCGTCCTCGGCCTGCGCGAGCGTGGCCCCGTCGAACAATCGCCCGTGCCCGGCCGCAGACGTGGCCCGGCGGACTTCCCAGGGGATGCGACCGTCCGCGAACTCCCGCCGCCGACCAACCCGTACACCCCGGCGGGTACGACACCGAGCACGGCCAGGACCGCCCCGGCCACCGCGAGGCGCCGCCGCCGCTCGGTCACACCCTGCCGCCGGATCGCCGCATACGGCACCGGCGAGGGCCGTACCACGGACGCGTCCCGGGCGAGCAGCTCCCGCACTTGCCTCTCGAAGTCTGCTCCCCTTTCACCTGCCGCCTCCCTGCCCGGTTGACGCGGGGCTTCGGCCCGACCCGACCCCGGCGTGCGCGAGCCCCGGAAACGTACGCAATCGAGGCGTTTGACTGCGAACTCAGTCGCTCAGGTTGCCTTGTCAGCGAACCTGGTCGCTCTTCGGCCCGATGCCTTCGATCCTGGTCGGGGTTCCCTCCGGGGCGAACGAGCGGTGGAAGGTGAATGCGTGCGGCGCGGAGCCGTGGTCGTGGAGGTGTTCCAGCCTGGAAACCCCGTCCTGCCAGGTGGGTACCACGCCGTCGGAGACCCACCAGATCACGTAATTTGGATGCCCAGTCCTCTCGAACCAGTCGTAACGCCGGTTCAGCGCCTCACGGTGCAGACCGGTGTAGACGGCGTCGAAGGCGGGGCGCAGGTCGGTCCAGAGTGAGAGGGTCGCGGCCAGGGCGGTGGTTTCCACCGTACGGCCCTTGCCGTACCAAGTCGGTACGGCGAACTCTCCCCATGCACCCCAGTCCGCCTCGAAGAGCATGCCCCGGTCGCCGTCTGCCGCTTCAGCACGCGCGAGGTACCCGGGGCGCTGACCGATCTTCCGGTAGACGGCCTCACCAATGTCGTAGAACTCGCGCGTGAGAGGTGCGGGATCGGCGAGAGGTGACTTCAGGACGCCGAATGTGTACAGCGCAAGATGGGGCACGTGTCTCTCCCTGGTTGAGGGTGCCTGCTGCGGACCCGGTTCGGTGGCTAACGCCCGGGGCGAGGATTCGTGGGGCGTGACCAACTCATCCCGTCGCGGGTGGATCAGCCTGAAGGAACTCCTGTGCGACCGCAGGCGATCGCCGAAGACCAGATGAAGGTAGCTGCCTCTGCGGGCCATGTCGAAGTTGCGTTTTCCCTGTCCAAGTGGCCTCTCGCACCGGTCATTGCGGGGGCTGGGACGGTGACCGGCGGGACAGGCTGCGGCCACCGGGCGGCGTCGCGGGCCAGTTCAGGGCACGACCACCACCAGCCACCGCTTCCGCCTGAAGGCCGCCTCGGTGCTGGACCTGTACGGCCGGCCGACCGGCTCACCGGGGCGTTCCCGAACCCGGTCATGGTCCACACCCCCGTGCACGCCTCCTGGCTCGACCAAGTCGAGAACTACTTCTCTGCCGTCCAGCGCAACGCCCTCTCGCCCAACGACTTCACCGACCTCACCGAGGTCAGGGACCGGGTCCGAGCCTTCGGAGACCGCTACAACGCCACGGCACAGCCGTTCCAGTGGAGGATCACCACCTCCGACCTCGACGCTCTGCTGGCCAGGCTCGACCGGAACCGCCGATCACCACGAAGGATCCTCTGTCGCACCGGCAGCGTGAACAACCCCGAAGGACTTACGGCGCCGACCACTTGGACAGTGCTTCACTCGGCGAGTCGGCCGCATCGTGATGCTGCGCATGCCTGCCCAGTTCACAGGGCTTCCACTGCGCTTCGGCTTCACCGCGGCAGCGCTCGCCGCCGTCACCCGCAGCCGTCAGGCCCTGGGATAGACTGCTCCGCCCCACCCCGACCGGAGGTCATCGCAGTGTTGCCCGCACGGGTACTTGCCGGTGCTCCGTTGGCTCTGGTGATTCTCGCCCTGTCCGGCTGCTCTTCCCACTGGGGCTGCACCGACACGACTGCCGGGCGCGGTGAGGCCGGTAGGAGAGTGCAGGTGGAGGACACGTCTGGGCGGCCTCTCGGCGTCGCCGCCGAGGTCGTTGGCTGGCGCCTTGAGCCCCACCCGCAGGTGCCCTCCGAAGGCGACAAGGTCCACTTTCACTACCGTTTCGACGGCGCCGACGAGACGTCCGGCCCTGCAGTGGACGCCTGCGCCGTCGATAAGGAGCGCGTGGCGTTGGGGTGTCTGACGGTTTATTCGTCCGGGGCGTGGCCCGAGCCGGACGGTGCCCTCGCGGGCGACGACTGGCTCGCCGTCGAGCACCCTGAGCAGGTTGCCGGAGTGCTGCTGATCCCCAATGACCAGTCCTACGACCGACGAACCTGCGAGCAGGACATCAAGGACGGTGGCGGGACGCACCCTCCGAAACCGGCCGGCAGGGGGCTCCAGCTGTAAGGAAGTCAAGACGGTTGGGCCTGGCCGGCAGATGGGCGCCGGACGTGGTGAAGGCGTGGACGAATTGCACCGACCAGAATCCGTGGTCGGCGATCTGTGCGCCGTCCGACGCCAGGAGGCGCGGACCGCGCCACCACGCGCCCGGCGGCTCCGGGACCGCCAGCGGGCCGGCCACCTGCCGGAACACCGTCTCCAGTACCTCTTCACCGAGCCGGACTCGCGCCCGGCACAGCGACGGGCGGTTGACCCGGGCCAGAACCCGGCTGCCGGGTGTGCCTCCGGGCCGCACGCGTATCACCTCCTCGTACGACTCCCCGGCGAACAGGCACAGCGCGAGCACGAAGTACACGACCAGCCGGGCCGGGAGCAGTCGGCGCCGCAGCTCACCCAGCCCGTGCTTGGCGACGGCCGCGTCCACGAGTTCCGGCGTGCACACCTTGGTCAAGATCCGTGACCGGCACCCCGGCCCCCGCCCCTCCACGAGCAGGTCAACGGACCAGCCGGCTCACAGCAACTGCATTGGCTCAGGCACAGGCAGGCGCCGCGAGCCCGGCATGATCGGCGAGACACCGCCTAGCCGTCCCGCGCCCACGGCCGCAGTTTCTCCGGGTTGCGGACCGCCCAGATCCGGGTGACGCGCCCGTCGGAGACGTCGAAGGCGGCCACGGTCAGGACGACGCCGGCACGCTGGGCGACCAGGCCCGGCACACCGTTGACCGACCGCTCCAGCAGTTCGAGCCCCGGAGCCTTGTCCGCAATGGCGACCATGTACTGGGCGATGCGCGCGCCGCCCTCCACCGGGCGCAGCACGGTGCCGACCATGCCGCCGCCGTCGGCGGTCATCACGGCGGCCGGGTCGAGGAGACCGACGAGGGCTGCGATGTCCTTGGTCTGCCATGCCTCTTTGACACGCCGCACCACGTCGGCCCGGCCGGTCGCCGTCACCGGAGCGCGCGCGACGCTCACCCGCCCGCGGGCGGAGGCCGCCAGCTGCTTGCAGGCCGCAGGGGTCCTGCCGAGAACGTCGGCGATCTCGGCGAACGGGTACCGGAAGACGTCGTGCAGGACGAACGCCACCCGCTCGGCGGCCGTCATCGACTCCAGGACGACGAGGAAGGCCATGGCCACCGACTCGTCCAGGACGATCTGGTCGGCGGGGTCTGCGGGGCCGGCGGGGTCGGCGCCGCCCGCGTGGTCCCACTCGGTGCGGTCGGGCAGCGGCTCGGGCAGCCACGTGCCGACATAGCGTTCACGGCGGGCCCGCGCGGAGCCGAGCAGGTCCAGGCAGATACGGCTGGTCACCGTCGTCAGCCAGGCGCCGGGGGAGACGATCTCCTCCTGCCGGCTTCGTGGCAGCCCGTACCAGCGTGCGTAGGCATCCTGCACGGCGTCCTCGGCCTCGGTCACCGAACCGAGCAACCGGTAAGCGACGTTGATCAGTTGGCGTCGCTCGCCGGCTATCTCTTCCGTCCTGGTCCCGACAGTCCCCATGCTTCCGGCCGCCCCCTCGCCTTACCTTTCGCAGGCCCGCGTCGTCGGGCTGGTGAGACCTTATCGATCCACTGCCCGAGGGCGGAAAAGGGGACTGTGCCATGGCCACTCAGGTGACGGCGACGTCGAACGCACGGCGAGGCTCCTCGTTCCTGCGGATCGCGATCGCTTTGCAGACCCTGACCATCTTCCTTCAGGCGGTCTCCGCCGGACTGCTGCTGACCGCGTCCTACGGAGAGACGCTGCACAGTGTCGGAGCCCGAGTGATGTACGGGGCGTCGATGCTGTACGTGCTCGCGGCGGTGCTGGCGTGGAAGCCGGGCGGCGGCTCGCCCCGGCCCGTCTGGCACGCGTCAGGTTTCCTCGTACTCGCCTCGGTCCAGGTCGTGCTCGGGATCGCGCACGTCCCGTCCGTCCATCTTCCCCTGGGTGTCCTGATGTTCGGTCTGAGTGTGCTGGCGCTGGCCCGGCGCTGAGGCCCGACACGGGCCCCGCCGGGACCAACTGAGGGTCGTCCGGCAAAGGATTCCTCAGGTGATGCCCAGGCGTTCCAGGACTCCGCTTCCAGTAGCGCTGGGAGGGCCTGAGCTGCCACTGAGCGGCGAGCCCCACATGGGGTCATGCCATACGCTGCCGGCTGAGTGCCCGAGCAGGTGCTGTGCCGTGATCGGGGTGGTGTCCTGCGGGGTTCCCACTGCCTTCAGGGCGGAGTTGAGCCTCGTGGTCGCCCCGTCCGGCAGGGCATGCTCTCTGAGCAGGGGAAGGAGCAGCAGGAGGCGGGCGGAGGTGTCCTCGATCCCTCCGGCCACGGACGGACTGTAGACGATGCGAACCAGTTCTCGCCACGTCAGCGTGTTCCCGTTCAACGCCCCCTCGCAGCCGACGAATTGGCGTGCACTGCTCCAACTCGGATGGGTGAACAGGTAGTCGATTCCATGGTCGCCGACAAGGTTGCGGTAGACCACCGTGGCCTTGTGTCCGCCCTCGATCGGCACCCGGAACACCGGCCACCGCTCCGGGTCCATGAGCACCTCCGACATGGCGTCGGCATCGGCTCCGTCATCGCCGAACCACTCCGGCTCAGCACCCGCATCACAAGACGGGCCCCACAAGTGGTTCGACCAGAAGCCCGGACGGTCCACCAGTGGCTCTCCGGCTACCAGCGGGCCGCCGTTGTATCCCTCGATCAGCACACCGTAAGCCTGCCATCTGCGACTGACGGAGTTCGTTCCGGGCGCCGACGCGGAGGTTCGGCAGCAGCGGGAGAGCCCTCGGTGCCGGGGTTTGTCGGCTATTGCGGCACCAGGGTGATGTCCGCCTTCGCCCAGGCCGCCTTGTACGCAGATGGGCCGACCACCGCATGGACGGCCTCGTGGAACCCCTCACCGCCGCCCTCGAACATCCGCTACGCGGAGTCGGCACGCGTGCTGCCTGGTGAGGCCGGCGAGCGGTCATCGCGGTGAAACTCGCTCGCCCAGGTCGCCTCCTTGAAGAGACCCTATGGGCATGGAGTTCCTCTGCTACCACCGCGACCGACCCGGCTCCCTGCCGCTGCGTGACGAGCTGCTGGAAGAGCATTGGTCCTACATGGACCGGTACGCGAAGGAGATGATCGCCCGGGGCCCGACCCTCGCCGACGACGGCGACACACCCACCGGAAGCGTGCACATCGTCGACCTGCCCGATCCCGCCGCTGCCCGCGCGTTCGCCTTCGACGAGCCGAACTACCAGGCCGGCGTCTACCGGGATGTGCTGCTGCGCCGGTGGCGCAACACGCTGGGGCGCACCATGTGGGACTTCCCCGGCGGCCGCACCGGCGGCAGCCGGTATCTGGTGCTCGGCCTCGGCACGGGGCAGGCCGCCGATCTCGCGGTGCCGCCCGACCGGGACGAGTTGATCGCCTACGGGCCGCTGCTGTCCGACGACGGTGCCACCTGGCTGGGCACGGCGGTATTACTCCGGGCGCCGGACCCGAAGTCGGCACGCGCCGTCCTGACCCCGGACCGGTACGCCGACATCGAGGTGCACAACTGGCAGTTCGGCGGGCGGCCCTCATGACGGAGAACGTCCAGGGCGACGTCACCGCGGAAGTCCGTCGGACAGCTCAGCAACCTCCTCTTTCACCCGAGCTCACGGATGGACCGGCCTGACGCACACTGGTGGTGACGCTCAGTCCAGGTACAGGGCTGCCAAGCGCGGCAGCCGGCGGGCCGTTTCGCCTCGGTCGTCGAAGTCGAAGTCCCAGGTGGGGCCCAGCTCCGGGTATCGGATGGTGAACGCGTCGGCCGGGAGTTGCTTGCCGGTCGCCATGACATGTGCGTTCCAGACGATGTTCAACGCCTCCTCACCATCGAGATCGATGCCGTCGGTCGCCGAAGCTCGCACGCTGGGCACTTCTGCGAGGGCATCGGGATCGGCAACCACGCGCTCGAAGGCCTCGCGTCCCCGCGCGATCAGCCAGCCGCGGAAGTAGTCGAAGCCAGCGTCGGAGCATCCGCCGTTGACCGCGTGCGGCGGCCCACGGAACCGGTCCCGGGAGAGTGGCCCACCGGGGTACCCAACGCCGCCCAGGCCCGCATGAGTGGTCACCAGCGGTGTATCGGCACACCGGCGCAGCAGGGTCGTACGGTGCTCGGCGCAGGTGCCGGCATGCAACAGATGCGATCCCGATCGGCAGTTGCCGCACGAAGCCGCGTCCGCAGCTTGTGAAGAGCCGGACGGCCGCTCGCCCTGCGCATACGCGCACCGCTCGGGACGCGGCCGTCCCTCCCTGGCGGTTGGCATCGACAGCCTCGAACGGCGTAGAGACACGCACGACCCGCTGAACGAGTTGCGTACGGCGTACTCGCTTACGTACAGTAATATCGCGTACGACGTACTCACTTTATTTCGACGTGGAGAAGACGTGGACTCACCCATCGTGTCGGCCCAGGGCCTGCGGAAACGCTTCGGTGACTTCGAAGCACTGGCCGGCCTGGACCTGGCCGTGCCGCCCGGCACCGTCTACGGGCTGCTCGGTCCGAACGGCGCCGGCAAGAGCACCACCGTGCGGATTCTCAGCACGCTGACCCACCCCACGGCCGGGCGGGCCGCCGTCGCCGGCTTCGACGTGAGAGAACACCCCGGCAAGGTCCGCGAAGCCATCGGGCTGGCGGGGCAGCACGCGGCCATGGACGAAAAGCTGACGGGCCGCGAGAACCTGCGGGTCTTCGGCCAACTGGCCCGGCTGGGCCGGTCTGGCGCCCGGCGGCGCGCCCACGAACTGCTGGAGCGGTTCGACCTCACCGAGGCAGCCGACCGGCTGGTCAGCACCTACTCCGGCGGTATGCGGCGGCGCATCGACCTGATCGCCAGCCTGCTGCGCGCGCCGTCCGTCCTCTTCATGGACGAGCCCACCACCGGGCTCGACCCACGCAGCCGCCTGGAGATCTGGGCCATCGTGCGCGAGTTGGTCGCGGCCGGCACGACCGTGCTGCTCACCACCCAGTACCTCGAGGAAGCCGACCAACTCGCCTCGGCCGTGGCCGTGATCGACAGAGGGCAGGTGATCGCGGAAGGCACCCCGGCACAGCTCAAGAGCCGGATCGGCAGTCACATCGATGTCGAGGTGGGAAGCCAGGACGACCTCGCGGAGGCCATGGCCGTCCTCGAGCGGATGACCGGAGGAGAGCCGCAGGCACAAGATCTGCGCATCGTCACGGGCGTGCACGGCAAGGCACCGTCCGTGCCGCAGATCGTGCGCGAACTCGACGAAGCGGGGGTGGCCATACAGGACGTCGGAGTCCGCAGGCCCAGCCTCGACGACGTATTCCTCACCCTCACCGGTCGCCCCGCGGAGAAGCCCGCGGGACGGCGGACCGACGAACAGGCCAAGCAGGGCGAGAAGCGGGAGGCGGCAGCATGATCGTCCTGGCGGACACTCTCACCCTGGTCGAACGCAAGCTCCTCCAACTGCGGCATCAGCCCGGCACCATCGTCGCGATGCTGGTGGTGCCCGCGGTCATGGTCGTCCTCTTCGGCTACGTCTTCGGCAGCGCCATCCAGGTGCCGGGCGGCGGCAACTACCGCGAGTACCTCATGCCCGGCCTGTTCGTGATGACCAGCATGTTCGCGCTGTCCTCGGCGATGGTGGACGTCGCCGCCGATCAGAGCCGCGGGGTGACCGACCGGCTGCGCTCGATGCCCACCTCCCGCATGGCGGTGCCCTTCGGTCAGACGGGCGCGGACGTCGTCACGGGACTGTTCGGACTGGTCATCCTGCTGGCCTGCGGGCTGGCCATCGGCTGGCGCGCGCACGATGGCCTCGGCCGCGCCGTGGCCGCGGTCGGTGTCCTGCTCCTCTTCCGCTACACCATGTCCTGGGTCGGTACGTACCTGGGGCTGCTGCTCCCGTCGGAGCAGACGGCCGACTCGCTGTCACCCCTCACGCTGCCCCTCAGCATGCTGTCCAACGCGTTCGTGCCCACGGACGGCATGCCGGCCTGGCTGCGGGTGATCTGCGAGTGGAATCCGATCAGCGCCGCGGTCGCCGCGTGCCGGAAACTGTTCGGCAATCCAGGGGTGCCTGCCCCGGACGGCTCCTGGCCGCTCACCCACCCGCTGATCGCGACCCTGCTGTGGGCCGCGGTCCTCCTGGTGGTGTTCGTCCCGCTCTCCGTACGGCGCTCCGCCCGCGCCGGCCTGTGAACCCGCGCCTCGGAGCGGCTCCTCAACGCGGCCGTACGCGGCCGAGGACGGACAAACTCTGGGCCTGTGCCCTGACTTCCGTCGTTCGCGCGCAGCGCGGGTGCGGCGGAGTCCGTTCTCAGGAGCGCTCCATCGGTTCGTTCCCAGGGGGGCCGGACAGGGCCGGGAAACGGGCCTCGACACCGTCCAGCAAGATGGCGAGGCCGGCCTCGAACTGCTCGTCGTGGCCGCCGTGCCGCGCCTCGTGCACCAACCGCTCCAGGTACGGAAAGCGGCCGGTGGCCAGCAGTTCGCTCACGTACGGCCCCATCCGCTCCTGCCAGGCCTTGCGATCCTCCCCGGAGCGCAAGGCCGCTTCCCGCTCCGCCGTCTCGGCCTGGCTGGCACCCGTGACCCAGTGCCGGATCAGGTTCACGACGTGGACCATGTCGTCGATGCTCAGTCCGCGGCCGTCGACGAGCGCGAGGTCGCGCTCGTTGGCACGGAGCATGTTGGGGCCCATGACCGGCCGGCCGGCCATGGCGTGCGCAAGCCAGGAGTGGCGGCGCAACGTCTCCCGGTACCGGCGGGCGAACGTGGCCAGATCCGCACGGGCGTCCCCGGTCGGCTCCTGCGACTCAAAGCCGAGGGCCTGGTCGATCACCACGGCGTACAGGTCTTCCTTGTTCGGCAGATACCGGTAGAGCGTCATCGCGCCGGTGCCCAGTTCCTTGGCGATGCGCCGCATCGTCACCGCCTCGATGCCCTCAGCGTCCGCCAGCGCGATCGCCACCTCGGCGATGCGCTCACGGCTGTACGCGGGAGCCGGTCCGCGCGCCCCTCTTTCCTGCCGCAACCAGATGACCGGATTCGGATCGTTCATACGCCGATGGTAATCGCGTACAGCGTCCTCGATTACACCCTGACCCTGCCGCCGACGACGGGCATCGTCACCGTCCGCGCGTCCCCTCGAGCCGTGGCCGGACACCCCCGGAGCACCGGCCGGCACCGCTCCACGCCAACCCGCTTCTCGGAGTGCCGGTCGGCAAGAAGCCAGTGCGGGCCGCGCGTGCGAAGCCGCAGACGCGCCGCCCCGACCGGCCGGTACCGCCGATGGCCGGCACCGCCGCGATCGGGGCGGTTGTGCATCTGCCGGCCACCGCCATCGAGGAGGTCGGGGACCTGTCCTCGATGAGCGGCATCCTGGCCTGCGCCGCCTACCATCTGTTGTCGGCCTGGCGGCCCGGCCTCACCTCAGGTCCTCCCGGAAGAACCGCAGCGGGAAGATCCACTGCTGCAGTTCCGTCCACTGCGTCATCCAGCGCCGAACGTCCGGGTCCTCCTGCTTATCGGCCGCGAAGAGGAAGTCGTCAACGGGCACGGACCCGGGTGCGATGAAGCCGTCCAGCGACATCGACACGCGGAAGAACACCTTCCCGGCCATCAGCCCTCCGCCCCCTTCCGCGCGAGTTCGTTGACGTAGGCCGCCAGGTTGCTCAGGGTCTGCCGGCCGCCCTCGATCGCGTGGTACTTCTCGACTGCCTCGTCGCGCAGTTCCTCGGTGGGGAACACCGTGCGCATCACGATCCGGGTCGCCGCGCCGTCCAGCGCGAAGGTCAGCACCGACTCGAAGGCGTTCGGGTCGTCGCGGAACTCACCGTGCAGCAGCGCGATCCGCTCCGGCGGGGCGATCCGCAGCCAGCGGATCCACTCGGAGTAGTCGGTCCCGTCCGGCCCGTGCAGCACGAAGTCCCACTCCCCGCCCTCGCGGAACTCGAAGGACCGCGTGGTGGTGGTGAACCGTTCCTAATCAGTGAGCAGGAGTGAGCCTTGGACCCAATCCTGCGTAACTGGCGCGTCCCGAACGGTTTTGGATGCGCTGGTCGCCCGCGTTCGCTCCGCATCCGGCAACACGGATCGTGTCCGTGGTCCGGGGATGCGGGGGCGGGTTTCCTCACGTCCTCGGGTGCCGCGGCCGGCCTGGGCGGTCCGATGCCCCGCAGCATCTCTCTGGTGCTGCGGGGGCGGTGCCGTCCGTCGCCGGATGCGGTGCCCGAGGGCGCGTCGCCCGATCGCGACACTCGCTGCGTCGTGTCGGGTGGTCTTCCTGGTCTTGCTGGTGAGGGGCTTCTGCCAGTGCTGGGCGCCCCACTGGGAGGTGTAGGCCGGGTCGACGGCAACGATCGTGATCCCCAGCTCAGCGGCCATGGCCACGAGCCGGGCCCGCAGCCTGGAGACGGGCATGCCGGAGATCAGCTTGCGGAACCGCTTGCGGCGGCCGTGCTTCTCCCGGGTCTTCTCCACCTGGAAGTCGAGGTCTTCGATCGCGATGCTCAGGCCACGCGACGCGGCCCAGTGCAGGAGCCGGGTGAGGGCGTGCCTCACCTGGGCGTCCCGGTGCTGGGCGTTGCCGGACAGGTCGTAGAAGAAGCGGCGGGGTTCGCCGCACGGGTTGCCGTGGGCGTCGAGCCGCCACGCGGCGAGGTGATCGGCGTTGGTGTCCACGCCGATCAGGCCGCCGCTGCGGGCCTTGGCGAGGGACACGGTCAGAGTTGGCGGGATCGTCGACGACGCGGTCAGGTACCAGCGTCCGCGCTCCACGTCGTAGTGGATGCGGTAGGCCACGGCCCGGTTCGCCGAGACGCGGTCGGCCCACTCATCGCCCCGGTGGTGGAAGGCCACGGCGCCGACGAGGACGTACCGGCCCTGCGGAGCGTTCGCCAGATGCGCCAGCGGGGCCGGCAGCTTGAGGGAGACTTCGCCGCCCAGCGTGACGCGGATCGTCTCGTTCCCGAATCTCTTGCCGGACTCTCCGTCAGCGGCCAGGAACCAGCGCTCAGCCTCCCACCGCTCACGCCAGGAGTCCTCGCTCAGCCCGGCGGCCTCCACGTTGTGCCGCGTGTTGAGCAAGCCTTTACCGCCCCGTGCCACCCGGACACGTCCGGCTTCGCGGTCGGCCCGCTCCCGGATCAGCCGCTCCTCAAGCAGGTGCAGCCGCCGCGTCTTGGCGAACCACTCCTGACGGGTGCGGTAGCCACCCGGCGTCCGCTTTCCGCCCCCCTCACCCACCGGCAGGGACAACCGGTGAGCGATCGTCCGTACACCGGCCTCAAGGGACTGGATGTGCGCGACCTGGGCACGGCGGGAGAGCGCCCACTGGTCATGCGTGGCCTTCGTGATGCTTCCGGCCCACCGCGACAACGACTCCTGCGTCAAGGATCGTTTGCGCTCCGCCCACGTGTCCGTGGAGTGGCCCAGGCCATCAGCGCAGCGCCGCTTCAGGTCCTTCGATGCCAGCGAGCCGAGATGCGCGCCCACTGCCCGCAAGACCTTCTCGTCCTCGACGGTCAGGTGCTTGAGGCGGGTACGGATGGCGACGCCGGACCGCCCGAGGGCGACGAACGGCGGATCGATCGTCCGCAGCGGCTTACGCTGGTCAGCCATTCCGGGCCGCCTCCAGGGCCTTGCGGGCACGGTTCTTCGCCGACCGGCGCCCGTACAGGCGGGCGCAGAACGAGGTCAGCACCTCCACCATGTCGCGCACCAGGTCGTCCTTCACCTCGCCGTCATCGAGCACGACCAGGCGACGCCCAGTTGCGGACAAGGCCGCCTCAACGAGTCCGACGTTCATCCGGCCAAGCCGGTCCTTGTGCTCGACCACCACAGTGGTCACTGCCGGATCGGCAAGCAGCCGCTTCGCTTTCGAACGGGCCCCGTTCATGCCGGATGCGATTTCGGATTCGACCCGCACTACCCGGCCGCCCGCACTGGCCGCCCACCGGGTCAGCCGGCCGATCTGCCGCTCAAGATCTGCTTTCTGGTCGTGGGAGGAGACGCGGGCATACAGGCCCAGCCCACTGACCGCTTCCGGCGCGGCGTTCACCTCCACGTTCACCAGGATCGTGCGCGGGCCGACCCGCTGAGCCGGTACCGGCAGCGTCCCCTCACGGAACCAGCGATACGCGGTCTGCGGATGCACGCCCTGCGCCTTCGCCCACTCCGTGAGATTCATGCCCTGACAAACGACACTCGCTCATAGATGGTTACGCTCACTTACCCGACTTGGATAGCCAGCAGTTGAAAACAGCTCCGGACCCCACCACCGCGACAGGTGCCGGACCTCGGTGAACGCCTCGAACACCAGCTCCCGCGGGGCGTCGATGATCCGGGAGATCACGATTTCCCGGTCGGCCGCCGCCGGCTCCGCCCGCGTTTCTCGCCTTGTCCCTGCCATCGGTCATTCCTCCTGTCGTGTCTGCTTGAGGTCCTGCACGTAGGTGTCCAGCCGGTCGAAACTCTCGTTCCAGAACCGCTCGAATCCGCCGACCCACTCGTGGATCGGCCGCAGCCCGCGGGCTTCCAGGCCGTACAGGCGCTGCTTGCCCGCCCCGCGGACCCGCACCAGCCCCACTTCCCGGAGCACCCGCAGGTGCTTGGACGCCCGCGGCTGGCTCATCCCCAGCTCCTGGGCCAGGTCGGTCACCGGCCGCTCACCCGCCCGCAGCAGCGCCAGGATGTCCCGGCGCTGCGGCTCGGCAATCGCGTTGAACGCGTCCGACGTCGTCGCTGCTCGTGCCATGGCAGCCATCATATGCCTATATCGGAATGCATCAAGCCGGTCGGTCCAGGCGCGCCGCCGTGGCGTCATCTTCGTCCGCGGTACTGGCAGGGCCGAGATCAAAGCCCTCTGTGCGGTGTTGAAGCCCGTTGCGTCGGCGGTGGGCATGGCGAAGGCCGGTGT